>CAMCDQ010000020.1 GCA_945873505.1 Chitinophaga pinensis
TGCAATTCTTTAACCTATTGATAGTGATAATATTGACACCAATAGGGTCGGCAAAGATAAAAAACTTTTATTGCCAAGCAAAAAAAAAATTGCCTTTTATGCCAAAAAAAATAGCCCAGATTGAAGTGGAAAGCCCGAAGTGAAAAAAGATAGTTTTTCTTGGCTAAAAAAAGCGACCAAAGGAAGCTCCTTTTTAGACTTAGAAAAACAACTTTTTGAATGAGGACTTGAAACGGAAAGCTGGAAAGAGCTCAAGATTACTTTGCTTCCAGCCTCGCAACTCCTTGTAATAAGAATTATAATTATTTGTTGATTTCGTTCGCTTTTGAATACCAATAATCTGATAATTTATCATAGTCTATCGGTGTTGCGGGGGCTTGTTTTACTAATCTTCCGCTGTTGAAGGCGCGTTCCAAAATGGTTTCTATGAGGTAATCTTCGTTGACTTGATAGGGCGCATAACCTGTTTTTAAGCTAATATCAAATAATCGGGCGGTGGTGTTTGACCAAAATGCTTTCCAACCACTTTTGTGTTCTTTTATTAAATCGAAGGTGGTTTGCCCGGTTTGGCGGTAGATTAATTTCACTAAAATTTGCCCTTGTTTGCGTGATAATTTTTTGAGTTTATCGGTAAATTCGTTCTCGATATAGTCTTCAACGATTTTGAAATATTTTCGTTTATCTCTATTTGATTTGAGAATTGCCATATTTTTATTCAAGCCTGTCAATCTTTCGGAAGCAATTTTTGCAAATGGATATACCTTATAAACACGGTTTTGAAGAATCAAAAATTGTTTTTTGCTTTCTGGATCGAGTTTGTATTTGTGAATAATAACTTCTTCCAAAAGGATTGGATCTTTCAGAATAGTGTCGTTTTCTTCGCTAAATTGTTGCACTTTCACCGTGTCTAATTTTACTACTTGAGCAAAAGAACATAAAGAAAGTAGGAGGCAAAAAAGTATATAGTGAACTATTTTCATTTGAAACGTTATTTATTTGTCAAAAATATACTTTATATATAACAAGTGTGATGCCAAATTTATAAATTAGCGAAAAAAATATTTTATGAATGCAAAATCGATATTGAAAGACACGTCAATTGCTTTTTTAGAGCAGTATTTAAATAATGCTTCGCCAACAGGATTTGAAGCAGAAGGACAGAAAATTTGGATGGATTATTTGAAACCCTACGTGGATACTTTAATCACGGATACATACGGGACGGCTGTGGGAGTTATCAATCCTGACGCACCTTACAAGGTGGTTATTGAAGGTCATTCGGATGAAATTTCTTGGTATGTTAATTATATTACCGAAGACGGATTGATATATGTAATCAGAAATGGTGGTTCGGATCATCAAATTGCACCTTCAAAAATAGTTAATATTCACACTAAAAACGGAATTGTGAAAGGCGTTTTTGGTTGGCCTGCCATTCACACTCGCAATCGAGACAAAGAGGAAAATCCAAAAATTAGCAATCTTTTTATTGATACGGGTTGCGATAATAAAGCGGCTGTTGAAAAAATGGGAATTCACGTAGGTTGCGTAATTACGTATCCTGATGAATTTATGATTATGAACGAAAACAAATTCGTTTGCCGAGCAATTGATAATAGAATGGGTGGCTTTATGATTGCAGAAGTGGCTCGTTTGCTTCACGAAAACGAAGTGAAATTGCCTTTTGGATTGTACATAACCAATTCTGTTCAGGAAGAAGTAGGTCTTCGAGGTGCCGAAATGATTACGAAAACCATAAAACCAAATGTGGCAATTGTAACTGATGTTTGCCACGATACCTCAACGCCAATGATTGATATGAAAATTGAAGGCGAGATAAAAATTGGTAAAGGACCTGTTATTACGTATGCTCCAGCGGTTCAAAATAATTTAAGAGAATTGATTTTAGATGCTGCTTTGGCAAATGAAATTCCGTTTCAAAGATTGGCATCGTCACGAGTTACAGGAACAGACACCGATGCTTTTGCGTATAGCAATGGCGGAGTTGCATCGGCATTAATATCACTTCCTTTGCGATACATGCATACCACTGTGGAAATGGTGCATCGTGAAGACGTTGAAAACGTTATTAAATTGATTTACGAGAGTTTATTGAAAATTAAAAATAACGAATCGTTTTCTTATTTTAAATAGAAATTAAATCGCATTTAAAATAAATAAAGGGTAATCTGAATCCATTTTCCCTTTATATTTTTATAAATAACGCATAAAAAAAGCCATTCTCTCGAATGGCTTTTAAATATAAAATAAATAAAATTAGATTTTGAATCTTTTTCTATCGGTTTCTGTCAAATAAATTTTTCTCAAACGAATACATTTTGGAGTAACCTCAACATATTCATCTTTTTGAATATATTCTAAAGCTTCTTCTAATGAAAAAATGATTGGAGGAATAATCCTTGCTTTTTCATCATTTCCAGAGGAACGTACATTGGATTGTTTTTTCTCTTTGGTTACGTTTACACACATATCATCACCACGAGAATTTTCTCCAATTACTTGACCTTCGTAAATTTCAGCATTTGGTTCAACGAAGAACTTACCACGATCTTGCAATTTATCGATAGAATAAGGGATGGCTTTTCCTTTTTCCATAGAAATTAATGATCCTTTGTTACGTCCAGAAATTTCTCCTTTGTAAGGCTCATATCCTATAAAACGGTGTGCCATAATTGCTTCACCAGCAGTAGCCGTAAGCAATTGATTACGCAACCCAATAATTCCACGAGATGGGATATTAAATTTTATTATCATACGTTCCCCTTTGGTTTCCATACTCAACATTTCACCTTTACGAAGAGTTACAAACTCTACCGCTCTTCCTGAAAGTGATTCTGGTAAGTCGATGGTTAACTCCTCAATAGGTTCACATTTTTTACCATCAATTTCTTTAATGATAACTTGTGGTTGACCGATTTGCAATTCATATCCTTCTCTTCTCATTGTTTCAATAAGAACAGACAAGTGCAATACTCCACGACCAAAAACCATGAATTTGTCAGCAGAATCAGTTTCACCTAATTTCATTGCTAAGTTTTTCTCTAATTCTTTTGTCAAACGCTCTCTAATATGACGAGAAGTAACAAATTTACCCTCTTTACCGAAGAAAGGAGAGTCATTAATTGTAAATAACATACTCATAGTAGGCTCGTCAATAGCAATAGTTTGTAATGCTTCTGGATTTTCAAAATCAGCGATTGTATCTCCAATTTCAAAACCTTCAACTCCTACAATTGCACAAATATCTCCAGCAACTACTTGTTGTACTTTTTTACGACCTAAACCTTCAAAAGTGTGTAATTCTTTAATACGTGATTTCATTATTACACCGTCTCTTTTGCATAAAGAAATTGGCATTCCTTCTTTCAAAACACCTCTTTCCAAACGACCAATAGCGATTCGGCCTGTAAACGCAGAGAAGTCTAAAGATGTAATCAACATTTGTGGTGTTCCCTCAGAAACTTTAGGAGCTGGTACATTTTCGATAACCATATCTAATAATGCTTCCACATTATCAGTTACATTTTCCCAATGATCCGACATCCAGTTATTTTTAGCAGAACCGTAAACAGTTGGAAAATCTAACTGCCACTCTTCCGCGCCTAATTCGTACATTAAGTCGAAAACTTTTTCGTGAACTTCTTCAGGAGTACAGTTTTCTTTATCTACTTTGTTGATTACAACGCAAGGTTTCAAACCTAAGTCAAGTGCTTTTTGTAAAACAAACCGTGTTTGAGGCATTGGACCTTCAAAAGCATCAACAAGCAAACAAACTCCATCAGCCATATTCAATACACGCTCAACTTCACCGCCAAAATCGGCGTGACCAGGAGTGTCAATAATGTTGATTTTTGTTCCTTTGTAAACTACAGAAACATTTTTTGAGGTAATTGTGATACCTCTTTCACGCTCTAAGTCGTTGTTGTCAAGGATTAGATCACCCGTGTTTTCGTTGTCACGAAATAACTGACAGTGATACATAATTTTATCAACCAAAGTTGTTTTACCGTGATCGACGTGGGCAATAATTGCAATGTTTCTAATAGATTCCATCTGTGATTTTTAATGGCGCAAAGGTACACTTTATTTTTACATAATCTTCATTAATTGTAAACCACCTTCTTCTTTATTAAAAAACCAGACAATTTGAAAGAAAAAGTCAAGAAAAAAATTGATTATTCGAATGCTTTTAATGACGTGCTAACTTTATTCTAAATACAAGATTAGCTAAAAAACTATCTCAATATGACGTCTTTAACAATATCACGACGCAATTCTTCATTTATCATGGCGATAATTTTAGATTTTCCATGACTCAATTCTTCTCGTAAAACAGATGACGTTAATTCTACATATAAAGTACTTCCTTTCAGTGTGACATTTTTGGTATAACTATTCACGCCATTTCCCATTAATGAAACCCAAGCCTCTTTCACAGAAACTTGATCCATTCCGGGTTGTAATTTATTACTTTGGATAATTTCTTTTAGAACATCTCCAATAGAACTTTCGTTATTTAGTCGTTTTGCCATCTCCTAAAATATTTATTGGTGCCGATTTTTTATAATGATATTCTGCCTTTGAAGCATTTATAACAACTAACTTCTCATTTGAAAGAGATTCAATTTCTTCTTTCCATTTAGCATAAGGCGTTTTGTAATTAATATACGTAATATCGTTTTCAAAAGTAATTTCAATTTTTTCAGATTGATTATTCACTAAAAATCGACCGTCCAATTGCGGCATCACTTTCTTTCTGAAACCTTTATTTGCTTTTATTTGAAAATAATCAAACGACTCGTTATAAGTATATTCTTTTTTAGTTCCATCGGAAAGAATCACTTTCTCGATTTCCCAGTAGCCATTCAGTTTAGAAACATCTTGTGTCGTAACTTTTTGATGACAAGCAGAGAGAATAAAAAGAAATACTATTGCAATGGGTTTTTTCATAAGATGTCATTTTGTACAAATTTACTTTTTTATAGTTTTGAAACTCCTATTTATTTCTAAAAAAAATCGAATAATATTAAACTTTTTTATATTTTTAAGGTCTGATTATTAAAACCATTATGAAAAAAAGTAGCATTATAGTATTATTTCTAATTGTAATTCTTACAAGTTGCTCTGATTCGTCTTCTACTTCTTCAAATTCAATGTATTTTCCTCCTATTGACGGAAATTCAACATGGGAAACAGAATCAATTGCGTCTTTGGGATGGAATCAAAATGCGATGCAACCCTTATTAGATTATTTAGTACTAAAGAATTCTAAATCATTTATCATTCTTGTAAACGGCAAAATTGTAATGGAAAACTATTTCAACGGACATACTGCATCAACACTTTGGAAATGGAACAGTGCTGGAAAGACTTTAACATCTACTGTCACAGGAATTGCTGAACAAGAAGGATTTATTAATACGAATAATAAGGTTTCAGATTATATAGGAACTGGTTGGACAAGTGCCCCATTAGCAAAAGAAAATTTAATTACCTGCAAAAATTTATTAAAGATGAATTCCGGATTAGATGATACTTTGGGTGATGAAGTTTCCCCTATCAATCTTCAATATATAGCGGATTCAGGAACTCGATGGGCGTATCATAATGTATATGTAAAACTTCAAGACGTTGTTGAACAAGCAACAGGACAAAGCTGGAATACTTATTTCAACACCAAGTTGCGAGATAAAATTGGCATGAGTTCAAATGGATTTTGGTATATAGGGACTGGCACTAATTTAGGTTTGAAAATTTATTTCAGTACAACTCGAAGTATGGCTCGTTTTGGATTATTAGCATTGAATAATGGAAATTGGAATGGAAGTCAAGTAATTAATTCATCCTTTTTAAATCAAGCAACAACTACTTCTCAAAATATTAATTTATCTTATGGGTATTTATGGTGGCTGAATGGAAAATCTAGTTTTCATTTACCTCAAACACAATTACAATTTAATGGGAGTTTAATTTCAACAGCACCAACCGATATGTTTATGGCTTTGGGAAAAGACGATCAAAAAATATATGTGATCCCAAGTAAAAACATGGTGGTAATCAGAATGGGTGATGCCGCAGATACTTCAAATTTAGCCTTGTCAGATTTTGATGAAGTTTTATGGCAGAAAATAAGTGCCTTATATCAATAATAAAACTTTTATCTTTTTATTTTTTTACTAAATCCCAGAGCAAATAAAACTACTCCAAGCATCAGAAAAATCAAATAAATAGTTTGGTTTTTGTCTCTAACTACATTTGAAAGTACAATGAATACTATACTACACAAATAAAGATGAATTGGTTTTAGATTTTTATAAAATTCCATGTTTAAATTATTTAAAGAAGGAATCAACAAATTCGTATTTATTAAAAACTTGTAAATCTTCAATTCCTTCGCCAACACCAATATATTTTACTGGTATTTGAAATTGATCTGAAATGCCAATTACCACACCGCCTTTTGCAGTTCCGTCTAATTTTGTTACTGCCAAAGAAGTAACTTCGGTTGCAGCTGTAAATTGTTTGGCTTGTTCAAAAGCATTTTGTCCTGTGGAACCATCTAAAACTAATAAAACATCGTGAGGTGCTTCACCAACCACTTTTTGCATTACGCGTTTTACTTTGGTTAATTCGGCCATTAAGTTTACTTTATTATGCAAACGTCCTGCGGTATCAATTATTACAATATCGGCATTTTGAGAAACTGCAGATTGCAAGGTATCAAAAGCTACCGAAGCAGGATCACTTCCCATTTGTTGTTTTACCAACGGAACTCCTACTCTATCTGCCCAAACTTGTAATTGGTCAATAGCTGCGGCACGAAAAGTATCGGCTGCTCCAAGAACTACATGGTAACCTTGTTTTTTGAATTGGTGGGCTAATTTTCCGATTGTTGTTGTTTTACCAACTCCATTGACGCCTACAACCATTAATACGTAGGGTTTTGTAGTTGTTGGAATTACAAATTCGGTTGCTTCGCCAGAATTGGTTTCTGAAAGAAGGCTTGCGATTTCGTTTCGTAGAATTTCATTGAGTTCTTCTGTTCCTAAATATTTATTTTCGGAAACGTGGTTTTCAATTCGGGTGATTATTTTTAGAGTTGTATTTACGCCAACGTCTGAAGAAATAAGGATTTCTTCGAGGTTGTCTAAAACCTCATCGTCAACTTTAGTTTTTCCTGCTACGGCTTTTGTGAGCTTTGAGAAGAAAGAAGTTTTAGATTGTTCTAATCCTTTGTCTAAGGATTGCTTTTTTTCTGACGAGAATAATTTTTTGAAAAAACTCATTTTTATTTACTTTTTACGCTCGATATTTCGAGGTTTGATTTTAAAAATCCAAAAATTTCAGAATCAGAAAGTGATTGCTCCAGTAGCCCCGATGGCAGCAAGTATTTTTTTTTGTTTGGTGGAATTTTGTAGTAAAAAACTAACGTTGTAACAAAAAAATACTGCGAACAGCGGGAATTGCATTGGTTGAAAAACACTACAAATTCGCTCCTAAAAATTTATGGTGTAAATATAAAAAATAAAAAAGCTACTTCCGAATGAAAGTAGCTTTTCTATATAATGTTTTTTAAAATTACTTGTTTTTCAAGAATTCGTCAACTAATTCTGGTGTCATAATAGATTCTACGAATGTGTATGCGCCAGTTTTTGGGGATTTTACCATTTTGATGGCTTTTGACAATCTTTTTGAGGCTGTCTGTAATGTTGCTACGGTTTTCTTTGCCATGACTAGTTATGTTTATTTGTGTATTTTAATTAAACCTTCAAATGTAACCATTTGAGATTTTTATTAAAATCTCTAATTATTTAATTTCTTTGTGAACTGTTACGCGTTTCAAGATTGGATTGAATTTTTTAATTTCTAATCTATCTGGAGTATTTTTTTTGTTCTTAGTTGTAATGTATCTAGAAGTTCCAGAAACACCTGAAGTTTTGTGTTCTGTACATTCTAAAATTACCTGAATTCTGTTGCCTTTCTTTGCCATTTTGTATAATTATTCTTCCCGAATTTCGAGAGGATTATTTAATAAATCCACCTGCTTGTGCTTTTTTCAAAACTGCAGCGATTCCATTTTTGTTGATAGTTTTTATAGTAGATGCTGCTACTCTAAGAGTAATCCATCTGTCTTCTTCAGGAAGATAAAAACGTTTTTTAAGTAAGTTTACAGAAAACTTTCTTTTGGTTTTATTCATGGCGTGGGAAACGTTATTTCCTACCATTGCTTTTTTACCCGTAAGGTCACAAACTCTTGACATTATGCTTATTTTTTATCGTTATTCAAAATCAGGGTGCAAAGAAACAAAAAATAAACCTATAATACAAAATTATTAAAGTAGATTTTTTAAAATTTCTTTTTGCAGCATTTCAAAAGCCTTATTTACGGCTCTATCTATGACTTTTTCTCGGGGTTGACCAAAATCAAATTCCCCTACAATTACTTCGTTTGGCGTAGCAATTGCGATGAAAACAGTTCCGATTTCGGCATTTCCTTCTCCTTTTGTTGGTCCTGCGTTTCCAGTTGTGGCAATTGCATAATCGGATTTCATTATTTTTTTCACCGAAATTGCCATCGCTTTAGCAACTTCAAAACTCACGACCGAATGTTCTTTTATGAGTTGTTCCGAAAGTCCAAGAACCGAAATTTTTGTTTCCGTAGCGTAACTTACCACGCTTCCTTTGAAATATTTTGAGGCGCCAGAAACCGAGGTTATCACTTGTGCGATTTTTCCACCCGTACAACTTTCGGCTGTTGCCAGTGTCTTATTATTATCTGATAATAACCGTCCTAAAATCACTTCTATAGTTTCATCTCCATCGAAACCAACAATAATGTCGCCAATTATTTTGGATAATGAAAGTACATTTTCCGCGATTTTTTGTTCTAAAAATTCTTTGTCGGTTCCACGTGCTGAAAGTCGCAAACGAACTCTTCCCGGACTTGGTAAATACGCCAATTTTATAAATTCTGGTAAATTATTTTCCCAATTTTCGATGCGTTCTGCCACCAAACTTTCTCCTTGCCCATACGTCATAATTGTTTTATGAATGATATAAGGACGCTCATATTCTCTGACAATTTTGGGGATAATTTCGTTTTCAACAATATATTTCATTTCGTAAGGCACGCCGGGCAACGAAATATAAACGGTATTTTCTTTTTTCATCCACATTCCTGGGGCGGTTCCCACTTGGTTGTGAAGCACGATACATTTTGACGGAACCAAAGCTTGATTTTTGTTCATTTGTGAGGCCGGACGCTTCATTGCACGTTCAATTAAATCAATAACGTGTTTTTCAACCGCTTCGTTTCTAACCAATTTATCTTCAAAATATTCGCAAAAGGTATGTTTGGTAATGTCGTCTTTTGTAGGTCCAAGTCCGCCAGTTATTATAACTAAATCGACTTGATTTTGAAGTTTTGAAAACGTTTCCAAAATATGATTTTTATTATCGCTAATAGATACAATTTCGTGAATTTCTACGCCAATTTTATCTAATGATTTTGCTATAAAACCAGAATTGGTATCGATAATTTGACCTATTAAGATTTCGTCTCCAATAGTAACTATGGCTGCTTTCATTGATAAAATTTGGTGTTGTTGGGAATTATGTATTGGTCATTTGCAAATTGAAATCTTTCTTAATTTCTTTTATTGCTTTCTCAATTTGATTTGAAACGCTTTTAAATATTTCTTTAATTTCTTTCTTTTTGCCCCTGGATTTTGCCCAAACTTCTATTTGTAGCATTTCTTCTAAAGCCAAATTCAAGCTCAACAAATCTAAAGATTGTTTTATTTTATGAGCAACTTCATAGCAAATTTCATGATTTTTATCTTCAATACCTTGCTTTATCTGTGCTAAATCCAACGGAGTTTCGGTAACGAACAAATGAATTATTTGCTGCAAAAATTCAGGATTATTTTCTGAAATTGCATACACTTTCGATAAATTGTAATGTATTGCCATTATTTTACTTGAATTCTAAACAGTTTATTTCCTTCTAAAAAACCTTCTAATATATCATCTGAATGAACGGCAGCAACACCTTCAGGCGTTCCTGTAAAAAGTATATCACCAATTTTTAAGGTGAAATATTGAGAAACATACGCAATAAGCTCATCAATTTTCCACAACATAAAACCCGTATTTCCCTTTTGAACCGTCACCCCGTTATTTGTCAATTCAAAATTAAGATTTTCTAACGAATTAAAAACACTTTTCTGAATAAAGTCGCCAATTACCGCTGAACCGTCAAATGCTTTGGCTTTTTCCCACGGCAAACCCTTGTCTTTCAATTTTTGCTGTAAATCTCTCGCTGTAAAATCAATTCCAACGCCAATTTCATCGTAATATTTATGCGCAAATTTGGCATCAATGTACTTTCCAACTTTATTAATTTTCACAATTATTTCCAATTCGTGATGAATATCTTCCGAAAACTCTGGAATTACAAACGGGTGTTGCCGCAACAAAACTGCCGAATCAGGCTTCATAAAAACCACTGGTTCGTCTGGGCGCTCGTTCTGCAATTCCTCAATGTGTTTGGTGTAATTTCTACCGATGCAGATTATCTTCATAAATATCAGCCCCCCTTCCCCCGAAGGGGGTGCTTTTTTGTTGCTCATTCCCCCTTTGGGGGTTAGGGGGCCTTTATTTTGTATTCAACTTTCGCAACTTTATTGCTGTTAAAACTTTCTTGGTATATAATGGGAAATCAGCATTTTGAATCCAACTATAATATCCTGGTTCAGTGTCTAAAACTTTATTTACTTTAACGCCTTTGTGTTTTCCAAAAGCAAAAATTTCTTCGTCATCGTCATCAAAAGCAATCATTCCAGCAAAATCAGCCAATCGTTTTCTGGTTGTAAATTCCGACAAGGATTTCATATCATTATCCAAATCCGAATACCGATCCAATTGTGCTTTCAAAATCTCGTACGTTGCCATTGTATCGGCTTCTGCAGAATGGGCATTTATAAGGTTTTCGCCACAATAAAATTTTAATGCTGCGCTCAAAGTTCGTTCTTCTTTTTTGTGGAAAACCGTTTGAACATCAACAGAAACCCGTCCTTTCATATCAAAATCAACTCCCGCACGCAGCAATTCTTCTGCTAATAATGGAATATCAAATCGGTCGGAATTGTAACCCGCCAAATCGCTGTCTTTTATCATATTATAAATTACCGACGACAATTCTTTGAATGTTGGTTCGTTGGCAACTTTTTCATCATTTATTCCGTGAACAGCAGTAGTTTGAGGTGGAATTGGAATTGTAGGATTCACCAACCAGGTTTTACTTTCTTTGTTTCCGTTTGGAAAAACTTTGAATACCGCTATTTCAACAATTCTATCTTTGGCGACATCAATTCCTGTGGTTTCGAGGTCAAAAAAGCAAATTGGTCTTGTTAAATTTAATTCCATTTTTATTATTTAGTGCTACAAATATACTTTTATAATGCAGAATAAAAAATACATTTAAAGAAAGAAAATGAATTTAGATTTAGCCCTGATGGAAATGGAAATCCCACGTTTTTTAGCGTGGATTGCAATGGACAGCAGGAATTACAATTGAAAAAATACCGAAAATGGTGCTTCTAAAAAAAACAAAACCCACCAATTTAAAATCGATGGGTTTTGGTATAATTTGAAGAAGGATTATTATGTGAAATTTAAAGTTTTAAAATTCTCTATTGATGTCAAAAGCTTCTAAATAATCGGCAACACGTTTTACAAAACTTCCTCCAAGCGCTCCGTCAACAACTCGGTGATCGTAACTGTGAGACAAAAACATCTTGTTGCGAATACCAATGAAATCGCCTTCTGGGGTTTCAATTACGGCAGGAACTTTGCGAATTGCTCCCAAAGCTAAAATCCCAACTTGCGGTTGATTGATGATTGGTGTTCCGAAAACACTTCCGAAAGTACCCACGTTTGTTACAGTATAGGTGCCGCCTTGAGTATCGTCTGGTTTTAATTTTCCAGCTTTTGCACGGTTTCCTAAATCGTTGACTGCTTTTGCCATTCCCACTAAATTCAACTGATCGGCATTTTTTATTACTGGAACAATCAAGTTTCCGTTTGGCAAAGAAGCTGCCATTCCAAGGTTGATGTTTTTCCTTTTAATGATATAATCGCCATCAACAGAAATGTTCATTCCTGGGAAATCTTTCAATGCTTTGGCAACCGCTTCCATAAAAATTGGAGTAAAAGTCAACTTTTCTCCTTCTCTTTTTTCAAAAGCAATTTTATTTTTTTCGCGCCATTTCCAAATAGTGGTAACATCAACTTCAATAAACGATTGCACGTGAGCAGATGTATTTATTGACACCATCATATATCCAGAAATCAACTTGCGCATTCTGTCCATTTCTATAATTTCGTCGCCATTGGAAAGCCCCCCAGCCCCCAAAGGGGGAGCGGGTTGTGGCTTATTTATTGTAGTATTTTGTTCAAGAATTCCATTCGGATTTTTAATTTCGTCTTGGTTTACCCCCAATTTACCTCCGCTTGGAATTCCCCCTTTGGGGGTTAGGGGGCTTTTTATATAATTCAAAATATCTTCTTTTGTAACGCGTCCCTCTTTTCCAGAACCATTAATTGCTTCTAATTCGGAAATTGAAATTCCTTCTTGTTTGGCAATATTTTTCACCAAAGGAGAAAAGAATTTATCGGAAAGCCCCCCAGCCCCCGAAGGGGGTGTAGAAAGAATATCAGTAGATTTTACAATGCTACTTTCTATGCTTTTTACCGATTCAGAAATATTTAAGTTTACCTCGCTTTGATTTCCCCCTTCGGGGGTTGGGAGGCCTTCGGTTTCGATAATTGCAATAGTTTGACCCACTTTTACAATATCATCAACATTGAAAAGTATTTCAGATAAAACGCCTGAAACTTCTGATGGGATTTCGCTATCTACTTTATCAGTAGCTATTTCTAATAGCGCTTCATCAACTTCGATTTTTTCACCTACTTTTTTTAACCAATTGGTTATGGTTGCTTCTGCAACACTTTCTCCCATTTTTGGTAATTTTAATTCAAACTTTGCCATATTCTTAAACTAAAGTTGTTTTTGTGTATTCAATTTACAAAATTACTATTTATTTTAAATAATAACTGCATTAAATGTATTTTTTAATCGATTTTTACAACCGTTCCTTTATCGTTACTGTTATTACTACCAATCATAAAAAAAGTATTTTTGGGAATAATTTTAAAAGTAAAACCGTGATTTTTATTCGCTTCTAAATAAGAAATGATGTTCTTGAAAGATAAATTGGCATTATCCAATAGAATTTCTGTTTTCTTTTTATTTGAAATACTATGCGAAAATAAGGTATTTCCTTCAATTTTTAATTGCCAATGTACTTTTTTATGCAACAACAATTCTAGTTTATTTTTCAGATTTTCATCTTTTGAGAATAAGACATATTCGTCGGATTGCAATGGTTTAAGATTGCTTTGATTTTTCTTTGACAATGCAAAAAAGAACGCGCCAATTTTCATAAAAACATCAAATATAAAAGAACGTTTAAAATGTTTTTTATAGAAAAACTGCATTGCTTCTCGAAAGCGTTTCATGTACAATCCATCTTTTACGGTACTTTCGCCTTTATAATGAATTACGGATGTTTCGTGATAATAGTAATTTATTTTTCCTATTTTCAATGCCCTATACGACAAATCAATATCATCAGAATACATAAAACAATTCTCATCAAAACCGCCGATTTCGAGATACAAATTCCGTTTCATTAACATAAAAGCACCAACAAGAATATCGACTTTTCCAGTTTCATTTTCCGATAAATGTTGGGCATAATACCGATTAAAAAGAGTTGTTTTTGGAAATAATTTATACAAACCAAAAATTTTGGTAAATGCTACAAATGGTGTTGGAACGCCACGTTTGCTTTCTGGCAGAAAATTCCCCGTTCCGTCGATGAGTTTGCAACCCACAATTCCGATATTTTTTTGCTTTTCAGCAAATGCGAGAATCTTTACAAACGTATCTTCGGCAACAACCGTATCAGGATTTAAGATACAAATATAATCGCCTTTGGCTTGAGCAACCCCGATGTTATTCCCTTTTGGAAAACCCAAATTCAAAGTGTTTTCAATGAGTTTCACGTTTGGAAAACATGTTTTCATCATTTCGCAACTATCATCCGATGAATTATTATCAATTACAATAATTTCTCCATCAATGCTTGAAAGCGCTTCTTGAACACTTGTAACACATTGCTCCAAAAAGTAGCGCACATTATAGTTAAGGATGATTACGGATAATTGCATTTTTCAAAGATATATTTTAAGTTCCAAAGTAACAAAGTTGCAAAGTAACAAAGTTTCATTACAATAGCTTACTTTTGCAAAAAAATAGACTTGTGAATTATTTATCTGTTGAAAATATCTCTAAATCTTTTGGAGAAAGAACGCTTTTTGAAAATATCTCTTTTGGGATTAATAAAGACCAAAAAATTGCATTTATAGCTAAAAATGGTTCGGGAAAAACCACTATTATGAACATCATTAATGGTTTTGACGAGCCTGATACTGGACAAGTGGTGCTTAGAAAAAGCATTAGAATGGCTTTTTTATCGCAAGACAATAAATTGCAAGAAGAATTGACGATTGAGGAAAGCATTTTTGCGTCGGATAATGAGAGTTTGAAGGTGATTGAAGCTTATGAAAAAGCGTTGGAGAACCCTGAAGATGAAGAGGCGTATCAAAAAGCATTTGACGGAATGGACCAACATAATGCTTGGGATTTTGAAACGCAATACAAGCAAATTTTGTTCAAATTGAAGTTGGAAGATTTCAAATTAAAAGTCAAAAATCTTTCGGGTGGACAGAAAAAAAGGTTGTCATTGGCGATTATTTTAATCAATCGTCCTGACTTGTTAATTCTTGACGAACCTACGAATCACCTAGATTTAGAGATGATTGAGTGGTTGGAAAGTTATTTTGCCAAAGAAAATATTACGTTGTTTATGGTTACACACGACCGTTTCTTTTTAGAGCGCGTTTGTAATGAAATCATTGAATTGGACAACGGAAAAATATACCAATACAAAGGAAATTATTCTTATTATTTAGAGAAAAAAGAAGAGCGAATTGCTTCGGAAAATTCGAGTGTGGACAAGGCGCAAAACTTGTTTGTGAAAGAATTGGAATGGATGCGACGCCAGCCAAAAGCGAGAACGTGCAAGAGCAAATCGCGTCAGGATGATTTTTATGAAATTAAGGAAAAAGCACAAAGTCGCCGTCGTGAAAACGTGGTAGAATTGGAAATTAATATGGAACGTATGGGAAGCAAAATTATTGAGCTTCACAAAATTTCAAAGAAATTCAAGGATCACGTGATCTTGGATAATTTCAATTTCGATTTTCAACGTGGCGAACGCATTGGGATTATTGGTAAAAATGGAACTGGAAAATCTACTTTTTTGAACTTGCTTACAGGAACACTTCCGCTGGATAGCGGGAAAGTAGTTGTGGGAGAAACAATAAAAATTGGGTATTACACGCAAAGTGGCATCAATCCAAAACCGGGGCAGCGCGTGATTGATGTGATTAAGGAATACGGGGAATATATTCCATTGACGAAAGGAAAAATTATTTCGGCTTCGCAATTATTGGAACGGTTTTTATTTGACAGCAAAAAACAATATGATTATGTAGAAAAATTGAGTGGTGGCGAGTTGAAACGACTATATTTATGTACGGTTTTGATTCAGAATCCTAACTTTTTGATTCTTGATGAGCCAACGAATGATTTGGATATTGTGACGTTGAATGTTTTGGAAAGTTTCCTTTTGGATTATCCTGGTTGCTTGTTGGTGGTTTCTCATGACAGGTATTTTATGGATAAAATCGTTGATAATTTATTTGTTTTTAGAGGTCAAGGTGTGATAGAAAACTTCCCTGGAAATTACTCCGACTTTAGAGCGTATGAAGACAGTGCGGATGTGGCGCAAAAAGAAGATAACAAATCGGAAAAGAAAGATTGGAAGCAAAACAACCCAACTGGAAATTTGACTTTTAATGAGCAGAAAGAATTTCAGAAAATTGAAAGAGAAATCAAGGATTTAGAAATTGATAAAGCCAAAATTGAGCAATTGTTTTCAGACGGAAAAGTGGCAGAAAACGATATTGAGAAAAAGGCTAACGAATTGAAAAATATCATTACCAAAATGGAAACGAAAGAAGAACGCTGGTTTGAACTTTCGAGTAAAATGGAAGGGTAAATCAAATTATTCCAATATAAATATGAATTTATGTTATATCGAATAAGAACTTATTTGCAATTTCTTTGGAACTCCAAAAACGAACATGGTGTTCATTCGCCATTTATATTTCTATTGGTGACAAAATGTTTTTATGCTAAAACAGAAATGAAACCCTTTTTCTCTAACTTTCAAGTCAAAACAAAGAAAGAAAAACTATTAAATCGGGTGTTTCATTACTTTGAATTTCAAGAAGGTCTTTACATTCCTGAAAATAAAACAAACGCTTCTTCTGATGCCAAAATTGATTTTGTGTTTGTTGATGTTACTTATTTTAATATAAATACTTTAGCTTTGGATGCTATTTTAGACAAAACCAACAACGATACATGTTTAATTTTTGATGGAATATACCGCAGTTCTGCAAATAATTTATTTTGGAAAACAATCATTCAAAATCCTAATTTTACTGTTACAATTGACACTTTTATTTACGGTTTTGCCTTTGTAAGAAAAGAACAAGTAAAGGAACATTTCGTAATTCGGGTTTAAATTTAAATTCAATACGTTAAAAAAAGAGCCGTAATTAGGAAATCACTACTTCCTTTTTGTACTTTTAAACCCACGAAAAATAAATGCAGGATTATTTAACTAATTAAAATTGAATTCCAAATAAAAATGGCAAATCCACTCATTCAAATTACGAATATTAAAAGAGATTTTGTTCTTGGAAACGAAATCGTTTATGTCCTAAAAGGAATTGATTTAGAGATAAATAAAGGAGAATATGTAGCATTGATGGGACCTTCAGGTTCTGGAAAATCTACTTTGATGAATCTTTTGGGATGTTTGGACACGCCAACTTCTGGAAGTTATATTTTGAATGGAAAAGACGTCAGTAAAATGCACGATGATGAATTAGCCGAAATTCGCAATAAAGAAATTGGTTTTGTATTTCAAACTTTTAATCTTTTGCCCCGAACAACTGCTTTAGATAATGTGGCATTACCAATGGTTTATGCTGGATTTTCAAAATCTGAAAGAAAAGTTAGAGCCGAAGAAGTTTTGAATCAAGTGGGTTTAGCAGACCGAATGGATCACCAGCCCAACCAACTTTCAGGCGGACAAAGGCAGCGTGTGGCGGTTGCGAGAGCATTGGTAAACAACCCTTCCATCATTCTTGCGGATGAACCAACAGGAAATTTAGACAGTAAAACATCCGAAGAAATTATGAAATTGTTTGGTGATATTCACAAATTGGGAAATACCGTAATTGTTGTTACCCACGAAGAAGAAGTTGCGGCTTACGCCCATAGAATCATCCGTTTGCGAGATGGAATGATTGAAAGTGATATTACGAAATAATTTTTGATTTTAGATTTAAGACTTTAGATTGCCTCGGCGGTTCGTCCTCTGGAATTAGAAACTGGTTGTTTCTGCAATATCTAAATCTAAAATCATAAATCATAAATCTAAAAAATGAAAAATGAAAGTATATACAAAAACTGGAGATACAGGAACAACGGCACTTTTTGGAGGTACAAGAGTTCCTAAAGATCACATTAGAATAGAAAGTTACGGAACGGTAGATGAATTGAATTCGCATATTGGATTAATTCGCGACCAAGAAATGAATGCGCATTATAAAGATATTTTGATAGAAGTTCAAGATAGATTGTTTACTGTTGGAGCAATTTTAGCCACACCGCCTGAAAAAGCAGTTAAGAAAAATGGAGAATTGCGATTGAAAAATCTTGGCATTATAGAAAGTGATGTTGAATTATTAGAAAATGAAATCGACGCAATGGAAGATTCGCTTCCACCAATGACTCATTTCGTTCTACCTGGCGGACATACAACTGTGTCATATTGTCATATTGCCCGTTGCGTTTGCCGCCGTGCAGAACGCTTAGCGGTACATTTAGACCACAATGAACCCGTTGATGGGAACGCTATTAAGTACTTGAACCGCCTTTCTGACTACCTTTTTGTGTTGGCACGGAAGTTGAGTTATGACTTGAAAGCGGATGAAGTGAAATGGATTCCGAGGAAATAGTGTTCCGTATTCAGTTTAAAAGTGAAAAATTAGTATTCAGTTGACAACTTATTACTATTAAAACTGACCAATGACTACTAAAAACAGACGTTCTTAACTATTTTGTAAAATAAATGGATTTTTACTTGACTTTTTAAGTAAAAAATTTATTTTTGCATAAACTAAAAATAAGTATAAAATGTATTGGACATTAGAATTAGCATCTTATTTAAGTGATGCACCGTGGCCTGCGACCAAAGATGAACTTATTGACTACGCTATTAGAGCTGGTGCGCCACTTGAAGTAGTAGAAAACCTTCAATCTATAGAAGATGAAGGAGAGATATATGAATCGATGGAAGAAATTTGGCCGGATTATCCAACCGACGAAGATTATCTTTGGAACGAGGATGAATATTAAAAAAATATTAAAACCAATGAAAAGTCTCCAACGAGGCTTTTTTTTTGGTTAAATTTGCGTACCTTATTATAAATAGAAATAGAAATCATATTATGAGTTTCATAAATAGCATACTTAAAGTCTTTGTAGGTGATAAATCTCAAAAAGATGTTAAAGCATTACAAGGAAATATAACCAAAATTAAAGCATTTGAAAGCGCTTTAGAATCATTGTCACACGACGAATTGAGAGCTAAAACTGCTTATTTCAAAGATTTAATCCAACAAGCTCGTTCCGAGAAAGATGCTAAAATTGCTTCCCTTCAAACAGAAGTTGAAACCATTGAAGACATCGATAAAAGAGAAGATCTTTATTTAGAAATAGATGCTCTTGAAAAAGAAGCGTATGAAATTTCAGAAAAAACATTAAACGAAATTCTTCCTGAAGCTTATGCTGTAATCAAAGAAACTGCAAAACGTTTTAAAGACAATACCGCGATAAAAGTTACTGCTACCGCAAAAGACAGAGAACTTTCTGCATCGAAAACCTATATTACAATTGAAGGCGAAAATGCTGTTTGGGCAAATTCTTGGAGTGCTGCTGGAAAGCAAATCACCTGGGATATGGTTCATTATGATGTACAATTAATAGGTGGGATGGTACTTCACGGTGGAAAAGTTGCAGAAATGCAAACGGGTGAAGGAAAAACATTGGTGGCAACCTTACCTCTTTATTTGAATGCATTAACTGGAAACGGCGTGCATTTAGTAACCGTAAATGATTATTTGGCAAAAAGAGATAGTACTTGGAAAGCGCCATTATTTGAATTTCACGGATTGACTGTAGACTGTATTGACAACCACCAACCAAATTCTGACGAAAGAAGAAAAGCATACGAAGCAGACATAACTTATGGAACAAATAACGAATTTGGTTTTGATTATTTGAGAGATAATATGGCACATTCGCCTACCGATTTAGTACAAAGAAAACACAATTACGCAATAGTTGACGAGGTCGATTCTGTATTGATTGATGATGCAAGAACGCCATTAATTATTTCTGGTCCAGTTCCCCAAGGCGATCGTCACGAGTTTAATGAATTAAAACCAAAAATTGAAAACCTAGTAAGTCTTCAAAAACAATTAGCGAATGGTTTTTTAACAGAAGCCAAGCGTTTGATAAAAGAAGGAAACACGAAAGATGGAGGTTTCAACTTATTGCGTTCGTATAGAAGTTTGCCTAAAAATAAAGCGTTAATCAAATTTTTAAGTGAAGAAGGAATCAAACAATTGCTTCAAAAAACTGAAAATCAATATTTGCAAGACAACAAAAGAGACATGCATCTTGTGGATGAGGCGTTGTATTTTGTAATTGAAGAAAAAAATAATCAAGTTGAATTATCCGATAACGGAATTAAGTTTCTTTCTAAAGACACCGATAGTAATTTCTTCTTACTTCCAGACATTGGGACTGAAATTGCAGCTATTGAAAAGAAAAAATTAGACAAAGATGCTGAAGCTGAGGAAAAAGAAAAATTATTTCAGGATTTCAGTATCAAAAGTGAGCGTATTCACACCTTAACACAATTGCTTAAAGCCTATTCTCTTTTTGAAAAAGATGTAGAATATGTAATCATGGACAATAAAATCATGATTGTTGATGAGCAAACGGGTCGTATTATGGATGGTCGTCGTTATTCTGATGGTTTGCACCAAGCAATTGAAGCGAAAGAAAACGTGAAAATTGAAGCTGCTACGCAAACATTTGCAACAGTAACTTTACAAAATTACTTTAGAATGTACAGCAAATTATCAGGTATGACTGGAACTGCTGTTACAGAGGCTGGTGAACTTTGGGAAATTTACAAATTGGATGTTGTAGAAATTCCTACGAACCGACCAATGTCAAGACACGATAAAGAAGATTTGATTTATAAAACTACCCGTGAAAAATTCAATGCTGTAATTGAAGATGTAACTGAATTATCAGCAGCGGGAAGACCGGTATTAATTGGTACAACATCAGTAGAAATTTCAGAATTATTGAGTAGAATGTTGAAAATGCGTGGTGTAGCGCACAACGTTTTGAATGCAAAAATGCACAAACAAGAAGCCCAAATTGTTGAAGAAGCCGGAAAAGCTGGAGTTGTTACCATTGCAACCAATATGGCGGGACGTGGAACGGATATAAAATTATCCGCAGAAGTGAAAGCTGCTGGAGGTTTGGCAATTGTGGGAACAGAACGCCACGATTCCCGTCGTGTTGACCGTCAGTTGAGAGGTCGTGCAGGTCGTCAAGGAGATCCTGGAAGTTCACAATTTTATGTGTCTCTTGAAGATAATTTGATGCGTTTATTTGGTTCAGAGCGAGTTGCAAAAGTGATGGACAGAATGGGATTGAAAGAAGGCGAAGTAATTCAGCATTCGATGATGACCAAATCTATTGAAAGAGCCCAGAAAAAAGTAGAAGAAAACAACTTTGGTGTTCGTAAACGTTTGTTAGAATATGATGATGTTATGAATGCGCAACGTGAAGTAGTTTACAAGCGTCGTCGTCACGCTTTGTTTGGAGAGCGTTTGAAATTGGATATTGCCAATATGATGTATGATACTTGCGAATTGATTGTGAATAACAATAAAATGGCAAATGATTTCAAGAATTTTGAATTTGAATTGATTCGCTATTTTTCCATAACATCGCCAGTTTCTGAAAGTGATTTCTTGAAATTGACTGATATGGAATTAACTGGAAAAACGTATAAAGCGGCTTCTGTTTATTACATTGAAAAAACAGAAAGAAGTGCTAGAGAAGCGTATCCAATAATTAAAAATGTATTTGAAGATCGTGGAAACCGTTTTGAGCGTATCGTAATTCCTTTTTCAGATGGAATAAAATCGCTAGAAGTAATAACCAATTTGAAACGCGCCTACGAAACACAGGGAAAACAATTGGTAGCTGATTTTGAAAAAAACATCACTTTAGCGATTGTTGATGAAGCTTGGAAAAAGCACTTGCGTAAAATGGACGAATTGAAACAATCAGTTCAATTAGCGGTTCACGAACAAAAAGATCCTTTACTAATTTATAAATTCGAGGCGTTTAATTTGTTTAGCAACATGTTAAATGGTGTAAATAAAGAAGTTATTTCATTCTTATTTAAAGGCGATTTACCACAACAAAATGCACCGAAAATTCAAGAAGCTAAAGAAGTGCGTCAGAAAGAAAATTACAAAATAAGTAAGGAAGAAATTGTAAGCAGTGAAAGTGCTAATCGGGAAGCAGGAGAAACCCAACAACGACAAGTTACCGAAACTATAGTTCGTGAAATGCCGAAAATTAACAGAAATGATACTGTGAAAATTCAGCAGGTTTCATCCGGTACAATTGAAGAAATGAAATTTAAAAAAGCTGAAAGTTTATTGGCTTCAGGCGAATGGATTTTGGTTAATTAAATTTTAATACTAGAATAAAATGCTCCGATTGCTATTGCGGTTGGAGCATTTTTTATAATTAATACTTCCAAATAAAAATATTTTTTTTATCTTTACTTATGTAAATTCGATACTAACAATTAAAACTTAATATCATGGCAAAGAGTCAAGACGCAAAAAAAACACAAAAAAAAGAACCTTTAAAAACCGCTAAGGAAAAGAAAGAGGAGAAAAGAGAAAAGAAAAACAGTCCTAAAAGAGATTAAATAAATAACCCTTTCGATTATGAAATCTGAAAGGGTTACTTTTTAAATAAACATATTATGCCAAATACCACAACCTATTCTTTGTTTTTTAACCGTGTAAAGGAAAGCATTTCTGAGGGGACTTTTGCCAAACTTACTATGGCAAAAACAATTGGAAATACTCAATTAATGAATATTTACATTCGAACAAATGTGGATGAAATTCAGCTAAAATTGGCTTTGACTTTCAAATTTCAAACCGAGGAAGAAATAAAGATTTTACCAATTGAAGAAGGTTTGAACGAGCTAATTCCCTACATCAACAATCCTTTTATGTCGGCTTTGCTTTTTACAACCGAAGCGGATGTAACGATGAAATTGAATAAAAAAAGAGTGGCAACTATTACGGAGCAAGCACCAACTTTCAAAAATGCAGATCCGATTTTATTGGAATATTTGTCTGGAAAATAAACACAGATTTCACAGATTTTCACAGATTTATAAGTTGAGAAAATTAAACTGCAAATTCGCAAATTAAAACCAAAAATAAACACGTATTGCACAAATTTTCACAGATTAAAAATACTTGCTATTTGCTTAGCGAACCTTTTGTAAAACTTTGCGCTCTTTGCGGTTAAAAAAAAACTATAAATTATCAGGGAAAATTTTGCCAGGATTTAAAATCCCATTCGGATCGAAAATAGATTTTATGCCTTTCATTAATTGCAATTGGGTTTTGCTAAAAGCAATATCCATATAGTTTTTTTGAACATACCCAATTCCGTGTTCACCCGATAAAGTTCCTTTTAAAGAAACAGTTAACTCAAAAATCTCACGAATTCCTTTGGTGACTTCTGTGTTCCAATTTTCATCTGACATATCGCCTTTGATGATGTTTACGTGTAAATTTCCATCGCCAGCATGACCGTAACAAACCGATTTAAATCCGTATTTTGATCCAATTTCTTTAATTCCAAATAATAATTTTGGTAATTCATATCTTGGAACAACCGTGTCTTCTTCTTTATAAACAGAATTTGATTTTACGGCTTCGGCAACACTTCGACGCATTTTCCAAAGTAGGTTTTTTTGTATTTCGGTATCTGCAAAAAGCACTTCGTCAATTTTGAATTGCTCAACGACTTCCATTATTTTTTCGGCTTCTTGAAAAAGAATATCTGGGTAATTTCCATCAACTTCGATTAGTAAATGCGCTTGAATGGCGTCTTTGACTTGTACATTTAAATCGGTTACAAATTTCAATGTCCAATCGATAGCATCGCGCTCCATAAATTCTAAAGCACTTGGTGTTATTCCCGCTCTAAAAATAGCAGAAACAGCTTCACACGCTTCATTGGCATTATAAAATGGAACTAACATTAAAACGGTGTGAGTGTTTTTTGGGATTAACTTCATAACGATTTTTGTAATGATTCCGAGTGTTCCTTCGCTTCCCACCATTAATTGCGTTAGATTATATCCCGTAGAATTTTTCAAAGTATTGGCTCCAGTCCAAATAATTTCTCCATTGGCAAGAACTACTTCTAAATTCAGCACATAATCTTTGGTCACGCCATATTTTACGGCACGCGCACCACCAGCATTTTCTGCCACGTTCCCTCCTATCCAACAACTTCCTAAACTACTTGGATCTGGAGGATAAAAAAGGTCTTTTTCGGCTACAGCTTCACGCAAAACTTGAGTGATTACTGCGGGTTCGACAGTAACTTGTAGGTTTTGCTCGTCGATGTTTAGAATTTTGTTGAAACGCTCCATTGAAAGACCAATTCCTTGATGAACAGACAATGCGCCACCACTTAAACCGGTTCGGGCACCAATTGCAGTTACAGGAATAGCATGAAGATTTGCGATTTTCAAAATGGCAGCAATTTCTTCTGGAGTAGCTGGTTTTAGGACTACTGAAGGAGGAAACACATACTCTTCGGTTTCGTCTTTTCCGTAGTGGTTTCGGGTTTCTTGATCCGTAAAAACATAGGAATTCCCTAATATTCCGTTGAATTGAGAAAGTATTTCTGGTGTGATTTTCATAAACTTAATTGAATTGTAAAAGTAAAAAATATATTATAATGAATTGTAACAAATTTATACTAAAAATGCAATTGATTCCAAAATGCCCTAGCCCAGACCTGTCTGCCGACAGGCAGGTGGAAGGGAAAATCCCGAGCTTTTGAACGAGGATTTGGAATGACAGCTGGAAACCTGCCTGCCGGCAGGCAGGTAGCTTCAAAAAATAACGATAAATTAAAATTAGTTAACAAATGTTAACAAATTAGATTTCCAATAACCATAATTAATTGTATTTTTACATTTCAAAATTTAAAAAATAAATGGGTAAAATCATTGCTATTGCCAATCAAAAAGGAGGCGTTGGAAAAACAACAACTTCAATAAATTTAGCGGCTTCTTTAGGCGTTTTAGAAAAAAAAGTTTTACTTATTGACGCTGATCCTCAAGCAAACTCGAGTTCTGGGTTGGGAATTGACGTTGAAAATATTATTATTGGAACGTATCAAATTTTAGAACATAGCAATACTCCTGAAGAAGCGATTATCACTTGTTCGGCTCCGAATGTGGATATAATTCCTGCGCATATTGACCTTGTTGCCATCGAAATTGAGTTGGTTGACAAGGAAAATAGAGAATATATGTTGAAGGAAGCTTTGAAAAGCATCAAAGATAAATACGATTATATTTTGATTGATTGCGCACCATCATTAGGATTGTTGACATTAAATGCGTTGACAGCAGCCGATTCAGTAATTATTCCAATTCAGTGTGAATATTTTGCTTTGGAAGGTTTGGGAAAATTATTGAATACTATAAAAAGTGTTCAGAAGATTCACAATCCCGATTTAAATATTGAAGGATTATTATTGACCATGTTTGATTCTCGTTTACGTTTGTCAAATCAGGTTGTTGAGGAGGTTCAAAAACATTTTAACGATATGGTTTTTGAAACTATAATTCAGAGAAATTCCAAGTTGAGTGAGGCTCCGAGTTTTGGTGAAAGTATTATAAATTATGACGCAACGAGCAAAGGGGCGACGAATTATTTGAAATTAGCGGAGGAAATTATTAAGAAAAATAGTAATTAATTTATGGCACAAGCAATAAAAAAACAAGTATTAGGAAGAGGATTGTCTGCTTTATTGAAAGACCCAGACAATGATATTAAGTCGGTTAATGATAAAAATGCAGATAAAGTTGTAGGAAATATTATCGAGTTAGAAATTGATGCTATCGAGATAAATCCTTTTCAGCCAAGAAGTAATTTCAATGAGGAATCATTGCAAGAATTGGCAACTTCTATTAAAGAATTAGGTGTTATTCAGCCGATTACGGTTCGTAAAACTAACTTCAATAAATACCAATTAATTTCTGGAGAACGGAGATTACGTGCTTCAAAATTGGCAGGATTGAATGTGGTTCCCGCTTATATTCGAATTGCGAACGACAATGAATCGCTAACGATGGCATTGGTAGAAAATATCCAAAGACATGATTTAGATCCTATTGAAATTGCGTTATCGTACCAAAGATTGATTGATGAAATTCAATTGACGCAAGAACAAATGAGCGAGCGCGTGGGAAAAAAGCGTTCTACGATTGCAAATTATTTGAGATTATTGAAATTAGACCCGATTATTCAAACGGGAATTCGTGATGGATTTATAACTATGGGTCACGGTCGTGCTATAATAAATATTGAAAATCAAGATGTTCAAACAGATATTTACCAAAAAATTGTAAGCCAAAACCTTTCTGTTAGAGAAACCGAAGCATTGGTAAAAAACTATCAAGAAAGTTTAAAACCAAAAGCTATAACCAAAGTAAAAACGGCAACTTTTGCTGTAGCACCCGAAGCAAACAAAGCTATTACAGAGTATTTTGGCGCTAAAGTAGATGTGAAAGTTGCGGGAAATGGCAAAGGGAAAATTACAATTCCATTTCATTCTGAAGAGGATTTCAATAGAATTATCAAATTAATAAAAGGGTAGTGATTAAATTCTATTCCATATTTTTAATTGGGTTCTTAATTGGAACAACTACTCTTTTTGCTCAAGCTAAAAAAGTAGAGATTTTGGTTGCAAAAGACACTTTAAAATACAAAGAAATAAATCCTTTGGCACCTGCAAAAGCTGCTTTTTTATCTGCAATTTTGCCAGGATTAGGACAAGCATACAATAAAAAATACTGGAAAATCCCTTTAGTTTACGGTGGAATCGGAACTGGATTGTATTATTACTCCGTAAATAACACCAAATATAATAATTACAGAAACGCTTATAAAAGAAGATTGGCGGGATATAGTGACGATAATTTTCAATATTTAGACGATTCGAGATTGATTGCTGGACAGCGATTTTATCAACGAAATAGAGACATGTCGGTTTTAGTAACCGTTGGTTTTTATATATTAAATATTATAGATGCCAATATTGATGCGCATTTGATGCAATTCAATGTGAATGATAAATTGTCGGTTCGCCCTGAAATTTATCAGAATGAAATCAATTACAAGCAAAATTTAGGATTGACTTTAAACTATCACTTTTAATGAAAATTGCACTTTTAGGTTACGGAAAAATGGGGCAAGTAATTGAAAAAATTGCATTGCAACGCGGACACGAAATTGTGTTGCGTAAATCTATTGAAGATACCTTTAACGGACTTGAAAATGCTGAGGTTGCAATAGATTTTAGTGCGCCAGATGCTGCGGTTGAAAATATTTCGACTGCTTTAAAACTTGGAATCCCGGTAATTTCTGGAACTACAGGATGGTTGAACGAATATGAAAATATGGTGCAACTTTGCAAAGAGAGAAATACTGCTTTTATTAGTAGTTCAAATTTTAGTTTGGGTGTCAATATTTTCTTTGAATTGAACGAATATTTGGCAAAAATTATGTCAAAATTTGACACGTATAAAGTTGGAATTGAAGAAATTCATCACACACAAAAATTAGATTCACCAAGTGGAACCGCTATTTCATTGGCAAATGGAGTTATTGAAAACAGTAATTATAAAAATTGGACATTAGAAAATCCGATGACTACTGACATTCTGATTGATGCCAAAAGAATAGAAAATGTCCCTGGCACACATACCGTTTCCTATAATTCAGATGTTGATTTAATCGAAATAAAACATTTGGCACACAATAGAGAAGGATTTGCATTAGGTGCCGTAATTGCAGCAGAATGGATTTTGGGTAAAAAAGGAGTTTTCACAATGAAAGATGTCTTAGAGCTCAATTTGAAAATGAGTCAATTTGGAAATTAGATAATGACAAAAAAAATTTTAATAAATTCAAAAACAGTAAAAAAGTTAATATTTTAATAAAATAAATGTTTCAAACAATAGAATTATCTAATTTTCAAATTATTTAATTTTCAAATTAAAAATAGTATGACACTAATTCAATGGTTTGTATTTTTCTTGATTGTTCAAGTAATTCACTTTTTAGGAACTTGGAAATTGTATGAAGCCGCAGGTAGAAAAAAATGGGAAGCAGCAATTCCAGTTTACAACGCAATTGTTTTGATGAAAATCATAAACCGTTCGCCTTGGTGGACGATATTATTGTTTGTTCCCGTTGTAAATCTTATTATGTTTCCTGTAGTTTGGGTAGAAACTTTGAGAAGTTTTGGAAAAAACTCAACATTAGATACGCTTTTGGGAGTATTGACATTTGGTTTTTATATTTATTATATCAACTACACTAAAAAATTAGGTTACATCAATAATAGAAGTTTAGAACCTACAAATAAAACTGCAGATACTGTAAGCTCATTGCTTTTTGCAATCGTTGTAGCAACTTTGGTTCACACGTATGTAATGCAACCGTATACAATTCCTACGTCATCTTTGGAAAAATCATTGTTAGTGGGTGACTTTTTATTTGTGAGTAAATTCCATTATGGAGCAAGAACACCAATGACGCCAATTGCTGCGCCGATGGTTCACGATACCTTGCCTCTTTTAAATGTAAAATCATACACCAAAAAACCACAACTTCCCTATTTCCGATTTTTCGCAATGCAAGAAGTGAATAGAACCAACATTGTAGTATTCAACTGGCCTGCGGATACGTTATTTAATATGTATAAAGCAGCAGATAAAAGATATGATAAACCAATCGATAAAAAGACCAATTATGTAAAACGTTGCGTTGGTATTCCAGGCGATAGTTTGTCTATAAAAGAGGGTATTGTTTACATAAATGGAAAAATAATGCCAATGCCCGAAAGAGCAAAACCTCAATATTCCTATACTGTAACCACCGATGGTTCTGGTTTTGACCAAACGTATATTACTAAAGAATTAAATATTACAGATGGTGTGTACCAAAGTACTCAAAACACCTTTTATTTCAGAGCATTAACTGAAGAATCTGCTAATCGTTTGCGTTTGAATCCGATTGTAAAAAGTGTAGTTCGTAATATATCTCACGAAGCAGAAGCGGCGATATTCCCATATAATACAAAATGGAATTTGGATAATTTTGGTCCGATTTACATTCCTAAAAAAGGAGTTACAGTTGCTTTAAATACTGAAAGTTTACCTTTCTATAAAACCATTATTCGTGAATATGAACAAAATGATTTAAAAGTTACGGGTAATGAAATTAGAATTAACGGACAAATTGCCACTACTTATACTTTCAAACAAGATTATTATTGGATGATGGGAGACAACCGTCACAACTCATTGGACGCTAGGTATTTTGGATATACTCCAGAAGATCATATCGTTGGAAAACCAGTGTTTATTTGGATGAGTTTGGATCCAAATGGAAAAGGATTCAACAAAATTCGTTGGGATAGGGTTTTCACAACCGTTAGCGGCGATGGACAACCACAATCGTATTTCAAATATTTCTTAATTGCATTAATAGCGTATTTCGGAATTAGTTATTTTGTTAGGAGAAAGAAAGAAAATTAGTCAAATGTTGCAAAGTCGAAAGTCTTAAAGTCTGTTATGAATACAACTATTTTGACTTTCGACATTATGACATTAAAAACTTTGGACAAATATGAACTCTTTACTCCTACCCACCTATTTCCCTTCAATAAGTAATTTTGCAGCTATGGCAAAGGCGGATTCAATTGTGTTTGAAGTTGAAGATAATTTTCAGAAGCAAACCAACAGAAACCGAACGTATATTTATAGCCCAAATGGAATTTTGATGTTGAATATTCCTATAAAACATAGTAAAGAAAGAAATCAAAAGACGAAAGAAATCAAAATTGAAACAGCTTTTGATTGGCAAAAACAGCATTTTAAATCTCTTGAAGCGGCGTATAGAACTTCCCCATTTTTCGAGTATTTCGAAGATGCATTACAACCTATTTTCACAAAAAAACATACTTTTTTAATGGACTTGAATTTTGAAACGATTGCTATTGTTTCAAAATGCTTAGGAATGAAATTAGAGTTTGAAAAAACTACTGAATATTTTCAAGAAACCACCAATTGTATCGATTTTAGAAATTTAGCCGACGGTAAAAAAGACACTTCTGCTTTTGATTCTTACACACAAGTATTTGGAGACAAACACGGATTTATTAATAATTTAAGTATTTTGGATTTACTTTTTAATGAAGGTCGATTTGCTTTAGATTATTTGAAAGAGCAGCAAATATAGATTAATCCATTGCTAATCTTGCAATTACAGGACTGTGATCTGAATTTATAAATTCAGGGAAACTCGTAAAATTCTTAACTTTCATCACTTTATCAGCAAAAATATAATCGATACGTGCTGGATAATATTTAAAATTATAGGTTTGTCCAAAACCAGAACCTGCTTCTTCAAAACAATCGTTTAAAGAGCCTTTAATACTTCGATAAACGTAGGAATAGGGACTGTTATTCATATCTCCACAAATGATAATTGGATATTCACATTCTTTTTTGTGATTCATCAAAATTTCCGCTTGTTGCTGTTGTTTTTTAAATGCTTTACTGATTCTTATAATCAAAATCTGGGATTTATCTTGGTTGATTCCATCAATATTATCAGAAATTTCATTTACATCAGGTGATATTTTTATAGATTGTAAATGCATATTATAAACCCGAATAATGTCTTTTCCTTTTTTAATATCAGCAAAAATGGCATTGTTATTAGAATTTGGAAATACTAAATTTCCTTCGTCTATAATTGGATATTTAGAAAAAATGGCTTGTCCGGTTTTAATATTTTTTCCTTGCATAAAAACATATTTATACGGATAAATCTTCAAATCTAATTTGGCTGCTGTTGAAAATTCTTGAATACAAAGAATATCAGGATTTTGCTCGTTTATAAAATCCAAAATTTCATCGGGAACATTATCATCATTCAACCATTTAAATAAATTAAACAAACGCACATTATAACTCATTACAACAAAGTCTTTTTCTACTTTAGGTAAATCTGTAGCTGAAAATTTATAGAATTTATTGATAAAAGTAATTCCCATCAGCAAAACCAATGCGGGTAATATTATTTGTCGTTTGAGTTGGATGCCCCAATAAATAAAGAAAAGACCATTAAGAATTAAAAATAATGGCAAAACCAATGTTAAAGCTGATAAGACTGGAAATAATTTAGGAGCTAAAAACGGTAAAACATAAGCAATGAAAGTCAATACAGCCAAAACTATATTGATAAAAAAAACCACTTTATTAAACCAAGAAAGCTTTCTCATTTTTTTGTTTCAAGTTTAAGGTTTAAAGTTCAAAGTTAGGCAACTTGAAACTTTAAACCTTAAAAAAATTATTTCCCTGCTTTAAAAAGGAATTCTTTTTCTTCTTTTGTTAAACTATCATAACCTGATTGGCTAATTTTATCTAAAATTTCGTCAATTTGTTGCTGACTTTTGTCTTTTGTGACAATTTTAGAAACTTTTTTTGCTGCAGGAGCTTTATAATTTCTATGCACTTTTTTGAATGGCGTTGTCTTTTTTCCGCTGAATATAGTGGCAAAAAAGTCTATAATTGAAGTAAACCATACACAAATATCAGTTCCATTCTTTAATAATTGGGTGTAAATATAACCAAAAAAAGCACCGCCTATATGCGATAAATGTCCGCCTGTATTTTCCATTGGCAATTGAAACAAATCAATTACAATTAAAACCAAAGCGATGTGCCATAATTTTACATTTCCAAAAAATAGTAGCCTAATTTCCATCAAAGGCGAATAAGAAACTGTTGCAAAAAGAATTGCCATTACTGATGCAGATGCGCCAACCAAAGACGTATTTACATTTGCCAAAGCAGGAAAAAACATATAACTTAGCATATAAATACTGCCCGCAAATAGCGAACCAACAAAATACAAACTTAACAATTGCTTTTGATTGAAGAATATCAAGAATAATCTTCCTGCAAAATTCAACATTAACATATTAAAGAGAATGTGAAAAATTCCAAAATGAAAAAAGGCATACGAAAAAATTGTCCAAGGTTTCCAAAGTAAATCCAATGGATTTGAAGACAAACTTACATAATTGAGATAATCAATATTGACTTTAAACAAAGGTAAAACACCAAATACAATACTTGGAATAGCAAAAAAAGCAATGTTCCAAAATATAAATTTTGTTACAACATCACCAATTTTAAATTGCAATTTCAAATCTTCAATTATATTCATTTATTTATTTTTTTACTGAACACTACAAACTGATTACTGACTAATTCCAACGATTTGAATTAAATTGATTTTTTTTCCAATACCAAACCATTAAAAATCCGAACAATGCGCCACCAACGTGAGCAAAGTGTGCAATCCCACCACCAAAAACAGAAAATCCAGTAACACCTGAAAATAAATCTAACCCTACAATTACAGGTACGAAATATTTTGCTTTTATTGGAATTGGAATAAACATCATAGCCAATTCAGCATTTGGAAACATAAAGGCAAAGGCAACCAAAATCCCGTAAATAGCACCGGAAGCACCAACTGCGGGCGTTATAAACGCAGACGTAAAACTCTCAAAACCCGATTTTGATAAAATCTCTGTCCATCTTGAATCGTATTTGCCTTCACCCAAAACCTGTAAAATTTCTGATTTCTGTATTCCATTTGCCAATAGCGTATTCAATCCTTCGTGGAAGAAATAATAATTGGAAAGTATATGAATAAATGCTGCACCTAATCCGCAAGAAATATAGAAAAAAAGAAATTTTTTGGCACCCCACATTTGCTCTAAAGCAGTTCCAAAAGAAAATAAAGCAAACATATTAAAGAAAATATGCATTAGATTTCCGTGCATAAACATGTGCGTCAACGGCTGCCAGTACTTGAAATCTGGGTTTTCAGGATAATACAAAGAAAGGTATTTATAGGCAACATCACCTAAAATTTGTGTACCAATAAAAAAGATAATATTAATGATGATTAATTGCTTAACCGTTTCGGATACGTTTCTCATAGTGCGAATTTTTTATCTAAATCTTCCACACGCATCGTGATGAAAGTAGGTTTTTGAAATGGGGAAACATTGGGTTCTTTGCAAGCAAAAAGCCCATTTACTAAATTTTCTTGTTCTTTTTCTGTTAAATACGTTCCCGTTTTTACAGCTAAACTTTTTGCCATTGATTTGGCAATACTATCATTTTGACTGAAACTGCTTTCTGGAATTCCGTCTTGCAAGTCGCTCAATAACTGTTCTAAAACTATCGAAACTTCACTTTCTGTAACATTAATTGGCAAACCAGAAATTACCACGTGATCGTCATTTGTAGCTTCAAAAACAAAGCCAGTATTGACCAATGAAAGTTGTAATTCTGAAATTAATTTCATTTCGCTTGACGAAAAAAACAAATTTAACGGAAATAATAGTTGCTGGCTTGAAGCCTGATTTACTGTCATATTTGTAAGAAATTGCTCGTACAAAACCCGTTGATGCGCCCGCTGTTGATCTACAATAACCATCCCAGATTTAATCGGATTTACAATGTATTTCTTATGAATTTGATACGTTTTATTGGTAGCTTGTTCGATTTCATTTTCATTAAATAATGATCCCGTCACTTCATCACTTTCAAATTCAACATTACTAATTTCATCTGTATCTTGTTTTAAACCGACATATAAACTTTCCCAATTTGCCGTATTTTCAGTTTTGCGATAGGTTGTAAAATGTTTATTTGGTGTCTCATCAGAAAATGGATTAAAAGCACCATCAACTTGAATAGTTGGAGTCGAAGCTTCTTGATTTTTATAATTATAAGGTGTATCTAAATTAGAATCTCTATCAAAATCTAAAATTGGAGCTACATTAAATTGTCCTAAACTGTGTTTTATTGCAGAACGTAAAATGGCATAAAGTGCGTGCTCATCATCAAATTTAATTTCAGTTTTTGTGGGATGAATATTAATATCAATCGTATTTGGAGGCACATTTAAATACAAAAAATAACTTGGCTGCGCACCGTCTTTCAACAATCCTTCATAAGCCGCCATAACAGCGTGGTGCAAATAGCCACTTTTTATATAACGATCGTTCACAAAGAAAAACTGTTCGCCACGATTTTTCTTAGCAAATTCGTGTTTACTCACAAATCCTTGAATACTTACAATTTCTGTTTCTTCCTGAACAGGAACTAATTTTTCATTGGTTTTCCCCGAAAAAATATTTACAATTCGCTGTCTCGAATTCGATTGTGGTAAATTAAATAAATCACTTCCATTGTGATAATATGTAAAATGGATATTGGGATGTGCCAAAGCCACGCGTTGAAATTCATCAACAATATGACGATGTTCCACAGTTTCCGACTTCAAAAAATTGCGACGAGCGGGAATATTAAAAAATAGATTTTTAACTGAAAATGAAGTTCCTTTTGGCAAAACAGCAACATCTTGAGATATAAATTTACTGCCTTCAATAACAATGTGCGTACCCAATTCTTCTTGATCTTGCTTGGTTTTCATTTCCACGTGCGCAATCGCAGCAATTGACGCCAAAGCTTCCCCACGAAATCCTTTGGTATGCAAAGAAAATAAATCTTCAGCTTGACGAATTTTAGAAGTTGCGTGACGCTCAAAACACAAACGGGCATCGGTGACACTCATACCAAGTCCATTATCAATAACTTGAACTAATGATTTACCAGCATCTTTAATGATTAATTTAATGTCGGTGGCTTTTGCATCAACAGCATTTTCAAGAAGTTCTTTGACCACCGAAGCCGGCCTTTGAACAACTTCTCCAGCGGCAATTTGATTGGCAACATGATCTGGAAGTAATTGAATGATACTTGACATTAAAAAAATTTAGTTTTAAAATTAGGGACTGAATCTTCTTTACAAAGATTACAAATTTAACGAATTTTCATTGGGTTTTTACACCATAATTAAAAAATAAAAAACCTCTACAAATAATAAAATGTAGAGGTCTAAATTTATTTAGTTAAATACTTACTCTTCAATTCTCAATTGTAGTTTTTCTATTTGAAGTTGTCCTGAAGAAAGTAATTGTTGATCTTGAAATTGATAATTTAAAGTTGCTTGTTCTCGTAAATAAGCCATTTTTAACGCAGCAATTGCAGCTTCTGTTCCTTTATTTCCGTGAATACCACCACTTCTATCCAAAGATTGTTGTTCGGTATTATCAGTCAGTAAACAAAAAATTACGGGAACATCAAATTTAACATTCAGGTCTTTTATTCCTTGGGTTACGCCTTCGCAAACAAATTCAAAGTGCATTGTTTCGCCTTTTATCACACAACCAATTACAATAATAGCATCCACATTTTGGGTTTCTATCATTTTTTTGGCACCATAAATCAGTTCAAAACTACCTGGAACATTCCAACGAATAATGTTTTCCGATACCGCATCACAATCTAATAATGCAGTTTCAGCACCAGAATACAAACCGTCGGTGATGGTTTCGTTCCATTCTGAAACAACAATCCCAAACCGAAAATTTTTCGCGCTTGGGATTGTATTCTTATCGTAATTTGATAAATTTTTATTTGCAGTTGCCATAATCAAGGATTTTATTGTTGTTCAGAATATACAATCAAAGATAAGAAATTCTTCAATTATGAATGCAAAATCCTAAGGCTACTTTATTGGGCTAAACCAATTAAAGCGTCAATATTTGCTGCTTCAGGTGTCGCCTCGTATTTTTCTTTAATTTCTGTGAAATATTTCAACGCATCTGATTTGTTTTTTAATCCTAAAGCGGTTTGACCTGCTTTCAACAAGAAACGTGGCGTTGTAAATTCGTTTTTATTAGTTTCAGATGCTTTAATATAAAATTCTAAAGCTTCTTTTGGTTGCCCTTTTTGAGAATGAGCATCACCAATTGCACCAATTGCCAAAGCACTTAACACGATATCATCAGATTTGAATTTCTCTAAATAATAAATCGCTTCATCGTATTTTTTGGTATTCAAATAGGCCATTCCAGCATAATAATTAGCTAAATTTCCTGCATCCGTTCCTTCATATTTTGAAGCAATATCAACAAACCCGAATTTACCTTCAGAACCTTTTAAAGCTAGATTATATAAGGAGTCGCTTTTTGTTCCGTCAGTCGCTTTTTGGAAATTTTGTTGTGCTAAAAACATTTCAATTGCCGCAGTATCTTCTTTTGGTTCTGCAACAAATTTTTGGAAAAGAACATATCCAACAGTTACTAAAGCAATAACTGCAACTATGCCGAAGATTACTTTTTGGTTTTTAGCTACAAATTCTTCTGTTTTTGAAGCCGTTTGGTCTAATGTATTAAAGACACCAGCAGTTGTGCTGTCTTTTTCGTCAATAGTTATATTTTCAACTTGTGTGTCATTTTCTGCTTTTT
>CAMCDQ010000021.1 GCA_945873505.1 Chitinophaga pinensis
CATTGAAAAAGTGGCTAAAACACTATAAAAAAAAGGGCTTTCAAATTTGAAAGCCCTTTTTTTTATAGTGTTTTAGCCACTTTTTCAATGGCGCGAATTGTGAAATCTAAATCTTCATAGGTCAATGCATCGGTTATAAACCAAGTTTCATAAGCCGATGGAGCAATATAAATGCCTTCGTTTAACAAACCGTGAAAAAATTTCTTGAACGTTTCATTATCGCCTTTTGCAGCACTTTGAAAATCAACAACGGGTTCGGCGTCAAAATGAACCGAAATCATAGAACCAATTCTGTTTATTGTAAAATCAATACCATTAGTTAAAAGTGCTTTTTGAATTCCGTTTTCTAAATAAATGGTTTTTTCTGAAAGTCGTTGAAAAACCGCTTCATCTTCATTTAACGCTTTCAACATTGCCAATCCCGCAGCCATCGCCAAAGGATTCCCCGACAAAGTTCCCGCTTGATACACTGGCCCTAAAGGCGCTAAATAATTCATTATTTCTGCTCTTGCGGCAAATGCACCAACTGGCAATCCACCACCAATTACTTTTCCAAAAGTGACTATATCGGCTTTAACATTTAGCAATTCTTGAACACCACCTTTTGCCAATCGGAAACCTGTCATTACTTCGTCAAAAATTAATAGAATAGCATTCTCGGTACAAATTTGGCGTAACGCTTCTAAAAAACCTTTATTTGGCGCAATACAACCCATATTACCTGCAACTGGCTCAATTATTATTGCCGCAATTTCATTTTTATTCGCTTCAATAAGTACTTTTACACTTTCAATATCATTATATTTTGCCAATAACGTGTCTTTTGCTGTTCCTTCAGTGACACCTGGACTATTTGGCGAACCAAAAGTTACCGCTCCGCTACCCGCTTGTATCAAAAAAGAATCCGAATGACCGTGATAACAACCAGCAAATTTTATTATTTTATCTTTTTTAGTAAATCCACGGGCCAAACGAATGGCGCTCATACACGCTTCTGTTCCTGAATTTACAAAACGGATTTTATCAATTCCAGGTACCATTTTTATCGCTAATGCAGCAATTTGAGTTTCTATTTCTGTGGGCATTCCAAATGAAGTTCCCAATTTTGCTTTTTCAATAACAGCAGCTACAACTGGCGGAAAAGCATGCCCCAAAATCATTGGTCCCCAAGAATTTATATAATCTATAAATCGGTTGCCATCTTCATCAAATACATAGGCGCCCTTTGCACTTTTCGCAAAAATTGGTGTTCCTCCAACGGCTTTAAACGCTCGAACTGGCGAATTTACACCTCCTGGTATTACTTTTTCTGCTTCCGCAAATAATTGACTGCTTCTTTGATACAACATTTTTATTTGATATTTGTGATGTTATTTATTCAACAATTAAAATCTGACCTATGGAAAGCACATTGTCGGAAATATTATTTTTCTTTTTTAAATCATCGATTGATACATTAAATTTCTTTGAAATAGAATATAACGTATCGCCTTGTGATACCTGATATTCTTTGAAGTTTGATTTGGACTGATTGGAAGTAACAACGTATTCGGTGCCGAGAACTTCTGAGTCATATTGATCCAAATGATAGCGTTCAATAATGGCAATTAATTTTTCAGGATATTTTGGATCTGTAGCATAACCAGCAGCTTTCAACCCTTTTGCCCAGCCTTTATAATCGTCTTTTTCTAATTTAAATAATGGCTCGTACCATTTTCTTCCTTTTAGAAAAAGTGCGTGGTCATTATAGGATTCACTTGCTTGATTGTATTTTCTAAAACATTCTTGAGCGCTGTCATCATCATATTTTACTGAAGCACCCGTCCAATCTTTATGACATTTTATCCCAAAATGATTGTTTGCCAAAGAACTTAGAGGGCCAGTTCCAGCACCCGATTCTAAAATTCCTTGCCCAAGGCAAATGCTTGATGGGATTCCGAATTGTTGCATGTTGTTTTTCGCAATGTCTTTAAATTTGGCTATATACGCCAAAACAATTTCGGTGGTAACCTTTACTCTTGTTGTGGCTTCAAGAATTTCAGTATTTAAAGAATTATTATCCGAAGAATTACTTGTTGAAGTCTTATTTTCATTTGATTTTTTTACAACAACATTGATATGAGGTTGAGACTTACCTGATTTTGTGGTTTGAATTACAACTCTTTTAGATCCGCAGCTTATCACAAATAAAACAACAAAAAGTAGGGCCGATTTTCTAATCATTATATAACAATTAATGGTAAATTTTTATTTTTAAGATTCTTATTCATTGCTTCTATCCCTTGTAACCCGCCTGTGTGAATGGCTAGTATTTTTGCTTCTTTCGGAAAATATCCTTTATTGATTAAATCAAAAATTCCAAACATCATTTTACCAGTATAAATTGGATCTAATGGAATATTGGTTTGCTCATGAAAATCATTTATAAAACGGATTAATGCTGCATTTATTTTCGCGTAACCTCCAAAATGATAGTCCAATTGTACTTCCCAATTTGAATTCGATACAAATTTACGAATATCATCTGACAAAAAATCACCTTTTAATGCTGGAAAACCAATTATTTTTTGATTGTGTTTTGCCGAGTTGATTAATCCGGAAATTGTTCCGCCTGATCCAATTGCGCAACAAATATGAGTAAAATCATAATCTTCGGGTGTTATTATCTCTTCACATCCTTTCACAGCAAGTGAATTTGTTCCACCTTCTGGCACTAAATAAAAATCGCCATGGTTTTCTTTTAATTCATCAATAAATGAAAGCGTTGTTTTGGTTCTGTAGGCTTCACGTGTTACAAATTCAAATTTCATTCCACAATTTTGAGCAAAAGTCAACGTGGGGTTTTCTGAAATTTTAAATTCCAATTCCTCCCCACGAATTATTCCAATAGTTTCGATGTTATTTTCCTTTCCAGCATACGCAACTGCGGCAATATGATTTGAAAAAGCACCGCCAAAAGTGAGCAATTTTGTTTTCCCTTCTGCTTTTGCTTGAAGCAAATTATATTTTAACTTTCTGAATTTATTCCCTGAAATAAAAGGATGAATCAAGTCTTCGCGTTTAACATGCAAAGTGATATCATTTGGAAATGGAAGATTTATTTGTTGGTTGAAAACCTTAAATTTCATATATAATGCAATTTATTACAAAGGTAACTCATATCAAGTTAAAACATATTTAAATTAATAGAAACCATTGCAAAACAAACTATTGATAATTCAAAGAAAAATTACAAATTCACTTTTATTAAATATTTCGTAACTATACTTTACTTTCACTTTAAAGTTTATAAATTTGTAGGTATGAAGGAAACTGATAATGAAGAAAAATTAACAGAAGGTGAAGATTATTATATTACACCCGAAGGCTATAAATGTTTTACCGAAAAACACCATTTAAAACGCGGATATTGCTGCAAAAGTGGCTGTCGCCATTGTCCCTATGGTTTTGACAAAAAAACAAATGAAATTAGAAAATAAGGTAATTTAAATTCAAGAAATGACGTTTCAAGAACAAATTAAAGAAGGAATTCCATCTGTTTTACCTCAACCAAAAAGGTTTGAAACAGAAATAAATCATGCACCAAAACGAAAAGAAATATTATCGGCAGAAGAGAAAAAGTTAGCGCTACGCAATGCGTTACGGTATTTTGAACCAAAAGATCATACGGTTTTAATTAAGGAGTTCTCTGAGGAATTAGAAACCTACGGAAGAATTTACATGTACCGTTTGCGTCCCGAATATGAAATGTATGCACGTCCAATATCAGAATATCCTGGAAAAAGTGAGCAAGCAAAAGCCATCATGTTGATGATTCAAAATAATTTAGATTATGCAGTAGCACAACATCCACATGAATTAATTACTTATGGAGGTAATGGTGCCGTTTTTCAAAATTGGGCTCAATACCGTCTGACGATGAAATATTTATCTGAAATGACCGACGAACAAACATTGACGATGTATTCTGGTCACCCTATGGGATTATTTCCTTCTCACAACGAAGCCCCACGAGTGGTGATTACCAATGGAATGGTAATCCCAAATTACTCAAAACCTGATGATTGGGAAAAATTTAATGCATTAGGTGTTTCACAATACGGGCAAATGACAGCTGGAAGTTACATGTATATTGGTCCGCAAGGAATTGTTCACGGAACTACAATTACAGTTTTGAATGGTTTTAGAAAAATTAAAAAAAGTCCTTCTGGAGGTTTATTTTTAACCTCTGGTTTGGGTGGAATGAGCGGAGCACAACCAAAAGCTGGAAATATTTCAGGTTGTATTTCGGTTTGCGCCGAAGTAAATCCCAAAATTACGCATCTTCGTCATGATCAAGGTTGGGTAAATGAAATTATTGAAGATTTAGATGAATTGGTCAAAAGAGTGGCAATAGCGAAAGCCAATAAAGAAATTGTTTCAATAGCATTTCTTGGAAACAGTGTTGAGGTTTGGGAAAAATTCGATGAAGATAACATCCATATCGATTTGGGAAGCGATCAAACTTCCTTACACAATCCTTGGGCTGGCGGTTATTATCCAGCAGGAATTTCTTTTGAAAAAGCAAATGAAATGATGACTAACAATCCTGAGCTATTTAAAGAAAAAGTGCAAGAATCGCTGCGAAGACATGCAGCTGCAATCAACAAACACACTTCAAAAGGAACGTATTTCTTTGATTATGGAAATGCTTTTTTATTAGAAGCTTCTCGAGCTGGTGCAGATGTAATGGCAGGAAACGGAATCGATTTCAAATATTCGAGTTATGTCCAAGATATTATGGGACCAATGTGTTTTGATTATGGATTTGGTCCTTTTAGATGGGTTTGTGCCTCTGGGAAACCAGAAGATTTAGCCAAAACTGATGCCATTGCTTGTCAAGTTTTAGAAGAAATGATGCAACATTCTCCCATTGAAATTCAACAACAAATGGCGGACAATATTCATTGGATAAAAGGGGCACAGGAAAATAAATTGGTTGTGGGTTCTCAAGCTCGAATTTTATATGCAGATGCTGAAGGACGTGTGAAAATTGCCGAAGCATTCAACCAAGCAATTGCAAATGGAGAAATTGAAACAGTCATTTTAGGGCGTGATCACCATGATGTTTCAGGAACTGATTCTCCATACCGTGAAACATCAAATATCTATGATGGTTCACGATTTACAGCGGATATGGCAATCCAAAATGTAATTGGAGATAGCTTTCGTGGTGCCACTTGGGTATCTATTCACAATGGTGGTGGCGTAGGTTGGGGCGAGGTAATTAACGGTGGATTTGGTATGGTTCTTGATGGTAGTAAAGAAGCTTCAAAGCGCTTACAATCAATGCTTTTTTGGGATGTAAACAATGGAATTTCAAGACGAAGTTGGGCGCGAAATGAAGGCGCTATTTTCGCAATTAAAAGAGCAATGGAAGCCGAACCGCTTCTAAAAGTTACACTTCCAAATCTTGTTGACGATTCTTTGTTTTAGTGAAATAACAAACCAGTACTTAATATATAAATTCAAATTATTATGAAAGCAATTAAAATTATTCCCGTATTTATGCTACTCATTTTGAGTTCTTGCAGCTCTGTTAGAGTAAATTCAGATTATGATAATAATGTAGATTTCAGTCAATACAAAACCTACGCTTTTCAAAAAAGCGGAGTGGATAAAGTAGAAATTTCAGACTTAGACAAAAAAAGAATTCTTAGAGCCATAGATGTTGAAATGGTAAAAAAAGGATTTACAAAAAGTGAAACACCTGATTTATTAGTTACTATTTTCACTAAGGAAAGAGAGCAAATTGATGTGAACCAATACAATACAAGCTGGGGTTACGGATGGGGTTGGGGTTGGAATCCGTATTTATGGGGAGGTCAAACCTACGTTACTTCATCTACAGAAGGCACACTTTTCATTGATTTAATAGATGCTAAGAAAAAAGAACTTGTTTGGCAAGGGGAAGGTGATGGCTATTTGACAAAAGTTCGAAGCGAAAAAGAAGCTAGAATTAATGAGTTTGTTTCAAAAATATTAGCTCAGTTTCCACCAGAAAAATAGTTTAACTTTATTGCTTCCGAACTACTTCAAAAGTAATAAAAGCAAATTTATTAACCTCCCAACACGGGAGGTTTTTTTATTATAAAAAATCAAAAAAATAGTTAAGTGTCGTAAATAAATTAATTACAAGTATATGATTATCAATTATTTACACATATAAACAAACCTTTTAACACTGTAAAGCAATTGAAATTAAGAAAGTTAGGTTGCAAAACAACATTAATTTTGTTGACAAAATAAAATTATAATACTTAGCTATAAGTTATAGTAATAAAAAAATATGGAATTAAATAAATACAGTAAAACCGTTACTCAAGATCCAACACAACCCGCAGCACAAGCAATGCTCTACGGTATTGGCTTGACCGATAAAGAATTAGCGCAACCTTTTATTGGAATTGCTTCGATGGGTTATGACGGTAATACTTGTAATATGCATTTGAATCACCTTGCATCCTACATAAAAGCGGAAATAAATGCCGCTGAAATGGTCGGTTTAATTTTTAATACAATTGGAATTAGTGACGGAATTACAAATGGAACTGACGGAATGCGATATTCATTGGTAAGTCGAGAAATCATAGCCGATAGTATTGAAAGTGTTGTTGCAGGTCATTATTATGATGCTGTAATAGCAGTTCCGGGTTGCGATAAAAACATGCCTGGTTCCATAATTGCAATGGGAAGATTAAATCGTCCCTCAATTATGGTGTATGGAGGCACTATTGCTCCAGGGAAATACCAGGGAAAAGACTTGAATATCGTTTCTGCTTTTGAAGCTTTAGGAGAAAAAATTGCGGGAAAAATATCTGAGGATGAATTTAAAGGAATAATTAAAAATTCTTGCCCCGGAGCAGGTGCATGTGGTGGAATGTACACAGCAAACACTATGGCTATTGCAATTGAAGCACTTGGAATGAGCCTCCCCTACTCGAGTTCAAACCCAGCTGTGAGCCACGAAAAAATTGAAGAATGCAAACAGGCAGCACATTTTATAAAATTACTTTTAGAAAAAAATATTTGTCCGAAAGACATTATGACTTTCGAAGCTTTTGAAAATGCAATTACGACATTAATTGCTTTAGGAGGAAGTACGAATGCGGTTCTGCATATTATTGCTATGGCAAAAAGTATTGGAGTAAAAATTACGCAAGATGACTTTCAGAGAATTAGTGATACAACTCCATTAATTGCCGATTTTAAACCAGGTGGTAATTATTTGATGCAAAACCTTCACGAAAAGGGCGGTGTTCCAATGGTGTTGAAATACCTTTTAAGCAAAGGAATGCTTCACGGAAATTGCATCACAGTTACGGGAAAAACATTAGCAGAGAACTTAAAAAATATTGTTGATATCGATTTTGAGGAACAAAACATCATTCGTCCAATTGAAAATCCGATTAAAAAAACTGGACATCTTCAAATACTATATGGGAATTTGGCCGTCAAAGGTTCAGTAGCAAAAATAACTGGAAAAGAAGGTGAAAAATTCACAGGACCAGCTAAAGTATTTGATGGTGAAAAAGAACTTATTCAAGGAATTGAAGATAAGAAAATTAAAGCGGGCGACGTAATTGTTATTCGCTATGTAGGACCAAAAGGCGGGCCTGGAATGCCTGAAATGTTGAAACCAACTTCTGCAATTATTGGAGCGGGATTAGGAAAAAGTGTTGCTTTAATTACTGATGGAAGATTCAGCGGTGGAACTCACGGATTTGTAGTTGGTCATATTACTCCCGAAGCCTACGATGGCGGAACAATTGCGCTTGTAAAGGACGAAGACATCATTGAAATTGATGCTGTAAACAATACTATTCACCTTGCGATTTCTGATGAAGAATTAGAAAAAAGAAGACAACTATTTGTCACACCGCCTTTAAAAGTAACCAATGGTGTTTTGTATAAATATACCCGATTGGTAAAAGACGCATCGGAAGGTTGTGTAACTGACGAAGCTTAACAAAAATAATTACGATATTAAAATATAAAAAAATGGCTAATTCTGAAACAGCAACTGCCCCAAAGACAGTAAAATTAGAACCTAAAAAATTAACAACAACAGGAAGTTTAGCAGTTATTGATGCTTTATTATCTGAATCCGTTGATTTAATATTTGGTTATCCAGGCGGTGCAATTATGCCGATTTACGATGCTCTTTACGACTTTAATGACAAACTAAGTCACATTTTGGTGCGTCACGAACAAGGTGCCATTCACGCAGCGCAAGGATATGCAAGAGTGAGCGGAAAAACGGGAGTTGTATTTGCAACAAGTGGCCCTGGTGCAACCAATTTGGTTACCGGATTAGCAGATGCACAAATAGATTCCACGCCATTAGTTTGTATTACAGGTCAGGTTTTTGCCCATTTATTAGGCACCGATGCTTTTCAAGAAACAGACATCATCAATATTACGATGCCCATCACGAAATGGAATTACCAAATTACAGATGCTTCTGAAATACCTGAAATTTTAGCGAAAGCTTTTTATATAGCAAAAACTGGTCGTCCAGGTCCAGTTTTAATTGACATTACAAAAAATGCACAATTGCAATTGTTTGAATATATTGGTTACAGACCGTGCATTCACATTCGCAGTTACCGCCCCGAACCAATTGTTCGAATGGAATATATCGAAAAAGCCGCTACTATAATCAACAATGCAAAAAAACCATTTGTGGTTTTTGGACAAGGTGTTATACTCGGAAATGCAGAAAAAGAATTCACAAATTTCATTGAAAAAGCGGGACTTCCAGCTGCATGGACGATAATGGGAATGAGCGCTATGCCAACGGATCATCCACTTGGCGTTGGAATGTTAGGAATGCACGGAAATTACGGACCAAATGTTTTGACTAACGAATGTGATGTTTTAATTGCCATTGGAATGCGATTTGATGACCGAGTTACTGGGCGTTTGGATAAATATGCAAAACAAGCACAAATTATTCATTTGGATATTGACCCGGCTGAAATTGATAAAAACGTAAAAACCACAGTTCCAGTTTGGGGAAATTGTAAGGAAACATTGCCCCTATTAACTGAATTATTGGATACAAAAACACATCCCGAATGGATGAATGAATTTGAAATTAGAAAAGAAAAAGAAACTTCAACTTTGATAACCAAAGAACTAAATCCAACGGAAGGTGGATTGACAATGGGAGAAGTTATGAATGTTTTGAATGAATTAACAGATGGAAACGCCATTATTGTTACGGATGTTGGGCAACACCAAATGGTAGCTTGTCGTTATACCAAACAAAATATTTCACGTAGCAATATTACGAGTGGAGGTTTAGGCACAATGGGTTTTGCTCTTCCAGCAGCAATTGGAGCAAAATTTGGTGCACCCGAAAGACACGTTGTTGCCATAATGGGTGATGGTGGAGCACAAATGAACATCCAAGAATTAGGAACGATTATGCAATTTAAATCCAATGTTAAAATTCTGATTTTGAATAATAGCTTTCTTGGAATGGTGCGCCAATGGCAAGAATTATTCCACGAAAAAAGATATTCTTTCACCGATATTCAAAGTCCCAATTTTGTAAAAGTGGCCAATGCTTATGGAATTGATGGAAAACAAATTTCTAAAAGGGAAGAATTAAAAGCTAGTTTGAAAGAAATGCTAGACCATCCAAGTTCGTTTTTATTAGAAGTAGCAGTACTTCACGAAGACAATGTGTTTCCGATGGTCCCGCAAGGAAAAGGAGTTGCAGAAATTGTATTAAGCAAAGAAGAAATTTAGGATTACCCAATTTATATGGAAATCTAAAAAATAGTAAAATGAAAAAGGAATATACATTATCGGTTTACACGGAAAATCAAGTTGGTTTACTCAATAAAATCGCGATTATTTTTTCGAGAAGAAAAATCAATTTAGAGAGTTTGAATTCTTCACCAAGTGAAATTGATAAAATCTACAGATTTACAATTGTAATTATTGAAACAGAAACTGTTGTCAATAATATTGTGCGTCAATTAGAAAAAATTGTTGATGTTTTCAAAGTGTATGCTAATACCAATGAAGAAATCGTTTGGCAACAAATGGCGTTGTATAAAGTTCCAACTTCTATCATTATGAAAGAAGTAAAAGTAGAGCGTTTACTTCGTGAATATGGAGCAAAAGCTGTAGTAATTCGAGAAGATTATACTGTTTTTGAAGCAACTGGTCAAGACGACGAAATCAACAACTTACTTACCGAATTGGGTAAATATGGATTGATAGAATTTGTCCGAAGTTCAAGAATTGCTATCATAAAATCTAGTGAAGGAGTTCATAAAAAGGTTTTGGATATGGAAAAAAATGATCCCACTAAAAAACCAATTAACAACGAATTTTTGAATCATAAGAGTATGATTTTTCAAATGTAAAAATAAATAAACACAAACACTAACCGCTTAAAGCCTATTGCATATAGCTAAAAGCAAAAAAAATTAAAAAATGTCAAATTATTTCAATTCACTTCCTCACCGACTTAAAGTTCAAGAATTAGGAAAATGTGATTTAATGTTAAGTACCGAATTTTCTGATGGTGTAAACTATCTAATTGGTAAAAAGATTGTCATCATTGGTTGTGGCGCACAAGGATTGGCTCAAGGCCAAAATATGAAAGACAGTGGACTTACAGTGGCTTATGCTTTGAGAAAAGAAGCCATTGAAAGCAACCGTGCCTCTTATCAAAATGCGGTTGCAAATGGGTTTGAAGTTGGAACTTTTGAAGAAATAATCCCATCTGCGGATTTAGTTTCTAATTTGGCGCCAGACAAACAACATACTTCTGTTATCAATAAAATTATTCCTTTGATGAAAAAAGGAGCTTGTTTGTCCTACTCACATGGATTTAATATTGTGGAAGAAGGAACGCAAATTCGTAAAGACATAACTGTGGTTATGATTGCACCAAAATCGCCAGCTTCGGAAGTTCGTGCCGAATATTTACGTGGTTTTGGAGTGCCAACACTTATTGCTGTTCACTCGGATAATGACCCAAATGGTGACGGTTTGCAAATTGCAAAAGCCTATTGCGTTGGAACTGGCGGTCACAAAGCCGGAGTTTTACTTTCTTCATTTGTGGCTGAAGTAAAATCGGATTTAATGGGAGAACAAACCATTCTATGTGGGCTGTTGCAAACAGGTTCTATCCTAAGTTTCAACAAAATGGTTGAAAAAGGAGTTGAAGCTTCCTATGCATCAAAGTTGGTTCAATACGGATGGGAGACAATTACAGAAGCCCTGAAAATTGGTGGAATTACCAATATGATGGATCGATTATCCAATCCTGCTAAAATTGAAGCATTCAAATTATCTGAAGAATTGAAAGACATTATGCGACCCCTTTTTGTGAAACACATGGACGATATTTTGTCGGGAGAATTTTCTAAAACAATGATGGAAGATTGGGCTGAAGGCGATAAAAATTTATTGACTTGGAGAGACGCTACTGGCGAAACAGATTTTGAAAAAACCGCAGCAGGAGCAGTAGAAATATCCGAACAAGACTATTTTGATAATGCTACTTTATTGGTTGCATTTGTAAAATCAGGCGTTGAATTGGCTTATGAAACGATGACGTTATCTGGAATTAAAAATGAATCTGCTTATTACGAATCTTTGCACGAAGCGCCGCTAATTGCAAATACGATTGCGCGCAAGAAACTATATGAAATGAACCGAGTAATTTCTGATACTGCAGAATACGGGTGTTATTTATTTGACCACGCTTGCAAACCGCTTTTAGCTGATTTTATGAGTAAAGTGGAAACCAATTTAATCGGAAAAAACTATAATACTTCCGCAAATGGAAGCGTTGATAATTTTGAATTGGTAAAAGTAAATGCCGCTATTCGCAACCATTCTATTGAAATTTGCGGAGCAGAACTTCGCGAAATAATGACCGCAATGAAAAAAATTGTTGAATAAAATTTACCATTCTTTTGGATAATAATATGAATGTATTTGAAGAAGTAATGCAAGCAAAAATTCAGTTAAACGGGGTGGTATTCACTACTCCGTTAGCTGAAAACAGAAATCTATCCGAAGAATTTCAAGCAACTATTCTATTAAAAAGAGAAGATTTGCAAGTGGTACGTTCCTATAAAATTCGAGGCGCTTACAATAAAATCAGCACCCTTTCTGATGCCGATAAAACCCGAGAAATTGTTTGTGCAAGTGCTGGAAATCATGCACAAGGTGTTGCGTATTCTTGTCATTTATTAAAAATTAAGGGCAAGATTTATATGCCCAAAACCACTCCAAAACAAAAAATAAAACAAGTGCAATTGTTCGGTAAAGAATTTGTAGAAATTGTGCTTACCGGAGATACTTTTGACGATGCGTATGCAAAAGCATTTGAATATGCAACTGAAAATAATCGGCCTTTTATTCCGCCTTTTGACGACCTAAAAGTAATTGCAGGTCAAGGAACTGTGGGCTTAGAAATTTTAGATGTTGCAACTATTGCCATAGATTATGTATTTGTGCCCGTTGGTGGTGGGGGATTAATTTCTGGGCTTTCAACCGTTTTCAAAAAGTTAAGTCCAAATACAAAAATAATTGGTGTTGAACCTGAGGGTGCACCATCAATGAAAACTGCACTTGCAGACGGCACCAATACTCGATTGGAAAACATCGATAAATTTGTGGATGGTGCTGCCGTGAAGCAAGTTGGTTCGCTGAATTTTGAAATCTGTAAAAATACTATCGACGATGTAATCCTTGTTCCTGAAGGGAAAGTGTGTACAACAATTTTACGATTGTATAATGAAGAAGCTATGGTTGTGGAACCTGCGGGCGCATTGAGCATTGCAGCTTTGGATTTTTACAAAGATGAAATTAAAGGTAAAACTGTAGTTTGTATTGTCAGTGGGAGTAATAACGACATTGAAAGAACTGCAGAAATCAAAGAGCGTTCTTTACTTTATGAAGGATTGATGCACTATTTTATGATACAATTTCCACAACGTCCAGGTACATTAAAAGAGTTTGTAAATGACATTTTAGGCCCTGAAGATGATATTACCTATTTCCAATTCAAACAGAAAAACAGTCGAGAATCGGGACCAGTTATTGTTGGTTTGGAACTCAAAAACAGAACCGATGTTTTGGCCATCAAAACAAGAATGAACAACAAAGGATTTCAATTCAATTATTTGAATGATAAAGAGGAATTGTTTGCTCAATTAATTGGATAAAAAATAATTTTATCATTTTTCCTACTCCCCTAGCCCTGATTGAAATGGAAAGCTTTTTGAAAAAAACTTGAAATGGAAAGCAGGAAACCTGACTTCCGTCAGGCAGGTAGCTCCTAATAATTTAAAAAAATAGGTTTAAAACTAAGAAATCCGTAATTTTTATTGGATTTTAGGTTAAAAAAATAGTACTTTTACTGTTACCTATTCGGTTTAATTATGAAAGCACCATTTGAAAGTAATCCACTTATAGAGCGACTTCCAGCGCATTTAAAACAGTTTATAAAGCCACAGGAATATTCTGATTACACTCCTATAAATCAGGCAGTTTGGCGTTATGTGATGCGTAAAAACGTGAGTTATTTATCGAAAGTTGCGCATGAATCGTATTTGAATGGGTTAAAAAAAACGGGGCTTGAAATTGATAACATTCCAAATATGTATGGAATGAATCGGATTTTAAAGGAAATTGGTTGGGCCGCAGTTGCTGTTGACGGATTTATTCCGCCCAATGCTTTTATGGAATTTCAGGCGTATAATGTACTTGTAATTGCCTCAGATATTCGTCAATTGGAGCATATTGAATACACGCCCGCACCTGATATTATTCATGAAGGCGCTGGTCACGCACCAATAATTGCTAATCCAGAATATGCCGAATATTTGCGTCGTTTTGGAGAAATCGGATGTAAAGCAATTTCTTCAGCATTTGATTATGAAATGTATGAAGCCATTCGTTTGCTTTCAATTGTAAAAGAAGCGGAAAATACCCCACAATCTGTTATTGATGCCGCGGAACAAAGCGTAAATGACCTTCAAAATAACTCGGGTGAACTGTCAGAAATGGCACAAATTAGAAATTTACATTGGTGGACTGTAGAATATGGTTTAATCGGAACTGTTGAAAACCCTAAAATTTATGGCGCTGGTTTGTTGTCGTCTATAGGAGAAAGTGCTTGGTGTATGACTGATAAAGTTAAGAAAATCCCATACGATATCTCTGCAGCAAATCAAAGTTTTGATATTACAAAACCCCAACCTCAACTTTATGTAACCCCTGATTTTGCTTATTTAAGTTATGTTTTAGAAGAATTTGCTAATAAAATGGCTTTACGAACTGGCGGTTTATCGGGAATTAAAAAACTGATTCATTCCAAATCAATGGGAACAATTGAACTCAGTACAGGGCTTCAAATTTCAGGCGTTTTCTCAAATATTATTGAGTTTGATGGAAAGCCAGTTTATATTCAAACGCAAGGAAAAACAGCTTTAGCCTATAGAGAAAAAGAATTAGTTGGTCATGGAATTAATCATCATTCGGAAGGTTTTGGAAGTCCAATTGGAAAATTAAAAGGAATAAATCTTGCTATTGAGGACATGAGTCCAAAAGACTTAAAGGCTTATGGAATATATGAAGGTAAGAAAGTAACATTAGAATTTGAAGGAAATATTACTGTGTCTGGTAAAATAATCACAGGTTCAAGAAACCTTCAAGGTGCAATTATTATTATTAGTTTTGAAAATTGTACGGTAACTCATAATAATTTACTTCTTTTTAGCCCAGAATGGGGACGCTATGATATGGCAGTAGGCAAAAAAATAGTTTCAGCATTTTCTGGACCTGCCGATTGTAATAGTTTTGATTTGATAACTCATGTGCCAAATAGTAAAACAATAAAAACATTAAAAACCCCTGAACGAAAAGAGTTGGAATCTTTATATAAAGAAATCCGTTCCATACGAGAAGGAAAAATGGATACAAAAAAAGCATTTGGAATTTTTGAAATTGTAAGTATTAAGCATTCAAATGATTGGTTATTACCACTTGAAATCGCTGAAATTTTGCACAATGAAAAAAAAGCTGATTTATTGAAAATCGTTTTAAAATATCTTGACAACCTAAAGTCAAAAAGACCCCAAGCGAGCCATTTAATTGAAAATGGGTTAGGATTATTTGAAAACTAAATTTCTATTGAAAGTGTTTCAAAGCGGCTTTAGTAAACGGGGACAATACTAATTTTCCACTTATAGCTGCTCGTTCTTGAAGGAGTTCGTCCCAGTTTTCAGTATCTTTCCAAAGTATTTGTTTTAAAGCGGTTAATGCTTCAGGGTTGTAATTAGCGAGATTTTGTGCCAATTTTTGGACGGCTATTTCAAGTTCCTTATTGTTTTCATAAAGTGACGCATAAAGCCCTTTATTATGCGCCCATTCTGCAGTATAAAAAGCAGTTGCATCTAATGTTAATTGAGTTAGTGCTGCAATACCAATTTTTCGTTCTATTGCAGGAGCAACTACAAAAGGTCCAATTCCAATGCTTAATTCACTTAATTTTATTGATGCAAATTGAGACGCTAAACAATAATCCGTAGCTGCAGCAATGCCAACACCCCCACCAACTGCTTTTCCTTGAACACTTCCAATGATTATTTTTGGACATTTTCTAATCGCATTAATAACATTTGCAAAACCAGAAAAAAACAATTTACCAGTTTCTTCATCATTAATTGCACACAATTCTTTAAAACTAGCACCCGCACAAAATGTTTTATCACCATCACTTTTTAAAATCACAACTTTCACATCTTCATTGGCACCAATCTTTTCAATAGTTTGGGACAATTTGATCAATAAATCGGAAGGCAATGAATTATGTTCTGGATGAAAAAATGAAATGGTAGCAATTCCATTTTTTAAATCTTGTTTTATATATGGTTGTGTCATTTGTACTAATTAATAGACTTTTGTTTAGCTATAAATTCAACAAATTATTGAATTCGTTTTAATTACATCAAATGTAGAATTTATTTCAAAGTAAAGTAACTTTTGTTTCAAATTTATTCATTTACATACTTTACTTTACGAAGTTAAAAATCGACTTCAATATTAAAACAAAATAGAATTGACGCAATAAATGATAAAGGCTGGCAAAGTTTGCAGAGCAAATTGAAGCTAAAATTTCATAAAAGGAAATTCACTTTTTAGCTTACTTATTTTTGATTTTAATTGATTCAAGAATTTCAAATGGCTTTCAGAATTAGGATTAAAAGGACGATGTTTCAGTCCTTTTTGGATTGTTTCGACTCCTTCCATTGTTGAAAATGCGCTTTCAGAAATTGAAGCTTCACAGAATCGCTCCCAGATATAATCAATTGCTACTTGCGTTGGATGCACCATGTCTTCAGCATAAAATCGATAATCTCGAAGTTCATCCATCATGATTTCATAGGAAGGAAAATACCCTTTTGTAGAATGTAGAATATCAAAAGTAGAATGTATAGCAGAAATTAGATTTGATTTACTTCGTTGATTTTCTGAAAAACCATCTTTGATGTGGCGAACAGGTGAAACTGTAAAGATAATAGCACAATTTGGATTTACTTTTTCGATTAAAGCAATTGTATTTTGAATCGATTTTTCAATAGTTGCAACTGATAAAATATTCTTGTCAAATTGATTTTGAGACACTTTGTGGCAATTGGCGACTACTTTTTCCGATAGTTTATTGCTATAAACCCAAGAAGTTCCATACGTAATAATAATATGTGATGCTTCTGTAATTTGTCTATTTGTGACTTTGACTAATTCATTTAATGTCTGTAAAAATTCTTCTTTATTATCATTGCTTACATCTGAATGAACATCAAAACAATGACAACGTTCATTATGAAAAAAAATATCTTCTTCAGTAAAAAAGTCTAAATTAATAGCTTTAGAAATAATTTTTTCGATTGCCAAAGGATGAAATAAAATCCCAAACGGGTTACAAGAGTTTTGAAACTTAAAATAATCGAATTTTTCTGCCATATTTACAGCAAAACAAGAACCCAAAGACACAATTTTAGAATTATAATCAATTGGGGAATTTGATTTTGATATGGGTATTTTGGTTGTAAAATTCATGTATATAAGTTATTAATTACCTGTTTTCTATTAATCAAGAAGTATTTGTATCTTTTAAAGCAATATTACAAATTTACTTACTTTAAACTTGAATTAAATCGAATTTTAGAGTGCATTCTTAAAAAATTCTTAAAAAAAATATTTTACAGTATTCATTTACAATTTTAATTATATTTGCTAAACTATTTATTAAAACAGTATAAACAAACAACCAAATTAACAAAAATGAAACACTTATTAACAACAATTATTGCAGTTGGTTTTGCTTTTACAGGAGTTCAAGCACAAGAAAAAGAAGCTGTAAAAGCGCCTCAAGAAAAAACAGCGTCTAAGGAAGACAAAGCAGCCGCAAAAGCTAAGAAAGAGTCGGATTTATTAGAAGCGTTCAAAACTGCTGGAGTAACTGATGAAGAACAACAAAAAGTTAGAGTAATAATGGACGAAAATGCTGCTTTTGGAAAAAATTTAAAAGCGGATACTTCACTTTCAGATGAGGATAGAAAAGCTAAGAATAAGGAATATTATAATGTTTCAAACGGAAAGCTAAAAGAATTAATAGGTGCGGAGAAATACAAAGCTTTCAAAGATGTTCAAAAAGCACAAAAAGAAGCAGCTAAAGCAAACTAGTTTTTAGTAAACTTTATTATACATAAAAACCCTTTCAAAAATTAAATTTGAAAGGGTTTTTCTATTTTATATAATTTCAATATTGCTACTTCACAAAATCAATAGCTTTTTCTAAAGCTTCTGGGATTCCAGCGGTATTTTTTCCTCCAGCAGTTGCAAAGAAAGGTTGTCCACCACCGCCACCTTGAATAAATTTACCTAATTCCCGAACTACATTGCCAGCGTTCAAGGCTTTTTCGGCAACCAATTCTTTAGAAATATAACAACTAACTGTTGGTTTTCCTTCTTCGGCTGTTGCTAAAACTACAAATACATTTGTTCCTAAAGTTCCTAATTCGTATGCCAAATCTTTTGTACCATTTGGATCTAAATCCACTTGTTTTGCAAGAAATTGAATTCCGTTTATTAGTAAGATTTCAGCTGTTAAAACAACTTTCATATTTTTGACTTTCTCTTTAACAAAAACCTCCATTTGTTTTGAAAGTTTTGCGTTATCGTCTTGTAAAGATTGAACTGCTTTCAAAATATCTTGTGGATTTTTCAACGCATCTTTTACTTCATTCAACGTGTTTTCATAGGATGCAAAATGTGCTTTTACAGCATCACTTGTAATGGCTTCTATGCGACGAATTCCAGCAGCAACTGCGCCTTCAGAAATAATCTTGAAATGCCAGATTTCGGCTGTGTTTTTCACGTGGATTCCACCACACAATTCCATACTTTCGCCAAATTTTATTGCGCGCACTTCATCCCCATATTTTTCTCCAAAAAGCGCCATTGCGCCTTCTGAAACTGCTTGTGCAAATGGGATATTTCTACGTTCTATTAATGGTAATTGCTCTTGAATTCTTGCATTTACAAAATCTTCTACTTGTTGTAATTCGGTTTCTGTCATTTTTGCAAAATGCGAAAAGTCAAAACGCAAATAATTTGGATTAACCAAAGACCCTTTTTGTTCTACGTGCGTTCCCAAAACTCTTCGTAAAGCTTGATGCATCAAATGCGTTGCCGAGTGATTTCTTGAAGATAAGCTTCTTAAATCTTGGTTTACTTTGGCCATAAAACTAGCGTTTACGTTTTCAGGCAGCTTTTTAGCCAAATGCAAAATCAAGTTGTTTTCTTTTTTGGTGTCAATGATTTCTATGGATTCGTTTGCTGAAACCAAAGTACCTTTATCTCCAACTTGACCACCACCTTCAGGATAAAAAGGCGTGTTATTTAAAACAATTTGGAATAAAACACCGTCTTTTTTACTGTCGATTTTACGAAAACGAGTGATTTTTACATCATTTTCAGCTAAATCGTACCCTACAAATGTTTCTGTATTACCTTGTGCTAATAAAGTCCAATCTTCTGTTGAAACTTCTGATGCAGCACGAGATCGAGTTTTTTGTTCGAGCATCGCTTTATCAAAACCAGCTTCGTCCAATTCAAGCCCTCTTTCTCTTAATATCAATGCCGTTAAATCGATTGGAAAACCAAAAGTATCGTATAATTCGAATGCTTTTTTACCTTCAACTTCTGTTGGTCTTGTCGTAGTTGTAGTTGTAGTAATTACATTTTCTAACAATTGTAATCCTTGATCTAATGTTCTTAAAAAAGAATTTTCTTCTTCCCGAATTACATTCATAACCAAGTTTTTCTGAGCAATAATTTCTGGAAACGAACTTCCCATTTGAGCGCTCAAGGTTTCTACTAATTGAAATATAAAAGCTTCTTTAGAATTCAAAAATGTAAATCCGTACCGAATAGCGCGACGCAGAATTCTACGAATTACATATCCTGCACCCGTATTGGAAGGCAATTGTCCATCTGCAATTGCAAAAGCAACGGCACGAACGTGATCGGCAATAACGCGAATGGCGATATTGATTTTTTCTTGTTCGTCGTCTTTGGCTTTTACTGTGTATTTTGCCCCTGTAATTTTCTCAATGTGTTGGATAATTGGAGAGAATACATCGGTATCATAATTGGACTGAACTCCTTGCAAAACCATGCACAAACGTTCAAAACCCATTCCAGTATCCACGTGTTGTGCTGTTAATTTCTCCAAAGAACCGTCCGCTTTACGGTTGAATTCCATAAATACGTTGTTCCAAATTTCCACTACGTGCGGATGGTCGTTGTTGACTAAATCCTTTCCTGATATTTTTGTTTTTTCTTCGGCTGAACGAATGTCAACGTGAATTTCTGAACAAGGACCACAAGGGCCTTGCTCGCCCATTTCCCAAAAATTGTCTTTTTTGTTTCCAAGAATAATTCGGTCTTCAGAAATTAAGGTTTTCCAAATATCATAGGCTTCTTGATCAAAAGGAACATTTTCATCTGGATTTCCTTCGAAAACAGAAACATAAAGAATGTCTTTTGGAATTTTATAAACTTCGGTTAATAATTCCCAAGCCCAATTTATGGCTTCTTTTTTGAAATAATCACCAAATGACCAGTTTCCCAGCATTTCGAACATGGTATGGTGGTAGGTATCAATTCCTACTTCCTCTAAATCATTATGTTTTCCTGAAACACGAAGACATTTTTGGGTATCGGCAATCCTATTACTTTTTGGAATTGCGTTACCTAAAAAATATTCTTTAAACTGCGCCATTCCTGAATTATTGAACATCAAAGTTGGATCATCTTTTAAAACGATTGGCGCGGATGGAACTATTAAATGTCCTTTGCTTTCAAAAAAATCTAAAAATTGTTTTCTTACGTCTTGTGATTTCATTGTTATTGTTTAATCGGTTATTTGGTTAATTGGTTAATTGGTTTTCATATGAACGAATACTCAAATCAACGGATTAACGTTTTTGCCCCAGATAGCAGTGGAAAGCTTCGAGATTTTGAAATTTATTTTTTCTTGAGCTGGCAGAGCGACCAAAAGAAGCTCCTGCTGGCTCGTAGAAAAAAAGATTTCAAAACGAGAACTTGCAACGGAAAGCTGGAATAGGCACATAAAATAGTGTTAAAAAAAGCGGGGAACTACTGAAACATTTACTAAATTTGTTTCTCCAACGCTTTGTAAATTTATAAAACTTATTTTACAAAGTGCAAAAATAGCATATTTTTAAAACATGGCGAAGGTAAAATATTATTACGACACAGAAAGTTTGGCATATAAAATTATTACTCCTTTAAAAAGAAGGAGTTTTGCTTATTTTATGCTGTTTTTGTTGGCTTCGTCATTATTTGGATTTTTGGCATTTGTAGTTTTATTGAACATCCCTTTTTTTGAAACACCCAAAGACAAGATTCAAGCGCGAGAAATTGAGAATTTGAAGATTAGATATGGCATTTTGAATCGGAAAATGGACCAAGTTGATGAAGTTTTAAATTCTATTGAAGAGCGCGATAATAATTTGTATCGTGCTTATTTTAACTCTTCGCCAATTTCTGAATCAGACAGAAAGGCAGTTTTTGGGAGCAAAAATAGATACAAGAATTTGGAAGGTTATGACAATTCAGAATTGGTGGTGAATACGACAAAACGTGTTGATGTGCTCTCAAAACAACTAGTAGTTCAGTCGAAATCGTTAGATGAAATTTTGAAATTAGCAAAAAGTAAGGAGAAATTATTGGCTGCTATTCCAGCAATTCAACCTGTGAGAAATGAGAATTTGAAGCGAATGGCATCGGGTTTTGGGTATAGAAGTGATCCGTTTACTAAGGCGCGGAAATTTCACGAAGGAATGGATTTTACTGCCAGAATGGGAACTCCTGTATTTGCAACTGGTGACGGGTTTGTAGTTAGGGCGGATAATGCCGCCTCTGGATTTGGAAATCACATAGTTATTCGGCACGGTTTTGGTTACGAAACTTTGTATGCACATTTGAGTAGATATAAAGCTCGCGTTGGGAAACGGGTAAAACGCGGAGATATTATCGGTTATGTAGGAAGCACAGGGCGTTCGGAAGCGCCACACTTGCATTATGAGGTTCATAAAAATGGTGATGTGGTGAATCCTTTGAATTTTTATTATGGAAATATTTCAGCGGCAGAATATGTTGCTATTTCAAAAATTGCGAATCAAGAAAATCAATCTTTAGACTAATGCATATAGAGTTATCAGCGGACAAAAGGTATTACAGCATTGGCGAATTGGCCAAAGCGTTTGATGTAAACGCGTCATTAATTCGTTTTTGGGATAAGGAATTTGACATTCTGAAACCTAAGAAAAACGCAAAAGGCAATAGAATGTTTACGCCCGAAGACGTGACAAATTTAAAATTGATATTTCATTTGGTTAAAGAACGGGGATTTACATTGGAAGGTGCCAAAACCCATTTGAAAGAAGGTCAGAAAAAAACCATGGATAAATATGAAATTATCAGCAAATTGGAAAGCATAAAAATGCAGTTAAATGCGATTAAATTAGAATTATAAATACGTCGAAAGTTTTAATGTCGTAAAGTCAAAAGTCTCGAAATAGTAAAAAAAAACAATTAAAAATCAAACACTAAAAATTAAACACTAAAATTAACAAAACTATGAAACTATTAAGCAAAGTATTAATTTCAATCGGAGTAATCGTATTACTTTATGCACTAACAATGAGTCAAGATCTTAAAAGTCTAGTAAACCATGACAAACAAAATTATATTATAATTTCAGGAATTATTTTGATAATTGGTTTTGGTCTATTTTTATTTGATAAACAAAATGCTATCACAAATCCTCAAATAGTGGCCCAACATTCTAATTATGAAACAACGTTTAAAAAATTTTTACCTTGGATTATTGTAGCAGTAATAGTAATTGGAATTTACAGCTGGTCGGCTGGGATTTATAACAAAGCGGTAAGTTACGAACAAGATATTAAAGAAAGTTGGGGTAATGTTCAAACATCATATCAACGAAGAAATGATTTGATTGGAAACTTAGTTAACACTGTAAAAGGAGCTGCGGATTTTGAAAAAAGCACTTTGACTGCTGTTATTGAAGCACGTGCCAAAGCAACTGCGGTGACTATTGACCCGACAAATATTTCACCTGAACAATTGGCCGCATTCAATAAAGTGCAATCGGGAGTTAGTTCTTCTTTGTCACGTTTATTAGTTTCAGTTGAAAAATATCCTGACTTGAAAGCCAACGAAAACTTCTTGAAATTGCAAGACGAATTGGCAAGTACAGAAAACCAAATTTTGACAGCAAGAACGCGTTTCAATGAAGCGGTGAAACCTTATAACAATAACATAAATACTTTCCCAAGAAATATTTTAGCTGGTTTTTATGGTTTGAAAGAAAAACCTTATTTCGAGGCTTCTGTTGGTGCTGAAAAACCGGTTGAAGTAAAATTCTAAAGATCTAACACAGATTTCCACAGATTAAAAATTTGCGGAAAAATAAAATAACTAACTCAGATTTCTAAAATTATTACAGATTAGAATTTGTGATAATTCGTGAAATTTGTGTTCAAAAAAGAAAAATAATGTCAAAAGAAGTTTTTTTAACCAATGAAGAAGAACAAGAAATTGTTGCTGCTATTAGTATGGCGGAAAAAGAAACTTCTGGCGAGATTAGAGTTCATATAGAAAAAACAACTTCCAAAGTTCCTTATGACAGGGCTTTGGAAGTTTTTGAAGAATTAAAAATGCACCAAACAGACCTCAAAAATGGGGTTTTGATTTATTTGGCTGTAGATGATAAGACATTTGTAATTTGCGGTGACAAGGGGATTCACGATATTGTCGGGGATGATTTTTGGGAAAGCACAAAAAATGCAATGGCGGGTCAATTCAAAAATGGTAATTTCAAGCAAGGTTTGATTGACGGGATTGTTAAAGCTGGGAATAAATTAAGTACCTATTTTCCATACGAAGCGGGAGATACAAACGAATTGTCAAACGAAATTTCAAAAGGATAATGGCTTTATACAAAATTAATATTCCGGTTTTTCTAAAAATTATTGTTTGTATATTTTTTACACAAATCAGTTTTGGGCAATTTACGATACCCGAAAAACCAGAATTTCAGACTTCTGTTTACGATTATGCCAATGTTTTGAGCGCTACTGAAAAAGCCCAATTAGAAGAGAAACTTGTTCGGTATTCTGATTCTACCACAACGCAAATTGTTGTGATAACGATTGAAAGTTTAAAAGGAGAAGACATTGGGATTTTGACTCCAAAATGGGGACAAACCTGGGGAATTGGTGGGACATCAAAAAACGATAACGGAGTTCTTATTCTAATGGCAAAAGCCGAAAGAAAAATATGGATTTCAGCAGGTTATGGACTTGAAGACCGACTTTCGGCTGGTATTGGAGGAGAAATTACAAGAAATATTATAGTCCCAGAATTCAAAGCTGGAAATTATTATAGTGGCTTAGACAACGGAACAACTGCAATAATTGATGTTTGTAAAGGAAAATACAAAGGAAAAAGAAATGAAAATAAGAAAGAAGGATTTCCAGCTTTACCCCTAATTATTATAGTAATCATTATTTTAGCACTAATTTCTAGAAGCAAAAAAAATGGAGGAAATTCTGGCAGTTCAAACGGCGGTCCGAGCTTTTTAGATATTATTATCTTGAGTAGTTTAGCAGGCGGACGAGGTTCTGGTGGATTTGGCGGTGGCTCATCAGGAGGCGGCGGCGGATTTGGCGGTGGCTTCGGCGGCGGTGGATTCTCGGGAGGTGGTTCGGGAGGTGGATGGTAAAATATTTTTTAAATACCAGCCAAAAAAAGAGCCTTGATTGCTCAAGACTCCTTTCCCCTAAAAAACTAAAACTAACTAAAACTATTTTTAAAAAAATATGGATTTTCCCAAATTTATATTTTCGTGATTGATATAACCATTTGATTCTTCACTATTTACAATGGTACTTGCAATTGCATCTCCTACATAATTGGTTCCATAATTTCTAATGGCATTCAAATCGGGTGTTACGATATTGAATTCCAATGCTTTTTCGACTGCTTTTTTAATACTTTCCGATTCAGCAAAAAGCCCAAAATGATCCAATAACATTGCAGCACTCAAAATTGCAGCAATTGGATTGGCAATATCCTTTCCTGTTGCTTGTGGATATGAACCGTGAATGGGTTCAAACATAGCGCATTTATCACCTACCGATGCAGAAGCCAATAATCCTATCGAACCACCAATTACACTTCCTTCATCTGAGATAATATCTCCAAATAAATTTTCGGTAAGAATAACATCAAATTGTTTTGGGTTCAAAATCATTTGCATTGCTGCGTTATCTACAAATAGAAAATCAAGAGCTACTTCTGGATATTCTTTAGCGATATTGGTTACCACTCGACGCCATAATCTTGAAGTTTCAAGAACATTTGCTTTGTCAACAAGTGTGACTTTCTTTCTTCTTGTCAATGCCGATTTAAATGCTAAATGTGCAATTCGTTCAATTTCCATTTGAGAATATTCACACAAATCAGACGCTACTGTTCCGTCAGCACTTAATTTTTTCTCGCCAAAATAAATTCCACCTGTGAGTTCCCGATAAATAACCATATCTGTTCCTTCAATGATGTAGCGTTTTAATGGCGATTTGTCAATCAATGTTTCATACGCTTTTATTGGGCGAATATTCGCATACAAACCCAACACTTTTCTCAATTTGAGTAATCCTTGTTCGGGACGCACTTTTGCATCTGGATTGTTATCGTATTTTGGATCGCCAATAGCTCCAAACAAAACAGCATCTGAACTTTCACAAATTGCAATTGTTGCATCTGGCAAAGGGTTTCCTGTTTGATCAATTGCGATTGCACCCACTAAAGCTTCTTCAAAATCAAATGAATGATCAAATCTTTTTCCGATAGCTTTCAGTACTTTTACGGCTTGATTTGTAACTTCTGGTCCAATTCCGTCTCCTGTTAATAATGCGATTTTCAATTTCATAACATCCCTGTTTTATGCTTGTACTTCTGTTATTTTCCCTTTTTCAAAGGCTTCAATTTTATCTTTAGTATTGATTAAAAAATCAATATCGTCAAATCCATTTATCATACAAATTTTCTTGTAAGCATCTATTTCAAAATGAGCAATCAAAGCAGAATTTTCAACTGCAATAGTTTGTTCTTCTAAATTGACACATAAATTCGTACTTGGATTTTCTTGAATTATGGTTGTAATTTCTTTCAAAAATTCGGGCGAAACCAATATTGGTAACAAACCGTTATTTAAAGCATTTCCTTTGAAAATATCTGCAAAATAACTCGACACAATTACTTTAAATCCATAATCGGCTAATGCCCAAGCAGCGTGTTCACGGCTACTTCCACAGCCAAAATTATCACCTGCAACCAAAATAGTGCCAAAATATTTTTTGTCATTTAATGCAAATGACGTAATAATTTCATCCTTATCGTCAAATCTCCAATCTCTAAATAAGTTGTTTCCAAAACCAATTTTATCTGTTACTTTCAAGAATCTTGCAGGAATAATTTGATCGGTATCTATGTTTTCAATTGGTAATGGAACCGCAGTTGTAACTAATTTTATAAACTTTTCCATATTAATTTAAGTGTAAAGTAATATCAATTATCTTTCCTTCAATTGCCGTTGCTGCAGCCACGAGCGGACTTGCCAAAAGCGTTCTTGAACCTTGTCCTTGTCGTCCTTCAAAATTTCTATTGGACGTAGAAACGCAATATTCTCCCGCAGGAACTTTGTCGACATTCATTGCCAAACAAGCCGAACAACCCGGTTGACGAATTTCAAAACCTGCTGCTTCAAATATTGCTGTTAGCCCTTCGGCGTTGATTTGTTTTGCTACTTGTTGGGAACCAGGAACGATTAAAGCAACTACATTTTTCGCTTTTTGTTTTCCTTTTATATACTTGGCTACCACTCTGAAGTCTTCAATTCTGGAATTAGTGCAACTTCCAATAAAAACGTAATTTATTGGTTTGTTCAACAACTGTTCGCCTTGTTCAAAACCCATATATTCTAATGATTTTTCAAAAGAAGCATCATTCAAAACAGGAATAGAAGCGTTGATTTTCATTCCCATTCCAGGATTCGTTCCATAGGTTAACATTGGAGCAATATCGGCTGCATCAAAATCATATTCTTTATCAAAAACAGCTCCTTCATCGGTTGGAAGTGTTTTCCAATAGGCAATTTTCGTTTCTAATTCAGCACCTTGAGGAGCGAATTTTTTCCCTTTTATATATTCATAAGTTGTATCGTCGGGAGCAATCATTCCACCACGAGCACCCATTTCAATGCTCATATTACAAACTGTCATTCGTCCTTCCATACTCATTTCTTCGAATACATTTCCTGCATATTCACAGAAATAACCCGTACCTGAATTGGTTCCGATTTTTGAAATTATATATAAAATAACATCTTTGGCAAGAACGCCTTTTGCTAATTTTCCATTTACATTGACACGCAAACTTTTCGGTTTTTCAAGCAACAAACACTGACTTGCAAAAACTTGTGCTACTTGGCTTGTGCCAATTCCAAAAGCGATTGTTCCAAAAGCACCGTGTGTTGAAGTGTGACTATCCCCACAAACAATCGTCATTCCGGGTTGGGTAATTCCTAATTCTGGAGCAATTACGTGAACAATTCCTTGGTATTCGTGCCCTAATCCGTATAATTCTATTCCGTTTTTAGCGCAATTTTTCGTCAACATTTCAATCTGATTTCGTGATAAATCATCTACAATAGGCAAATGTTGGTTTGTGGTAGCCACATTATGATCGGCTGTAGCCACAATTTGATTGGGTCTAAAAACAGGAATATTACGCTCTTCCAATTCGGCGAAAGCCTGTGGACTCGTAACTTCGTGAATTAAATGCTTGTCTATATATAAAACCTGAGGTCCGTTTGGCACATTTGTAACCACGTGACTGTCCCAAACTTTATCGAATAGTGTTTTTTTATTCATTTTAAACTAAAATTCCAATATTACTTATTTTTATAATTTGATGTACATCGCCATCAATCACTTCTTTTTTTCTGTCGGCAAATTTCAAAAACTCGTTATAGACAATGTCCAATTGCAATTTTGTCAATTCGTATCCAATTTTTTTAGCTCGATATGCCAAAGCAGCTCTTCCACTTCTTGCCGTTAAAATAATAGCAGATTCTGTAACGCCAACATCTCTTGGGTCCATAATTTCGTATGTAGAACTGTTTTTTATCATTCCGTCTTGGTGAATTCCTGAACTGTGTGCAAAAGCATTGGCACCAACAATTGCTTTGTTAGGCTGCACAAACATTCCCATACTTTCAGAAACCATTCGGCTTGTATCGTATAATAATTTGGCGTTGATATTGGTATCCAAACCTAAATCTGGGTGTTGACGTAAGATCATTACTACTTCTTCCAAAGCCGTATTTCCCGCTCTCTCCCCTATTCCATTAATGGTACATTCTATTTGTCGTGCTCCATTTATTACTCCTGCAATAGAATTGGCAGTAGCCATTCCTAAATCATTGTGACAATGACAAGAAAGGATTGCTTTTTCAATTCCAATTACATTTTCTTTTAGATATTTGATTTTCGCACCGTATTCTTCTGGAAGACAATAGCCCGTTGTGTCTGGGATATTTAACACCGTAGCACCCGCTTTTATCGCTTCGCTACAAACTAGTGCAAGGAATTCATTATCAGTTCTACCGGCGTCTTCGGCATAAAATTCAACATCATCAACGAAAGTTTTGGCAAACGCAACGGCTTCGGCAGCACGATCAATGATTTCGTTTCTTGAAGCGTTAAATTTATATTTTATATGAGAATCAGAAGTTCCGATTCCTGTATGAATTCTAGGTTTTAATGCAAATTTTAGTGCTTGAGCAGCCACTTCAATATCGTTTTTTACAGCTCTTGTCAAAGCGCAAACGGTGGCATTTTTTACAATTTTAGAAATTGCAACAACAGAACTAAAATCTCCTGGGCTTGAAACTGGAAAACCTGCTTCTATAACATCAACACCCAATTCGTCCAAACGCTGCGCAATGACTAGCTTTTGCTCCGTATTTAATCTGCATCCAGGGACTTGTTCTCCGTCTCGCAAAGTGGTGTCAAATATTTGTACTTTTTGTTTATCCATATAGATTTAAAACTTAATTTTATTATCTCGTTACGAATGTATATATTGTGAATGTTTCTGAAAGCATTTGTTTGCATTCATCTACAGTATTAAACAAAAAAATACAACTATTAAACAACTGATTACCAAACAATTAAAAGTACTTTTTTTACGATGGCAAACGCTTCAAAAGATAATTTATTTGTGCTCATTTCTTCTCTTTCTAAATCAGAAAAAAGGCAATTTAAACTCTACGTAAACCGATTAGGGGTAAATGTAGATGCTAAATTTTTATTGCTTTTCAATCTTTTGGATAAAATGAATGACTATAATGAAGAGGATATTTTGAAAAGTAAGATAGTAACCAAATTGCAATTATCGAATTTAAAAGCGCATTTATACAAACAAATATTGGTGAGTTTAAGGCTGAATCCTGTGAATCAAAACATCCGAATTCAGATTAGAGAACAATTGGATTTTGCTACTATTTTATATCACAAAGGATTGTACAAGCAAAGTTTGAAAATTTTAGACAAGACCAAATTAGTTGCATTAGAACACGAAGAAAAAAATATTGCCTTTGAAATTGTTGAATTGGAAAAAATTATTGAGTCGCAATACATCACCCGAAGTATTGGAGATCGAGCTGATGAACTTTCTATTCAAGCCAAAGAATTGAGTCAGCAAAATGTAATTGCGAGCAAACTTTCGAATATTTCCCTTCAGCTTTATAGCATTATGCTCAAATCGGGTTATGCCAAAAGCGATTTGGAAATGCAAGAAATTACGGATTATTTCAATAATAGAATGCCCGAATATCAAATTGAAGAACTAGGATTTCGAGAAAAATTATGGCTTTACAAAGCACATTTATGGCACAGTTTTTTGATTCAGGATTTTCTTTCCTGTTATAAATATGCAAGCAAATGGGTTAATTTATTCAATGATACGCCACAAATGATTTATCTAAATCCTGTTTGGTACATCAAAGGAAACAGCTATTTATTGGAATGTTTGTATCTTATAAAACACAAATCGTATTCTAAAGATGTTTTGCAACAATTGGAACAAACGATTTCAAAGGAAGAATTTCCCAAAAATGACAATACCACATCCTTATATTTCTTATGTTATTACAATAGCAAATTCAATTTGCACTTTTTAGAAGGCGATTTTGAGGGCGGAAAATACTTAATTGACGAAGTACTTAAAAACTTGAAAATCAACGAAGATCGAATAGATGAGCACCACGTAATGGTATTTTATTACAAAATTGCAAGTCTTTATTTTGGTGCTGGCGACAACAGAAAATGTATCGACTATTTGAAGAAAATTATCGATAATAAAAACTTGTCCATGCGGGAAGATTTGATGTGTTTTGCACGAGTTTTGAGTTTGGTTGCCCATTATGAATGCGGCATGGATTATCATTTGGAAGTACAATTAAAAAGCACTTACAAATTTCTAATTAAGATGAACGACTTGCACGAGGTGCAACGAGAAATGATTAAATTCTTGAAAAATTTAGGGTCAATTTTTCCTCATCAATTGAAAGGAGAATTCAAAAAACTACATACCCGTTTGAAAACATTTGAGAATCATCCTTATGAGAAACGTGCTTTTCTGTATTTGGATATTATTTCTTGGTTAGAAAGCAAAATCGAAAACAAAACTGTGGCTTCTATTATTCAGTTGAAAGCGAAGAAGTTATTGAGATAAAAAACCTCAATTTCTTGAGACTCATAGCTTATTTTTCTCTGATATAAATATCGATTGGAACTCCTGAGAAATCCCAGTTTTCACGGATTTTATTTTCTAAGAAACGCTTGTAGGCTTCTTTTACATATTGAGGCAAATTAGCAAAAAACACAAACTGAGGCGTTGGTGTTGGCAATTGCATACAATATTTAATTTTTACATATTTCCCTTTCAAAGCTGGGGGTGGGTAGCCTTCAATGACTTTCAACATATAATCATTGAATTTTGAAGTCGGAATTCTTTGTTTTCTATTTTCAAAAACTTGAACCGTAGCTTCCAATGCTTTTAGCAAACGTTGCTTGGTCAATGCAGAAACAAAAAGAATGGGCACATCGACAAACGGCATCAATTCCTCTCGGATTTTAGCTTCGTAATCCCGTGTTGACATCGTGTCTTTTTCGACCAAATCCCATTTGTTTACAAGGATTACAACGCCTTTACGGTTTTTCTCTGCCAACCAAAATATACTTTGATCTTGTCCTTCAAAACCACGAGTGGCATCGATAATCAAGATGCAAATATCGGCGTGTTCAATGGCACGAACCGAACGCATCACGGAATAAAATTCTAAATCTTCTTTTACTTTTGCCTTACGACGAATTCCTGCGGTATCAACTAAGTTAAATTCAAAACCAAAACGATCAAATTTTGTATCAATTGCATCACGCGTTGTTCCTGCAATGTCGGTAACAATATATCTTTCTTTACCAATTAAGGCATTGATAAAACTTGATTTTCCAGCATTTGGACGTCCTACAACTGCAAAACGAGGCAATTCTAATTCTTCTTGTGTTGGTTCTGGTTTTATCGGAAAAGCATCAATTAAGGCGTCCAATAAATCTCCAGTTCCACTTCCTGAAATACTTGCAAAAGTGTAATATTCTCCCAATCCAAGGTTATAAAACTCGATGGCATCTTTTTCACGCATGGAGTTATCGACCTTATTAACGGCTAATAAAACGGGTTTTGTAACCTTACGCAATAATCTCGCAACGGCATCATCCATTGGCGTTATTCCTTCTTCAACGTCCACTACAAAAATAATTACGTCGGCTTCGTCAATTGCTAATTCGACTTGCTTGCGGATTTCGGCTTCAAAAACGTCGTCAGAACCACGAATATAACCTCCGGTATCAATTACAGAAAATTCCTTTCCATTCCATTCGCTTTTTCCGTAGTTTCTATCACGGGTTACGCCCGAAACAGAATCTACGATAGCTTCTCTTCTTTGTATCAATCGATTAAAAAGGGTCGATTTTCCTACGTTTGGTCTTCCTACAATGGCAACAATGTTATTCATTTTTATGATTTTAGATTGTAGATTTTAGATTTCAGATTTCAGACTTGCCGAAAGAGTATTTCTAAAAAACACAATTAATAAAGCATTTTAATTTTTTGCAAAGGTACTCTTTTAGTTAACAGTATTCAGTATTGAGTATTCAGTAATTGCAACGGCTGTAAACTGCTAACTAAAAACTGAATGCTGAACACTAATGATTATATCCGAATCTTTTCAACATATTGGCGTTGCTTCTCCAGTTTTTATTCACTTTTACGTACAATTCTATGTGGATTTGTTTTCCAAAAAACTTCTCTAAATCGGCACGAGAATCTACCCCAACTTTCTTTAGAGCAGCACCTTTGTGACCAATAATAATTCCTTTTTGGGTTTCGCGTTCCACCATAATCAGGGACCGAATTCGGATGATATTTTCGTCTTCAAAAAATTCCTCTGTTACAATTTCAACTGCATACGGGATTTCCTTACTGTAATTCAAGAGGATTTTTTCACGGATGGTTTCATTTACGAAAAAACGCTCTGGTTTATCGGTCAATTGGTCTTTTGGATAATAGGCGGGCGATTCTGGCAATAATTCGATTATTCTTCCAAATACCTCAGGAACATTGAAATTTTGCAATGCCGATATTGGAAAAATCTCTGCATTAGGAACTTTTGCCGCCCAAAAAGCGACTTGTTCTTCTAATTTATCTTGGTTTGATAAATCGATTTTATTCAATAAAAGCAAAACAGGAATGGTGGCGTGGATGATTTTATTGAAAAACGATTCGTCTTTTAAATCTTGTTCGCCGATTTCTACCATATATATAAGGACGTCTGCGTCTTCAAATGCTGATTTCACGAAGTTCATCATCGATTCCTGCATTTCATAAGCGGGTTTGATGATTCCTGGCGTATCGGATAAAATCATTTGGAAATCTTCACCATTTACAATTCCAAGAATTCTGTGGCGCGTGGTTTGCGCTTTGGAAGTAATAATTGACAATCTTTCGCCAACGAAGGCGTTCATTAGTGTCGATTTTCCAACATTTGGATTCCCTATAATATTTACAAAACCTGCTTTGTGTGACATCTACTGCTTTTTAATTTTTGCAAAGGTAAACATATCAGCCCAATAGATGAAATAAAACATTTTTTAAAATTTTTATTGCAATTTCCGATTTTGGTTGTATATTTGCATTCGAAACATCGCGGGATAGAGCAGTAGGCAGCTCGTCGGGCTCATAACCCGAAGGTCACAGGTTCGAGTCCTGTTCCCGCTACTAAAGAGGACCCATCCCATTTTTGAGGATGGGTTTTTTGTTTTTCAGAATCACAACTATCTGAAATACATTTAGTTAACTCGAATAAAGCATTGGTTTTTGATGTTCGATATTTTCTATTTTGGATCGAATAATGAAACCCTTCTGGAAACACCAAATATTGGAACTTTCTTTTTTTGTTATAATCCAAAGAGTCATAGAATTTACTAGGGTTTTGGACGATTTTTAGAAAATATTTCGTAGCATTTTCATTGTTCGATATTTTTGTTGGTAAAAAATCAAGTTCTTTTGTTTTTTCAATAATTGCGTCATTGATTTTTTTACTTTGTCTGTCAAAAATATCTTTTGAAATTTCATTAATAGCATATCGATATTCCATTTTATCATAACTTTCTTTCAGGTTATTTAATTCCAAAGAAGCAAGTCTTTTCTTCTCAGAAAAATCAGACAGTTCATTGTCAATTATTTTTTTTAATTGAGCCGAAAACAAACCTTTTAAATTATCCGAAAATTTAAATTCGTCTAGAACCTGTTTAAATTCGTTATTTAGACCAACATTTTGAGAGCTTTTAGTGCTTTCAGCATTCACGGTTTTGTGGCAAGAATTACATTTATAATAATGTATATTTCTGCTTTTATTTAAATAGGCGGTCATAGTATCGTCACAATCGGAACACATAGCAAATTTTGGAACGAGAGGAGTTTCTTCTTTACCTGTAGTCTTTACAACACCAAACTGCTTTGACCCTTCGAGAATTCGTTGCAATTGATTATATTCTTTAACCGATATCATTGGTTCCCAAGACCCCTTAATTATTCTACCTTCCAACAATGAATTGAATATTCTTCCAGTATAAAACTGATTGCGCCAAATCTCAGAAATCCTTTGTTTTCTCAATTGAACTCCTTTTGAATTTAACCAATGTATAATTTCAGAATCGGTGTAAGATTTATAAATTTTTAATTTGAAGGCTTCTTTTAAGAATTGACCTTCAGTACTTATCTTAATCTCTTGAAATGCTTGAACTTTTATTGGGTCTTTTACTCGTGGACCATAATGGTCGTATCCTCTTGGAGTTTTTCCAAATACTTTACCATTTTCCAATGCGTTTATTAAACCAGGAATAACAGTATCTTGACGATTGAAATTTTCCTTTTGAGCATAAAGTAGCTGAGTTGAAAATTCATTTTCTGCTCTTTCGTTAAACGTATGATTATCTGTACTTACAGAATACAGAAAAACATTATATTCTTTTCTAAGTTTCACAAAAAGTTGGATATGTTCCGCTCCAGCTCTACCAAATCTACTTGGCGACCAAATTAGTATCATTTTTGGACGTTTAGAAATAGAAGTTTTCTTTATCCTATCCATAAGCTCCTTTAGTGTACTTTGCGTGTTTATTCGCTTAGAACTTTCATACTCTGCATCAAACTCTTGGGTAATGATTAATTGATTTTCTTTTGCAAAATCTTTAATTTTGTTTACTTGTGTTTCAATACTCCCATTATTTACAAATTGGTCTTTAGTGGATACCCTAGTGTAAGACCAAACAATTGCATTTTTAAAATCACTTAGTTTTAAGTTGTTGTTCTTCATTTTTGTATTGTTCGTAAATTATTCTTGTAAATTCGTATAATTGTTTTGAAAATTCAAATGAATTTTCCTGTGCTAGTTTGCCTTTTAATGTTGGAACTATTTTAATAAGTTCTTCATAATTTAAAAAGTAGTCCGCTTCATTTGAAACTAAATGTTTTTGGCCCATACCGTATTTGTATGTTCACGGGCTGGAATTTCAGGGACCGATTCGGTTTTACATTTTGCATATTATTTTGATTTTATCGTTATTTTATAGTTGCCTTGTGATCTTGGTTCTATCATAATTTTAGAGCCTAACGGCAGTTTATTCGTCAAGAAAAACTTAGCTAAATCTTCAGGTTGTTTATGTTCCTCAGTAATTTTGGTGATTTTTGCCGAACCATTTTGTTGTAATTCGATTTCTAATAACTTTGGCTTATCAAAAAACAACACTCTTCGAATTTGGTTTTCTATAGAAGATAAATACTCCAAATCTGTATTGCTCTTTCCAATTTCAATTCCAACCAGTTTTGAAATTAGCGGTAGGAATGGAATAACTATTAAGGTTTCACTAAAATACAAATTGTTCAAATCGGCGGTTAAACCAACATTGCTGAAATTAAAAGAATGTTCACCTGTCTTAGGACAATAAATTAATGACACAATACTTCTATTTGAAATCAAACAACTTTTAAAAGCGTCAGTAAAAGGATTAATCTCTTTTCTAAAAAGGTCAATCATTATTGGTTCAAATCCTAAAAAGTGTTCAATTGTTTCCTTATCTACTTTTTCTAACTTATTTTTCGAAAGTATGTTTTTAAAAACTGAATCAGCATATTTTTCATTAAATGGTTTTATCCAAATATTATAAGATAATTTCTGCAACTTTTTAGAGTCTATTCCAATATTGGATAATTCATTAATTATTAATAGCCAAAGCGCTTCTGTCATATTCATAAATCCTTTTTTTTCCTTTTTAAAAAAGGGGATAATATCACGCTCTTTCCAATAATTAACTTGCCTTGAAGTAATTTGAAGATGTTGTTTTGGCAATAAATACTTATTGAAAATCATGTTACCCATTTTTATTAAATCTTCTCTGTTCATAACTAATTATTTGGTAATTTTTATATTTAACATATTTACTATTTGGTAAATTTAATAT
>CAMCDQ010000022.1 GCA_945873505.1 Chitinophaga pinensis
TCCATAGCTTTTGTCGCTTTAATGGCAATTTTCTTTTCTTCGGCAGTAACTTTTATGACAGACGCAGTTCCTCCCAAATGAATGTTGGCTCTAAATTCCCCAGGCATTGCTTCGCGTTGAATTGCCGCAACAACTTTTCCGTCAATTACAAAACAGCGAATGTCTTTTCCGTTGGCTTCTTTAATAAATTCCTGAACTAATATATTGGCATTCAAACTCTTGAAAGCATTAATTACACTTTCTGCTGCTTTTTTTGTTTCAGCCAAAACAACACCTTTTCCTTGAGTTCCTTCCAATAATTTTACGATTAATGGCGGACCACCAACCATTTTTATCAAATCATTCGTGTCTAAAGGCGAATTTGCAAAACCCGTTGTAGGAATATCAACACCATTATTCAATAGCAATTGCAACGAATATAATTTATCACGAGATTGCGTAATCGCTGCTGCAGAATTCAAACAATATACTTTCAAAGCCTCGAATTGACGCGTCAACGCACAACCATAAAAAGTAATACTCGGACGAATTCTCGGAATAATAGCGTCAAAATCATTCAAAATTCTACCGCCACGATAATGAATTTCTGGAGTCGTAGCATCAAGTTTCATATAACATTCCTTGATATTCAAAAAGTGCATTTCGTGCCCACGCATTTCTCCAGCTTCCATAATTCGCTTGTTGGAGTACAATTCTTTATTACTAGCTAAAACTCCAATTCGAAGTCCTGTAGTTGCTTTTTCCGAGGTTTTATATAATTCTGTAAGAATATCAGAAGTAGGCTCGCCCAATAAATATTTTTGTTCAGAATCCACAAGAACCCTTCCGCTCATGGCTTCACGACCTAAAAGCATACGAAAACCCATGGAATCTCGATTGGTCAAAGTAATTTCTATCGCCCATTTTTTACCACCAATTTCAAGCTCCGACCCAATTACATAGCGTTGTTCTCTAAATCCGCTAGAACTTTTTACAATTCTTTTGTCAACCAATTTCGATTCGCAATGAATAATAGTTTTAACATTATTTTGAATCGGATTGATGTCGAATTTCACCCAATTTTCTCCTTCTTTAATAAAAGGAGCAATATTTATAGCATGCAATGCCGATGTTTTTGCACCAGAATCTACACGTGCTTTAATCGTGGGAATTCCTAATATTGGGAACGAACACCATTCTTCACTACCAACGATAACTTTTTCTTGTAACATATATAATGTATAAATTGAGAGTTCTAATATTTTCCAAATGTAAATATTTGTTTTAATATATTTACAGAAATGTATTAAAGATTAAACCCGCTATGTTAAGAAAACAAGGCGGGTTTATTTAAGAATTTCAAAGTATCAAAAACTATTGTTTTGAAGGTTCTGGTGCTTTCTTTACATTCACGAATAATTCTTGCGAAGTTTCGTCTAAATCCATATAAATCTCATCTCCAGAAACAATTTTACTGGTAATTATTTCCTCTGCCAGAGCATCTTCAACATATTTTTGAATGGCTCTTTTTAGCGGTCTAGCCCCAAATTGTTTGTCAAATCCTTTATCGGCAATGAACGCTTTGGCACTATCTGATAAATTAAGATTGTATCCCAATTCTTTTACTCTTGCATATAGTTTTTTTAATTCGATTTCAATAATCAAATCAATATCATGTTTTTCTAAGGCATTGAAAACAATTACATCGTCAATTCTATTGAGAAATTCAGGTGCAAATGCTTTTTTAAGTGCGTTTTCAATGATACTTTTAGAGTTGTCATCGGCTTGCGAAATTTTGGCAGCGGTTCCAAAACCTACTCCTTGACCGAAATCTTTCAGTTGGCGCGCACCAATATTAGAAGTCATAATGATAATTGTGTTTTTAAAATCGATTTTACGTCCCAAACTATCGGTTAAATAACCATCGTCTAAAACTTGCAACATCATATTGAAAACATCAGGATGCGCTTTTTCGATTTCATCTAATAATACGACACAATATGGTTTTCTTCTTACTTTTTCGGTTAATTGTCCACCTTCTTCATAGCCAACATATCCCGGAGGTGCTCCAACCAATCTTGAAATTGCGAATTTTTCCATGTATTCACTCATATCAATTCGAACCAAAGCGTCTTCAGAATCGAATAATTCTTTGGCTAAAACTTTGGCTAATTGTGTTTTTCCAACACCAGTTTGTCCTAAGAAAATGAAGGAACCAATTGGTCGGTTTGGATCTTTCAATCCCGCACGATTTCGTTGAATAGAACGAGCTATTTTCATTACAGCTTCGTTTTGTCCAACTACTTTATTTTGAATAAGTTCAGGAAGTTTAGCTAACTTATTACTTTCAGTTTGCGCAATTCGATTTACAGGAATTCCTGTCATCATAGATACGACATCGGCTACATTATCTTCGGTAACTAAAATACGATTATTTTTAGCGTCTTCTTCCCATTGTTCTTGGGCAATAGCCAAATCTTTTTCGATACGTTTTTCATCATCACGAAGTTTTGCGGCTTCTTCATATTTCTGTCTTTTAACAACAGAATTTTTCAGTTCGCGAACTTCTTCTAATTGACGTTCCAATTCCAAAATTTGTTTTGGTACTTCAATATTGGTAATGTGCACACGTGAACCAGCTTCGTCAAGCGCATCAATTGCTTTGTCTGGAAGAAAACGTTCAGACATGTAGCGGTTTGTTAATTTCACACACGCTTCAATTGCTTCGTCTGTATAAGTTACATTGTGATGATCTTCGTATTTATTTTTTATATTATTCAAAATAGTAATCGTTTCTTCAACAGAAGTTGGTTCGACGATTATCTTTTGGAAACGACGTTCTAAAGCACCATCTTTTTCAATATATTGTCTGTATTCGTCTAATGTTGTAGCGCCAATACATTGAATCTCTCCACGTGCAAGAGCGGGCTTAAACATGTTGGAAGCATCCAAAGAACCCGTAGCTCCACCAGCACCAACAATAGTATGTATTTCATCAATGAAAAGGATAATATCGTCATTTTTTTCCAATTCATTCATTACCGCTTTCATTCGTTCTTCAAACTGTCCACGGTATTTTGTTCCTGCAACAAGACTAGCTAAATCAAGGGTTACCACGCGTTTGTTAAACAAAATCCGAGATACTTTCTTTTGGATAATTCGCAAAGCAAGACCTTCTGCAATAGCAGATTTTCCCACTCCAGGCTCTCCAATTAGCAATGGATTATTCTTTTTACGGCGACTCAAAATTTGAGAAACACGCTCAATTTCTTTTTCACGACCAACTACAGGATCTAATTTTCCTTCTTCAGCCATTTCCGTTAAATCTCTCCCAAAATTATCTAAAACAGGGGTTTTGGATTTTTTATTTGATTTATTGGCGGGATTATTAAAACTATCGCCTTTTAGACTGTCATCTTGTCCTGAATCTTCATTATAAGATTCTGCTTTTGGTAAATTTTCTAAGAATTCACCTTCATTACTATTTGGTGTCATATTTAGATATTGTTCTTTAGCTGTGTCGTAATCAATTTTTAGCTTATTCAGCAGCTTGGTTGTTGGATCATTCTCGTTTCGAAGTATGCACAAAAGCAAATGTGCCGTACTAATCAAGGTACTTTGAAATACTTTAGCCTCAAGAAAAGTAGTCTTTAAGGCCCTTTCCGCTTGACGTGTCAGGTGCAAATTTTTCTTTTCTATGTTGGTTTCATTACTTGGATTTGCGGGACTTAGGATTTCTACTTTTCTGCGTAAAAAATCCAAATCAATTGATAAATTATTTAAAATATCAATGGCTGTTCCGTTGCCATCTCTCAAGATACCAAGCATTAAGTGTTCCGTTCCAATGAAGTCGTGGCCTAAACGAAAGGCCTCTTCTTTACTGTACGTTATTACATCTTTTACTCTTGGTGAAAAATTATCATCCATATATTCTTATTGCTTAATGTAAATTTAGTGAATTAATATAATAAATACAAAAATCATACCTACTATATAACTAGTGTCAGCTAAATGACAAAAAAATATCTGATAATGAAAGAGAAATGAGGAATTAATTTATCAACTGTATTCGCTAATAAATTTGTTAATAAATCATCTAAATTTATCTATGAATTTGCATTAAAAATATTTTAAAAAGACTATATTAGCAGGATTTTTTGAAACAAAATAATTTTTAATATAACTATAGAATATGTCTGACGGAGAAAAGTTAATTCCAATTAACATAGAAGATGAAATGAAAACAGCCTATATCGATTATTCGATGTCGGTAATTGTATCACGAGCACTTCCTGATGTTAGAGACGGTTTGAAACCTGTACATCGAAGAGTACTTTTTGGAATGCACGAATTGGGAATTACCTCAAAATCTGCCCATAAAAAATCTGCAAGAATTGTTGGAGAAGTATTAGGAAAATACCATCCACACGGAGATACCTCTGTTTATGACGCGATGGTTCGTATGGCTCAAGAATGGAGCATGCGTTATCTTTTAGTTGATGGACAAGGTAATTTTGGCTCTGTTGATGGCGATAGTCCTGCTGCAATGCGTTATACTGAAGCGAGAATGCGTAAGATTTCGGAAGAGATTATGGCAGATATCGAAAAAGAAACTGTTGATTTTCAATTGAATTTTGATGATACTTTATATGAGCCAAAAGTAATGCCTACACGAGTTCCAACTTTGTTGATAAATGGAGCTACAGGAATTGCTGTTGGTATGGCTACCAATATGCCACCTCACAATTTAACGGAAGTTATCAATGGGACATTAGCGTATTTAGACAATACAGACATTGAAATTGACGAATTGATGAATCATATTAAAGCACCAGATTTTCCAACTGGTGGAATAATTTATGGTTATGAAGGTGTTCGTGAAGCATTCAAAACAGGTCGCGGAAGAATTGTAATGAGAGCCAAAGTGAACTTTGAAGATGTTGACGGAAGAGAATCGATCATTGTAACTGAAATTCCATATCAGGTTAATAAAGCCGATATGATTAAGAGAACGGCTGATTTAGTTAACGATAAAAAAATTGAAGGTATTGCTAATATCCGAGACGAATCGGATAGAAACGGAATGCGAATTGTATATATTTTAAAAAGAGATGCTACGCCAAACGTAGTTTTGAATACCCTTTATAAATTCACACAATTACAATCTTCTTTTAGTGTAAATAATATTGCCTTAGTGAAAGGCCGTCCTCAGATGTTAAATTTGAAGGATATGATTCACTATTTCATAGAGCACCGTCACGAAGTTGTAGTTCGTAGAACACAATTTGAATTGCGTAAAGCCGAAGAAAGAGCACATATTTTAGAAGGATTAATTATTGCTTCAGATAATATTGACGAAGTTATTGCTTTAATCCGAAGTTCAAAAAACACCGACGAAGCAAGAGAAAAATTAGTTGAAAGATTCAAATTATCAGATATTCAATCTCGTGCTATCGTAGAAATGCGTTTGCGTCAGTTAACAGGTCTTGAACAAGATAAGTTACGAGCTGAATATGACGAATTGATGAAATTAATCGAGCATTTGAAATCATTATTAGCAGATGTAAATTTAAGAACTTCTTTAATAAAAGAGGAACTTGTTGAAATTCGTGATAAATATGGAGATGCGCGTCGTTCTGTAATTGAATATTCTGGTGGCGATGTAAGTATTGAAGATTTAATTGCCGATGAAAATGTAGTAATTACAATTTCTCACGCAGGCTATATTAAACGTACAAACCTTACAGAATACAAAACACAAAATAGAGGAGGAGTTGGGCAAAAAAGTGCGGGTACAAGAGATTTAGATTTCTTAGAACACATGTTTGTGGCAACAAATCATCAATATATGATGTTCTTTACTCAAAAAGGAAAATGTTTCTGGATGCGTGTTTACGAAATTCCAGAGGGAAGCAAAACCGCAAAAGGACGTGCTTTACAAAACTTAATCAACATTGAAAGTGATGATAAAGTAAAAGCATTTATTTGTACACAAGATCTTAAAGATAAAGAATATACCAACAGTCACAACCTTATAATGGTGACTAAAAAAGGTCAAGTTAAGAAAACGTCACTTGATAAATATTCTAAACCTCGTGTGAACGGAGTTGCGGCAATTACCATTAAAGAAGGCGATGAATTATTAGAAGCGAAACTAACAGATGGAAACAGTCAAATTATGATTGCGGTTAAATCTGGTAAAATGGTTCGTTTTGAAGAAAGCAAAACCCGTCCAATGGGAAGAACAGCTTCTGGAGTTCGTGGAATTACTTTAAGAGATGAATCTGATGAAGTAATCGGAATGGTTTCTGTGAATGATATGAGTAGCGAAATACTCGTTGTTGCAGAAAATGGTTACGGAAAAAGATCAAGTATTGATGAATATAGAATTACAAACCGTGGTGGAAAAGGGGTTAAAACGCTTAATATTACTGAGAAAACAGGTAAATTAATTTCTATTAACGCTGTAACTGACGCAGATGATTTAATGATTATTAACAAATCTGGATTGACAATTAGAATGGCGGTTGAAGATTTGAGAGTAATGGGACGTGCAACACAAGGTGTGAAACTAATCAACATTAAAGGAAATGATTCTATTGCAGCTGTAACTAAAGTTATGAAAGATGATGTAGTTGAGGAAATTCTTGATGAAGATGGAAATGTTATCGAAGTAGAAGCCATCGAAAGAGTGAAGCCGGTTTTGGAAATTCTTGAAGATGAAGAAGGCACTACTGACGATGACGATGACGACGACGATGATGATGTTTCTGACGATGACGATTCAGAAACTGATGATGATTCTGATGATGAAAATGAAGATTAATAAACATAAAAATAAAAAAAATGAAAAGTAAATTTGTACTACTTGCATCAGCTTTAGTGTTGTCATTTTCGACTTTTGCTCAAAAAGACGAATTGAAAACGCTAAAAAAAATATATGCTAGAGAAAAAAATTCTGAATCAGATATTGCTGACTTTAAAACAACGCTTTCAAAAGCCGAAAATTTAGTAGCCACTTCTTCAGAGGATGATAAAGTATATTTTGGGTTTTATAAAGCAATGGCTCCAATTTTAGAGTTTAACGCTGCAATGGCAGATCCAGAAAAAAGCAAAAACCCAAGTTTAGCATTGAATTATTTTTCCCCTGAAAACTTAAGTCTTTTAGTTTCAAATTTGAATGCTACTTTGGCATTTGAAAAAAAATCTGGAAAACAACTCTATACAAAGGACATTGAGGTTAAAGTAAATGCATTTAAATCAATTTTTGTTAATTATGCCATAGCACTTGCTAACGAATCAAAACTAAAAGATGCCGCAGTAGTACTTGCTAGTGTGTATGAATTGGATAAAAAAGACGCTGAGAAATTGTATTATGCTGCAAATTATGCAGTAAACGCAAAAGATTATTCACTTGCTTTACAATATTATCAAGAGTTAAAAAACGTTAATTACACTGGAGAAGGAGTAATGTTGTACGCTATTAATAAAGAAAGCCAAAAAGAAGAATCTTTCAATTCTAAACAAGAAAGAGATATTTATGTTAAAGGTGGAACTCACGAAAAACCACGTGATGAAAAAATTCTTTCAAAAAGACCTGAGATATTCAAAAATATTGCATTGATTTATGTAGAATTAGGAAAATCAGATGAAGCAAAAGCTGCAATTCAAGAGGCTCGTAAAGAAAGTCCAGATGATGTTTCTTTAATTATTACTGAGTCAGATTTATATTTGAAAGCAAATGATATGGTAACATACAAAAGATTGATTTCTGAAGCATTGGATAAAAACCCAAACAATGCCGACTTAGTTTTCAATTTAGGGGTTATTAGTTACAACAATAAGGAATTGGTTGATGCTGAAAAATACTATTTAAAAGCAATTGAAATCAATGCAAAATATACCAATGCCTATTTGAACCTTGCGATTTTGAAATTAGATGCTGAAAAATCATTGATTGAAAAAATGAATAAGTTGGGTACTTCACCAGCCGAAATGAAGAAATATGATGTTTTGAAAAAGCAAAGAGAAGATGTTTATAAAAGTGTGATTCCTTATTTAGAAAAAGTTACGGAATTTGATGCTGATAATAAAGAAGCAGAAAAAACTCTTTTAGGAGTTTATAATGCTCTTGAAATGACAGATAAAGCTAAAGCTTTGAAAGAAAAAATGAAAAAGTAAGATTTACTTTTGATTATAACAAATCCCGACTTTTTATTGAAACAAGTCGGGATTTTTTTATATAATTTTTTTAATTACTCGAAGTTTGTGAGTGTGCCTATTTACTTCGGCATTATAAATCCCTAAGTGATCCAATCTGTCAATTCTTACTTTTCCACTGGCGTGAATGATATAATTGTCTTCCATAATAATACCCACATGAATGATATTACCTTCTTCGTTATCAAAAAACGCCAAATCTCCAGGTTCACTTTCTTCAATGAAACTCAAAGCATCGCCCTGTTTTGATTGCTGTGACGCATCTCTAAATAATTTATATCCGTTCAACTTGTAAACCATTTGCGTAAATCCAGAACAGTCAATTCCAAAAGGAGTTTTCCCACCCCACAAATAAGGAGCGTTCAAATACATAAAACCCGTTTTTATAAGCTCAGATTTTGGTTTAATGCCATTAACTTTCGCACCATCAAAATCATAATTAGCCGTATTTACTGATTCGTTATTAAGAAATGAAAGTGAGGCGCCAATCGGAATTGGAAGTAAAAAATTATTTGAAGCGGTTATATAATCTATTAAGTCGCCATTTAAAATAATAACATCTTTGGATATGTTTTTATAATCTTCTTTTGAAATTACCTGATATTGTTTGGTGTCAACCCAACCTTGATAATCGTCAAATTGTAATTTAATTTTCGACCATTGTTTTAACTGTTCTAAAACTTCAAAATGTTCTCCAAACAAAACTTGAGAAACAATTTCGCTTCTGTCGTTTGGTTCCAATCTTAAAGGTATAATCGCTAAATTACAAATTCCGAACATGCTTTTTTTATTTAAATTTAAAATTTATAATTCATCATTTAAAATAATTTACGCTCTTTCAATCACAATTGCAGAAGCACCTCCGCCACCATTGCATATCGCGGCTGCACCAATTTTTGCATTATTTTGCTCCAAAACATTTATCAAAGTTACGATAATTCTTACACCTGAACAACCTAAAGGATGTCCTAACGAAACGGCACCACCATTAACATTGACTTTGGATGCATCCAATCCTAAAATTTTTGAATTGGCAAGACCCACAACTGAAAAAGCTTCGTTGAATTCAAAAAAATCAACATCACTTAGAGAAAGGCCCGCTTTTGCTAATGCTTTAGGAAGTGCGATTGACGGGGTAGTGGTAAACCATTTTGGTTCTTGAGCGGCATCGGCATAACTTTTAATATAGGCTAAAGGTTTTAAACCTAATGCAATTGCTTTTTCTTCGCTCATTAATATAACCGCTGCGGCACCATCATTTATTGTAGATGCATTCGCTGCTGTAACCGTTCCGTCTTTCGTAAAAGCGGGGTTTAATGTTGGAATTTTATCTAATTTTACATTAGAAAATTCTTCATCTTTAGAGATTATAATTGGTTCCCCGCGTCTTTGAGTAACTTCAACAGGAACTATTTCAGCATCAAATTTTCCAGCTTCCCAAGCTTTTGCCGAACGTTCGTAGGATTGAACTGCAAAATTATCTTGTTCTTCACGGGATATTTCATATTCCGAAGCACATAAATCGGCAGAAACGCCCATTGCACTATTGTCATAAGCATCCGATAATCCGTCTCTTTGCATCCCGTCAATCATATTGGTAGGGCCAAATTTATATCCATTTCTAAGATGAATATAATGAGGAATTAAACTCATATTTTCCATTCCGCCAGCAATTACAATTTCGGCATCGCCAGTCATAATTGCTTGCGCACCTTGCATTACAGCTTTCATTCCCGAAGCACAAACTTTATTTATTGTAGTTGCAATTATAGTGTTTGGAAGACCAGCCAATAATGCTGCTTGACGAGCAGGAGCCTGACCTACGCCAGCTTGAACAACATTTCCCATTAGGACTTCATCGACCAAATTTGGATCTAAATTAATTTTATTTAAGGCTCCTTTTATAGCAATAGCTCCTAGTTGAGGTGCTGTTACAGTAGACAAGCAACCCATAAAACTTCCAATTGGAGTTCTTACAGCAGATACGATTACAACTTTTTTATTTAACATTGTTTTAGTTTTAGACTGCGAATTTAATCATTTTGAGTAAATACTAAATTAGAAAACCGAGATTATTATTGTTTAAAAGGTTGTAAAACAGAAATTTTTTTATTTTTTCTAGTGTTTATTTTATAGTTTATAATAAATGATAACTAATATTTGAATTTTAAAAATGCTATGCAATTGAATGTTAATGATTTTAAATTAACAATTAAAAAACATTTAAAAAATCCCATTAATAATTTGTAAAATATAGATTAGTACGTTACATTTGCAACCGCTTAAGCAGAAGACACGTTCTTCGATGGAGAGTTGCCTGAGTGGCCGAAAGGACATGTTTGCTAAACATGCGTATGGGAAACTGTACCAAGGGTTCGAATCCCTTACTCTCCGCTTTTTAATTTTTTTTACGGGGTGTAGCGTAGCTCGGTTATCGCGCCTGCTTTGGGAGCAGGAGGCCGCAGGTTCGAATCCTGCCACCCCGACTTTTTTATTGAGCAATGGAGGCATAGCTCAGCTGGATAGAGCACCTGCCTTCTAAGCAGGCGGTCGAAGGTTCGAATCCTTCTGCCTTCACTTGAACCAAAAGCCTTTAGAGAAATCTAGAGGTTTTTTTGTGGTATTTTCTCAAAAAAATTTTCAAAAGCTTTATTCCTAGTTTGAAAAAGAGTCAATATTCTTAATACTTAAACCCACTTTTTTAATGGTTTTAGTAATTGACCTTTTTAATTTCTTACATTTACCAATAAAAAAGAGGCTTTTCATTACAATTTCAAGAATATTTAATAATTTAGGAAAAACTGAAATTTTGTTAATTAAGGCATTGGGATAAATTATACTGTTATGAAATCAATTATTAAAGGTTGTATTCTATTGGGATTTTTCCTTATAATTTCATGTAACCCAAATATGGTTTACCAAAAACCTTGGGCAGGCAATTCTAATTCGCTTCGAAATGAAAGTTCGCTTACTGTAAAAATTCCTTTAAAAGTAGCAAATGACACATCGTTTGTTAATCTTAAGGACTATTGTCAGGATTTTGTTTATGATATGAAATATGCTACAACTGATAATTTTTTGAAAGCAAAAGTATACGATTGTGTGGAATGTTATTTGCGATTAAAAACAGTAAAAGCATTGGTGAAAGCCAATCTAAAATTCATGAAAAAGGGATATAGAATAAAATTATACGACTGCTATCGTCCAATAGATGTTCAGAAAAAAATGTGGGAAATTGTTCAAAATCCTGAATATGTTGCAAATCCTGCCAAAGGTTCAATTCATAATAGAGGTGGAGCAGTAGATATATCTCTGGTAGATAGAAATGGAGTTGAACTAAATATGGGAACCTCTTTTGACTACTTTGGAATTGAAGCAAGTCACAATAATAAAAATTTTTCAAAGGAAGTTTTGGACAATAGAAAGCTACTGAAAAAAATTATGTTGTGCTATAATTTTCAATCTTTTGATTCAGAATGGTGGCATTATAACTTGAAAAATGCGAAATTAGATCCTATTTCTAATTTCAAATGGAAATGTGATTAATTTAAAACACAATGTAAGTAATCTATAAAATAACTTCCAGCTGAATAAGTTTTTCCATCAAGTTCTGAAATAAACTCCTTTTTAAAGATATAATCTAAAGATTCTGTAGTGAACTTTATTCTCATTGAAGAAACAGGTGAATGTTGCAAATCTTCCAATGTACCTTTAATAAACATAAAAGCTCCAGATAAAATTCTGTTATTATACCCTAAATCATCTTTTACGGGTGATCCACAGTTTTCTTGATCAGTAGCAATTAAAGTTATAATTTTCCCATTATCCAATTGTAAAAAGACTTTAGAATTTTTATCCAAACAATTTACTTTTATAAAATCTTTGCTTTTTTGAATAATTTGAATGGTCAAAGTCGGCATTTCATCTGTTAATGCTACTGAAAAAAAAACATAACTTGAAGTGCCTCCAAAAACATGTTCATGCACAATATTACTTTTGATTTCCTTATAAGTTCCAATGCTATCCTTAACATTTACGCTGTAATCGCATGGTTTTTGAGCAAATAAGTTTAAATTAAGTAGGATAATGATTGAGAAAAGTAAATTTTTCATTTTATTATATTTTGGTGCAAATTAAAACTATTTTATGGTTATTCATATCGGTTGTGAAAAAACAATATGAATTTCCTCCATCCTTAATTTTCCATTTTTTTCTAATTTCTTCAACGCTTTCGGGGAAATTACGTGTGGTAATATTGGCAATTTTATTTTCTAAAAAGGACTTCATTTCGTTTTTAGCATAAGAAATAGCATTTTGAACTTCAAAAATTCTTCCAGGAAATTCTATTTTTTCATCCGAAGTATATAAATGAGAATGTTGGTGTAGTTTGTCAAGTTGGTATTGAATGCCTATTTCATCAAATCCTCCCGATTTCATTATAGCGCTGTTGGGTTCGTAAAGATATTTTTTTGGTAAACTATAGTTTGAAAAATGATTATTTGAATTTAATTCAAAACTGAATTGTTCCGTTTTTTCATTTGTAATATTGACGGTTTTTATTCTTGCATTATCAATAAATCCCTTAGATAATTCCCAAATTAATTCTTTAACTTCATTGTCAACGGCCACAATATGAATGCATTTCACGTTTGACAACTCTAATAAACCTGATGAAATATCTAGTATTGGTGAGGTTTTTATAAGAATATTGTCAGTTTTTGTGAAATAAAAAGTCAGTAATTCTGTAACATTTGGTAAACAATCTTTAAGCATAAAAACTTTGCCTTTTATATCGTTTCGCCTTGAAGGATCGATGTAAATCCAATCCAATTTAAATTGTATTTTTTCTAAATAAGAATTACTATCACCCAATTCACATTGAATGTTTCTAATACCCAATATTTCAAAATTATATTTAACACTATTTGATAATTCTGTATCAATTTCACAATGAATAACGTTTTTCACTACTTTTGAAAAGTACAAATCATCAACACCAAAACCACCCGTCAGGTCAATTAAAGTAGCTCCGCTAACAATTGAAGATTTATAGAGTGCTGTTTTTTCTGATGAAGTTTGCTCTACTGAAATTTTACTTGGATAAATGATATTCTCCGTTTTAAAAAACGTTGGCAATTTATATTTTGCTTTTGTTTTAGCGGCAATTTGGTTTAAAATAGCAATCCAATTCACTTCTGGAAAGGGGTTTTTTTGAAGCGCAAGTTTTGAACTATCAGCACCAATATTGGCAGTAATAAATTTTTGAATTTCAGGATGTAAGAGAGATCTATTCAAATAGTATTTATATTTATACTAATTATTAAAAATATAATTTAATATGTTAGCACCCATTTTCAGTGCTTTTTCTCTAACTTCAAACGGGTCATTATGTACATCGGCATCTTCCCAGCCATCACCTAAATCAGTTTCATACGTATAAAGTAAAACCAATCGGTTGTCTATGAAAATTCCAAAAGCTTGCGGGCGTTTGCCATCGTGTTCGTGAATTTTAGGAATCCCAGCTTGAAATGAATTTGGTTTTTGAAATATTGGATGATTGGCAGGAATTTCTACCATAGCATTATTGGGAAACAATTTTGTAATCTCGTTTCTTATATATTCATTCATTCCATAATTATCATCAATATGAAGAAAACCTCCTGAAGTCATATAATTTCTAAGGTTTTCAACATCAGAAGGGCTAAAAACGACATTTCCGTGCCCTGTAGCGTGAACATAAGGATAGGAAAAAATATCAGGACTACTTGGGGTTACAATTGCATTTTTAGGATTTATCTTCGTGCTTATTGTCTGATTACAATACTTAATTAAATTGGGTAAAGATGTTGGATTAGCATACCAATCGCCACCTCCGCTGTATTTTAACAACGCTATTTCTTGCGAAAAACTATTTAAAGAAAATAGTATAACTAATACATATATTTTTTTCATAAAATGGATTTCAAATTACGCATTACTTTTAATTCCCCTTTCGGGGGTTAGGGGGCTTTCATTTATAAAAACAATACTATGACACGCCACAATTGCTGCAGTTTCTGTTCGTAATCTGTTAGCTCCTAAAGTAACGGGTATGTATTTATTTTCTAATGCTTGAGCAATTTCTTTATTAGAGAAATCGCCTTCAGGTCCAATTAAAATAGTTACACTCTCATTTGGTTTTACTACAGATTTCAATGATTTTTTATCAGTTTCTTCACAATGTGCAATCAAAAGTAACCCTTCGTTTTTTTGTTTTATGAACTCTTTAAAAGTAATTGGTTCGTTTAATTTTGGCAAATAAAATTGTACCGATTGCTTCATTGCCGATTGCAGTATTTTGTCAAAACGATCATTTTTCACAAACTTTCGTTCCGAATGATCACAAATAATTGGAGTAATTTCTGAAATGCCCATTTCAGTAGCTTTCTCCAAAAACCACTCGTATCGATCATTCATTTTTGTTGGTGCAACCGCTAAATGCAAATGGTATTTTGGTTGTTCTGACTTTTCAATGGATACAATTTTAACGGTACATTTTATATCTGAACCTAAAACAATTTCCGTTTTAAATAAAAATCCTAAACCATTAGTTACAAATAACATATCACCACCTTTTTTACGCATTACTTTAATAATGTGTTTACTTTCTTCTTTGTCAAAAGAAAAGCTATCGGTAGTTTGATTTATGTTGGGATTATAGAATAATTGCATATAAATTAAAATTGAATTCTTGCTTTAGAAACGACGTTTGAAGTTTCGAAATTTTCTAATAAAAACTTTTGATAACCAACAATTCCAATCATTGCGGCATTATCTGTGGTGTATTCAAATTTTGGAATATAGGTTTTCCAACCGTATTTATTTTCGGCTGCAGCCAATGTATTTCGAATTCCAGAATTTGCGGAAACGCCGCCACCAATTGCAATTTTATTAATTCCCGTTTCATTAACAGCTAATTTCAATTTGTCCATCAAAATCTCTATAATTGTTTGTTGAATTGAGGCGCAAATATCATTCAAATTTTCAGCAATAAAATCAGGATTTTCTGCTACTTTTTTCTGAATAAAATACAATATTGCGGTTTTCAATCCTGAAAAACTAAAATCCAAACCGGGTACTTTTGGTTTTGTGAATATAAATGCTATTGGATTTCCTAATTGTGCATATTTGTCAACTAAAGGTCCACCAGGATAAGGCAATCCGAGGATTTTTGCACTTTTATCAAACGCTTCTCCTACTGCATCATCCGTGGTTTCTCCGATAATTTCCATTTCAAAAAAGTCAGTTACTTTCACAATTTGGGTGTGACCACCAGAAATAGTCAAAGCCAAAAACGGAAAGGTCGGTTTTTCAAATCCTTCTTCTGAAATAAAATGCGCTAAAATGTGGGCTTGCATGTGATTTACAGCAATTAATGGAATGTTTAGTGCCAATGCCAATGATTTCGCAAAGGAACTTCCCACCAATAATGAACCCATTAATCCAGGTCCTTGCGTAAAAGCTATTGCCGTTAACTGTTCTTTTTGTATATTCGCTTGGCGAAGTGCAGCATCAACAACAGGAACAATGTTTTGCTGATGTGCTCGTGAAGCAAGTTCTGGAACAACGCCACCGTACTGATTATGAATGAGTTGATTGGCAACAACGTTCGACAAAACTACATCGTTTTGTAAAACAGCTGCAGCCGTATCGTCACAAGAACTTTCTATTGCAAGTATAAAAACAGGCTGATTAAGCATAAAAGGGCATAAATTTTGAATTATATTTGACATTCCGTTCCCTAATTTGGTTAGGAAAAGCCAAAATTAAAGAATTTTTATTTAAGGTGCTCTCGTTTATACATTCAAAATAAAATTTATATAAAGTAATTAACAAGATTAGGTATCAAAAAAATTAAAAAAATAGTATTTCGTTCGCTCTTAGGACTAATCCTAGTTTTGTTGGTACTTGGTATTTCCCTTTCATTGCCAGTAGTTCAAACCCAAATTGGCAGATATGTCACCGAAATGCTTCGCAAAGAGTACAAAGCAGATATTAATGTTGAGCAGGTTTCCGTTTCAATTTTTGGTGGCGTGAAACTTAAAAAAGTATTAGTTAAAGATTATCGAAAAGATACTTTATTTTCAGCTAAAAGCATTAAATCAAATGTTTTGAGTATCCAAAAATTGTACAATGGCGATTTGCTTTTCGGTGAAATTAGAATTGACAGTTTGTACTTTAATTTGAAAACCTATAAAGGCGAAAAAGATTCCAATGTTGATAAATTTGTTGCCTTATTTGATTCAGGGAAGCCTTCAAAGTCTAAGTTTTTGATGAAATCTAAGAATGTTTATATTTCAAATAGTACTTTTATTTTAACAGATGAAAACCATAGCGTTCCTAAGGATTTAGATTTCAAAAAACTCAATGTTGAATTGAGTAATTTTAAAATATTTGGTCCCGAAGTAACCACAAATATTATGAAAATGTCTTTTTTAGACCATCATGGATTGTTTGTTGAAAATTTGGATGGAAAGTTCACTTATACTTTAAAACATATCAAATTAGAAAAATTGAATATTCTAACCAAAGAGTCTTTTTTGAAAGGAAATTTGGTTCTTAATTATGACAGAAAAGATTTTGTAGATTTTAATAATAAAGTACAATTTGATATTCAACTAGATTCGGCATCGCTTGCTACCAATGATATTCGTCATTTTTACAAAGAGTTAGGTAAAAATCAACATTTCAAATTTACGTCAATTATCAGAGGGACTTTAAACGATTTATTCGCTTCCAAATTGAATTTGGTTGACCAAAATAATTCACAAATCATAGGAAATGTAAATTTCAGAAACCTTTTTGGAAAGCAAGGGCAAGATTTTTATATGAAAGGAAATTTCAATAAAGTGTCTTCAAATTATAAAAATTTAACAACATTATTACCTAACATTTTAGGCAAAAAATTACCGAGTTCGCTTGGTAAATTAGGGCAGTTTAATTTGAGAGGTAAAACTGAAATCACGACTTCTACTATCGATGCAGATTTTTATATGACAACTGCTTTGGGAAATATTCAGTCAAAATTGAGGATGACTACTATTGATGATATTGATAATGCGTCTTATTCTGGAAATGTAATTTTAGAGCAATTCAAGATTGGAAAATTCCTTTCAAAGAAAGATTTAGGAATGGTAACTTTGAATTTAGATGTTGATGGTCGAGGTTTTAAAGTTGCAAATCTGAACACCTCATTTTCTGGGGATGTTTATAAAATTAATTATAAAGGCTACAATTACACGAATATTGTTGTCAATGGTAATTTCAAAAAGCCACTATTTAAAGGAAAAATTTATGTAAATGATCCTAATTTATTTATGGATTTTGATGGATTGGTCGATTTAGAAAAGAAAGATATCAATTATAATTTCAATGCAAAAATTGATTATGCCAATTTAGCAAAGTTGAATTTTGTAAAATCAGATTCTATTTCAGTTTTCAAAGGCGTTATAGATATTAAGGTTGCAGGAACCAATTTAGACAATCTAAAAGGGGCTATAAATATTAAAAACACCTCGTACCAAAATGTAAAAGACACTTATTATTTTGATGATTTTGATTTGAAATCCAGTTTTGATGAAAATAATATTAGAACTATTTCTATAAATTCCCCAGATATTGTTCAAGGAAAAGTAGTTGGAAAATTTCAAATTGATCAACTTCAAAAGATGATTGAAAATTCATTGGGAAGTCTTTATGCCAATTATTTCCCCAACAAAGTGGTAAAAGGGCAGTTCTTGAAATTTGATTTTTCAGTTTATAATAAAATCATCGAAGTTTTCTTTCCGGGTATTTCGTTGGCACCAAATACAGTACTTCAAGGCTCTATAAATTCTGATAATAACGATTTTAAATTCAATTTTAATTCGCCGCAAATTTCAGCGTTTGAGAATTATTTTGACAAGATAAATATTCGAGTTGACAATAAAAATCCTCTGTACAATGCTTATATTGAAATGGATAGCATTAAAACTAAGAATTATAAGATTTCCGATTTCAGTTTGATAAATGTAACTCAAAAAGATACTCTACACATTAGAACAGAATTTAAAGGTGGTAATAAAGCCGATGATTATTATAAATTAAACCTCTTTCATACGATTGATAAACAAAATAATAATGTTGTTGGGGTTCAAAAATCAGAGATAAAATTTAAAGATTATTTGTGGTTTTTAAACGAAAATGAGAATAGTCGAAACAAAATTATATTTGATAAAGAACTTAAGAATTTTACAATTGATGATATTGTTTTATCACACGAAAATCAAAAAATAGATCTTAAGGGTTTTTTAAAAGGAGCGGATACGAAAGATTTAAATTTAAATTTCAATAATATTGATATCAACAAATTAACACCCGATATTCCAAATTTTACATTTAATGGAATTTTGAATGGAAGTGTCAATTTGAAACAACTAAACAAAATTTATCAACCCAATGCAGCTTTGTACATTGATAGCTTAAGTGTAAATAAAGTAGTTTTAGGTAAATTGAATTTAGATGTTTCAGGCGATGATAGTTTGAAAAAGTTTTATGTAAACGCTTCAATTCAAAATGAAAATGTAGAATCTTTCAATGCAAAAGGAGATTTTACAATTGAAAATGAGCAAACCACAACAAATTTAGATTTGAGGTTTAACCGATTTAACTTAGGTATTTTAGGTTTAATTGGAGGTGACATAATTACAAATATTAAAGGTTTTGCCTCAGGAAGTACAAATATTGAAGGACTTTTGTCAGATCCAAAGGTTAACGGAAGAATGTATTTGGACGATTCTGGAATATCGATACCCTATATGAATGTGAATTATGAATTTGAAAATAAATCAGTTGTTGATATTACTGAGAGTTTATTTATTGTTAGAAATGCTGCAATTATAGATTCTAAATATAAATCTACAGGAATTTTAGATGGCAGGGTTCGACATAATAAATTTTCAGATTGGGTTTTGGATTTAAAAATAAAATCGAATCGATTTTTAGCTTTAGATACACAAGATAGGGAAGATACAGCCTATTTCGGAACGGCTTTTATAGACGGAACCGCTTCTATAAGTGGACCTACAAGTGGGTTGTTAATAAAAATTGATGCGAAATCTGAAAAAGGTACAGCAATAAAAATACCAATTAATGATGCGGATGCCGTTGGGACAAATGATTATATTCATTTTTTAACAACAAAAGAGAAATACAATCTTGGGAAAGGGGTTGTTGATAAAACTAGAAACTACAACGGATTAGAATTAAAGTTCAATTTAGACATCAATCAAAATGCAGAAATTGAAGTAATTTTAAATAGAAATTCAGGACACGGAATGAAAGGTCGTGGAAACGGAAATCTACTATTAGAAATAAACACTCTAGGAAAATTCATTATGACTGGGGATTTCCAAGTATATGAAGGAACTTACAATTTTAAATATGGTGGTCTTATTGATAAGAAATTTAAAGTAAAAAAATTCGGTTCTATTGTTTGGGAAGGTGATCCGCTTCGTGCCATTTTGAATTTAGAGGCGGTATATGAAACTACAGCAAATCCAGCAGTTTTATTAGAAAATCCTTCTTTAAATAAAAAAGTACCTGTTGAAGTCGTCATTGGAATAAAAGGGAATTTGAGCAATCCCGAACCTGATTTTTCAATTAATTTTCCAACCGTAAGTTCGGTTCTAAAATCAGAAATTCAGTACAAATTAGATGATAAAGATACTCGGCAAAAACAAGCCTTATATTTGCTTTCATCAGGTGGCTTTTTGAGTCAAGTTGGGGTGAGTCAATCTGATTTGACTGGAAATTTGTTTGAAAAAGCAAGTGGGTTGTTCAATGATATTTTCCAAGATGATGAAGGAAAATTCAATTTAGGAATAGATTATGTATTGGGTGACAAACGACCAGGAACAGAAACAGATGCTCGTTTTGGTCTTACAGTCTCTTCTAAAATTAATGACAGAATTACTTTTAATGGTAAGTTAGGAGTTCCCGTTGGCGGAATAAATCAATCAGCAATTGTTGGCGATGTTGAAGTTCAATATCGTGTAAATGAAGAAGGAACACTCAATTTAAGAGTATTTAACAAGGAAAATGATGTTAGTTATATTGGTCAAGGAATTGGATATACGCAAGGATTAGGGATTTCATATGAAATAGATTTTGACACCTTTAAGGAATTGGTAAATACCATTTTCAAGAAAAAAACTCCCGCTAAAAAAGTAATTCAAACGAATACTCAATTGGATTCTGATATTCCTTCAGACGGAATTATATTTAAAACTAAAAAAAACAAATCTACTAAAACTGAAAAAGCAGATATTGAAGGAGTTTTGAATAAAGATGGCGATTAAAACCGCTATATTTCTGACAATGATTTTTTAATACGAAATAGTCAAAATTAAAATTGAATGCTATATAAATAGCGATGTAAGTATCCATTAGTAAAAACTTATCAACGAAATCGTTTGAATTTAAATAAATTATTAATTTAATAAAAAATCCACTTTTTTAAAGAGTGAATTATAGTAAGTTTACATTTTAATACACAAAAAATGAGTAATAAAATAAAAAAAATAGGGGTTTTGACTTCTGGTGGAGATTCTCCTGGAATGAATGCTGCCATTCGTTCTGTTGTTAGAACTTGTGCGTATCATAACATTGAATGCATTGGTATTTATCGTGGATACGAAGGTATGATAGAAGGCGATTTCAAGGAATTGGGACCTAGAAGCGTGAATAACATTATCAATAAAGGAGGGACCATTCTAAAAACAGCTCGTTCTAAAGATTTTATGACAGTTGAAGGTAGAAAAAAAGCCCACGCAAATTTAGTGAAAGCAGGTATTGATTCACTAGTAATTATTGGTGGTGATGGAAGTTTCACGGGTGCAGAGGTTTTTAATAGTGAATTTGGTTTTCCAGTGATGGGAATTCCGGGTACTATTGACAACGACATTTTTGGAACAAGTCACACTTTAGGTTACGATACAGCATTAAACACTGTCATTGATGTAATTGATAAAATTCGTGATACTGCCAGTTCTCACAACAGATTATTCTTAGTGGAAGTTATGGGTAGAGATGCAGGTCATATTGCTTTGAATGCAGGAATTGGAGCTGGTGCTGAAGAAATTCTTATTCCAGAAGAAAATTTAGGATTAGACCGTTTGTTAGAATCTTTAGAAAAAAGTAAAGCATCAGGAAAATCTTCAAGTATTGTTGTAATAGCTGAAGGAGATAAAATTGGTAAAAATATTTTTGAACTTAAAGATTATGTTGAAGCAAATTTACCGGAATATGATGTTCGTGTTTCTGTATTGGGTCACATGCAACGTGGTGGTTCGCCATCTTGTTTTGATAGAGTTTTAGCAAGTAGATTGGGCGTAAAAGCGGTGGAATCATTAATAGAAGGAAAAACAAATTATATGGTTGGAATTTTGGGAGACAAAATAACGTTAACTCCACTGGAACAAGCCATAAAAGGTAATACTGAAATCGATAGAGAATTATTGAGGGTTTCAGATATAATGTCAACATAAAATGGAATAATGGCTTTAAGGTATTTGCTTTAAGCTAAAAAATTAATTAATTAATCTATAAATAACCGGCATAAAGTATTGTACTTATTGCCTAAAGCTTAAAAAAAATGTCAACAGTAAAATTAGGAATTAACGGTTTTGGAAGAATTGGAAGAATTGTATTTAGAGAATCATTCAACAGAGATAATGTTGAAGTAGTTGCAATTAATGATTTATTAGATGTCGATCACTTGGCGTATTTATTAAAATACGATTCTGTTCACGGTCGTTTTGCAGGAAAAGTTGAAGTTAAAGACGGTAAACTTTTCGTAAATGACAAACACATCAGAATTACAGCCGAAAGAGACCCAGCAAATTTAAAATGGGATGAAGTAGGAGTAGATGTAGTTACAGAATGTACTGGTTTTTTTACAACAATCGAAACTGCTCAAGAACATATAAAAGGTGGAGCAAAAAAAGTTATTATCTCTGCACCTTCAGCTGATGCACCAATGTTTGTTATGGGTGTAAATCACGAAACTGCTAAAGCAACTGATTTAATCGTTTCAAACGCTTCATGTACTACAAACTGTTTGGCTCCATTGGCTAAAGTAATAAATGATAATTTTGGAATAGTTGAAGCTTTAATGACTACTGTTCATGCCACAACTTCAACTCAAATGACAACTGATGGTCCTTCAAGAAAAGACTGGAGAGGTGGTCGTGCTGCAAGTGTGAATATCATTCCGTCTTCTACAGGAGCTGCAAAAGCAGTTGGAAAAGTTATCCCTGAATTGAACGGAAAATTAACAGGAATGGCTTTCCGTGTTCCTACTACTGATGTTTCAGCTGTCGATTTAACTGTAAAAGTTGCCAAAGAAACCTCTTATGAAGAAATAATGGCAGTGTTGAAAAAAGCTTCTGAAACTACTATGAAAGGAGTTTTAGGATATACAGAAGATTTAGTAGTTTCTCAAGATTTTGTTTCTGATACAAGAACTTCAATTATTGATGCAAATGCAGGAATTGGATTGAATTCTACTTTTTTCAAAATCATCTCTTGGTATGATAATGAATATGGATATTCAAGCAAACTGATTGATTTATCAGTTCACATTGCAAATTTAAAATAATATTAAAATAAAATCCTCAACTATTTTGTTTGGGGATTTTGTATGTAAGTAGTAAGTGTAATAAGGTGTCGTATTTTAAAATATGTAATTTATTGTAATTCGCTGATTTTAAATAGTTTTTTACTATTTATAGACTTTTGACTTTACGACATTAAAACTTTCGACTAACTTATTTAAGCCAAATACCTTTTAATTATGAAATTATTAGTTGATAGTGGTTCTACAAAAGCCGATTGGATCTCGATAGATAAAGCGGGAAAAATATTGTTTACAACACAAACATTAGGTTTAAATCCTGAAGTTCTTGTAAAAGAAGAAATTATCTCTCGCTTAAATGATCGTTTTGATCTTTCCCTAAACAGAGAAAATGTATCTCACTTATTTTTTTATGGTGCTGGTTGCGGAACGGATAGAATGAAAGATTTTTTGCACGGTGTATTTCAAGAATATTTCCCAAATGCTGCAATAGTGGTTCACGAAGATACGTATGCTGCGGTTTATGCAACGACGCCTAAAAATGAAAAAGCAATAGTTTGTATTTTAGGAACAGGTTCAAATTGCAGTTATTTTGACGGTACTATTTTACATCAAAAAGTACAATCTTTGGGTTACATTGCTATGGATGATTGCAGTGGAAACCAATTTGGACGACAATTAATTCGGGATTATTATTTTGGTAAAATGCCAGCTGCTTTGGCAAATAAATTTGAAAAAGCATACGATTTAGAAGCTGATGTAATTAAACATAATTTATATAAAGAACCAAATCCAAATGCCTATATGGCAACTTTTGCAAAGTTCTTAATTCAACACAAAGACGAGGAATATTGTCAAAAGTTGGTTAGAAAAGACATGCAAGTTTTTGTAGATAATTATATCACGCAATATGAAAATTGCAAAGAAGTTCCCGTTCATTTTATTGGGTCAATTGCTTTTTATCTCAAAGAAGAATTAAAAGAAATATTAGAATTCAATGGTTTGTCAATTGGAAATGTATTGAGAAGACCAATTGACGGTTTGATTCAATTTCATTTATTGAATTAGATAATAGCAAAATAGTACTATAAAAAACGGTTTTTTATTATTTTATTGCAATCATAGAAATTTCAACATTTACATTTCTAGGTAGTTTTGCAACCTGAACGGTTTCTCTTGCGGGAGCCGTTTTTTCATCAAAATAACTTCCGTAAATAGTATTTATTTTTGCAAAATCATTTATATCAGAAATGAAAATACTAGCTTTCACAACATCTGCAAAAGTCATATTCGCAGCTTCTAGAACCGCTTTCATATTTTCCATTACTTGTGTTGTTTCTATTTCAATAGTATCCAAAACCAATTCCATTGTGGCTGGATTTAATGCGATTTGCCCAGAAGTATAAAGGGTATTATCAACTAAAACCGCTTGATTGTAAGGTCCAATTGGTGCTGGAGCTTTATCGGTGTAAATTATTGTTTTCATATATTTTTATCTTAATTGTCTGTCTGGTACTGTTCTTTTTTCCCATTTAATATCACTCAAAACACCTGATTTAATTCCAATGAAGAAACCCCAGAAGGCATTGTCTCCAAAAGGTTGCCAGTTGAAATCCATTCTCCAGCTCAATAAATCGCGTTCAAACCGTAATTGTGTATAGGTAACTCCATGTTGCACAAAATCATATCCAGAAGAAATTCCCATTTTCCATTTTGTAGTTAAATCAACATTTCCTGAAACCATTAAAGAATTTCCAACAATTTTATTTTCTCGATTGTTATTACTATAAGTCAAGGAATAAGCCAGTGTTAAATCCCAAGGCAATTTAGATTTGAAAAACTCGGTGACGGCGTCCTCTTTATCGTCCGTATCATCAAACTGACTATCTCGCCTGTCACTGAAATCAGTATTGGTTCCGAATAAATCGTCAGTTCGTCCACCATTTCTAGCGCCTTGATCATTTTCTTTTTTCTTTTTATCATCCCCATCTTTGCTCGATAATGAATAATTAAGCGTCATGTTTGAGCTCGTCATTCTAAACAAACTTCCACCATTATTGATGTTGAAAGTATTGATTCTTCGTCCAGAATTATCAATAGCATAAGGATCTAAAGTTGTCGCGAAATTCACATTCATTTTGTTATTAAAAAAAGTAGTTCCGCCACTAATTCTCATAGGTGACCATCTTAGCGAATCGGAAGTTGCATTGTAATCTGTGTGGAAATTCAAGTTGTTCAATAACATTATTTTCTTCGGCTCTGTCTTTGTTGAATCCCTATCGGTAACTTTGGCTTCAAATGTGTTATTTAAATCAAAACTTACCACTTTTGAATTTCCAAGTCCAGGAGCACCATAAATTCCTTTTTCAAAACGTGTATATTCCTTAATAATAGTTCCGCTACCATCTGATGCATAGGTGTCAAAATATTTTTCAAAGCTTGGTGTGAAACCAAATGAAATTCCGGGACGTATTACGTGTCGAATGGATTGAATCCGTTTTTTTTCTCCAAAATTGAACGTTCCATATATTGTAGTCCCTAAACTAGAATTGAACGAATAGGTTCTAAAGGCATCAAAGCCATTTATATCGGTATCGATAACTTTGTTTTGAACCACATCAAAACTCTTTTTAATAGTTTTTAAATACCAAACTTCATTATAATTTAATGATGTTGAAGCACTAAAATATTTGAATATTTTAAAATTGGTACTCAAAGGGATCGAATGTTGGAATCCTGATTGTGCCTCTTTAAACATTTGAGGTTTAAAGAAAAATTCATCTGTTGTTTCTATTCGATTATCCGCTTTTAAAGAATATTGTAAATTTATATTTTTTAAAATTCCTTTCTTAATTCCTTCTTTTGGTGCAAATGGAAAAATTCGATCTACGCTCAATTGAAGTGAAGGCAATGTCATATTTATGGATTTTGTTTGCGTGTTTTGGGAATGTGTGGCACTCAATGACATATTTACTTGAGGAACGGAATTGAACGTTTTTGAATACGAAATAGAAGAACTTAACGTATTATTAAGCCTTGAATTATTATTTATTTGATTGATAGATTGCTGGAAATACGTGCTACTCCCTAAATTCACAGAAGCCGAAAAACGAGAATTTGGATTCGATTTTTGATCTTTTGAATGCGACCATTGAATATTATAAATGTTACTTTTCGAATAATCAGGGTAGCCTCTTTCACTTGAAATTAAGTTTTCAAAACGAATATTTACGTTACCTCTAAATTTATATCGCTTGGCATAACTTGATTCTGCTCTTAGTGCATAACTACCATTGGTATAATAATCGCCTAAAAGTGCTAAATCATAACTATCGCTTAAAGCAAAATAATATCCCCCATTTTGAAGCGAGTATCCTCTTAATCTGGTATCATTAAATGTAGGCATAATAATACCTGATTGACTCGTTTCAGACATTGGGAAAAATGCAAATGGAAGAGAAATTGGTGTTGGTACATTGGCAATTACCATGTGCGTAAAGCCAACAACAACTTTTTTTCCGGGAACAAATTTTACTTTGCTTGTTTGAAAATAATACTCAGGATTATCAATATCTTTAGAAGTAGTAAAGCGCGCACGCTTCATAAAATAAACAGAATCATTTTCTTTTTTTGTGATTTCGGCCTTTATTCTGAACTCGTTTTGTTCAGTTCTAGAATTCCAAACTAACGCCTTTTTTGTTTTGTAATTAAATCGGATTGAATCGGGTTCAATCACATTTGAACCTTGTTTAAAAACGGGTAATTGGGTATATTTTCCTGTAGAATCCTTTATACGACCTGCATAAATTTCATTTTTTTCATAATCCAGTACAATAATTCCTGATTTTAATTCGATATCTTGATAATACAACTCAGCTTTGTCATATAAAGTCATTTGTTTGTTTTTCTGATTTGTTTTCTCATAACCAACAGCTGTTCTTTTGATTTTAGATTCAAGAAGTGCTTTTTTTGGTTTGACGCTATCTTTTTTTAGGGTATCAGAAACTTTTATCAAATCTTTTACATTAACATTTAATGTTTCCGGCTCAATTTTTGGAGCAATTTCGGTAGTTTTTTTCGGTAAATCTTGAGAATACGACTTAGCAGAACCTAGTGTTAGGAAAAAAGCTAATAAAACGATATTAAATAAGTTTGTATGCAAAGGTTTAAATGCTATTTTTGTAAAACTATGGCTTAGTTATTGAAATTTCAAAACTACACATAATTTTCGGTCAAAAATAGTCAAATAATAAATTTATAGCCTCAAGGTTCTAATAAAATTAACTTTTAATATTTATGTACATAATTAATATACACAAAGCGTCCCTCATAATTGGATTATGTATTCTGTCTTTTTCTGGTTTTAGTCAAAACAACAAATTCAAAGTTACATTGGATGCGGGGCACGGCGCCCATGATTTTGGGGCAGTCTATAAAGGTCATGTTGAAAAAAATATTGCACTTGCGGTAGTTTTAAAAGTGGGGAAAATATTAGAAGAACAACCTAATTTTGAAGTAAATTATACCCGAAAAACAGATGTTTTCATTGGTCTTATTGAAAGAGCAAACATTGCAAATAGAGTAGATGCTACTATTTTTGTGTCCATTCATTGCAATGCCAATAAAAATACTGCTGCTGATGGAACTGAAACGTACGTTATGGGTATGTCAAAAAACGCTTCAAACCTTGCTGCTGCAAAAAAAGAAAATGAGGTGGTTACTTTAGAAAAAGACTACAAACAAAAATACGAAGGATACGACCCGAATTCCCCAGAAACATTAATAGGATTGACATTAATGCAAGAAGATATTTTAAATAATAGTATTTCTTTGGCGGGTAAAATTGAAGATTCTTTTTCAGCATTAGGAAAGAAAATAAGAGGCGGTGGTGTTAAACAAGCTCCATTTATGGTACTTCACAAAGCGTATATGGCGCGAGTTTTGATTGAAATGGGATTTATCTCGAATCCAATAGAAGGTGATAAATTAGATTCTGAAGACGGACAAAATGAAATAGCAAATGCCATCGCTGAAGCTATTATTAGTTACAAAAAAGAATACTTTGGAAATGGAACTATCGAAAATGATGAGGATCGTCCTTCGAAAAAAATAATTGAAAAACCTGTCAAAGACACTACAACTCCCGTTAAAAAAGAAAATAAAATAATTAAAGAGGTGGTAAAAAAAGAACCATCCAAAAAAGAAACCACCAAAGAAGTAGTAAAAGAAGTTCAAAATGAAACTGGAGTTGTTTTTAAAGTTCAAATTGCTGCAAGTAGTAAGAAAATGGATTTAGACCCAAGTAACTTTAAAGGACTGAAAAACATTGATTCTGATTATAACGGAACCATATATAAATATACTTATGGTCAAACAACTGATTATTCTGAGGCGAAAAAGTATTTATCGGATGCAAAATCAAAAGGTTACGATTCTGCCTTTTTGATTGCTTTTAAAAACGGAAAAAGTATTTCCGTTAAAGATGCCATCAAATAATGCTACATTAACCAAAGTTTTATTTTAAATTTGTATAAAATATCTGAAATTGAAAATTACTAAAGAAATTAAAACCGGAATATTAGTTATTGCGTCTATTGCATTGTTTTTATGGGGTTATAGCTATTTAAAAGGAAAAGATTTGTTAAATGATTACAAAACCATCTTTGTCGAATATGACAATGTTGAAGGTTTGGCATTGAATGCTCCTGTAACAATTAACGGATTAGTTATTGGTAAAGTTTCGAAAATAGTACTTCAAAATTCCACAGGAAAATTAGTAGTTGAACTTCAAATAAAAAGCGGGTTTCCATTTTCTAAATCAAGTATAGTGGCTATTTATGAGCCTGGATTAATAGGTGGAAAGCAAATACAAATCATCCCTGATTTTGAAGATAAAAATCTAGCTGTTACTGGCGATACTTTGAAAAGCGCCGTTAAAAAAGGTTTGACCGATCTTGTTGCAGATAAATTAACTCCATTGCAAGATAAAGTGGAAAAAATGATTGTAAATGCTGATTTACTATTAAAAAATTTGAATGATGTTTTGGATACAAAATCTAAGGAAAATTTAAAAAATAGCATTTCTAATTTAAATGAAACTTTAGCAGGATTTAATGCAGCATCCAAAAATGTAAATTCTATTTTGGCTGATAATAAAAGTAAAATTGACGGAACAATTTCAAATTTAAACAGAGTATCGTCTGATTTTACAAAAATTTCCGATTCGTTAGCAAAAGCAAACTTAGGCCAAATAGTTAAAAATCTTGAAAAAACACTTGTTAATGTTGATAAATTGATGAGTGATGTTCAATCTGGTAAAGGAACTTTCGGAAAAATGATAAAAGACGAATCGTTGTATAATAATCTGGATAAAACTTCAAAAGAATTGGAGTTATTACTTCAAGATGTAAGGCTAAACCCAACGAGATATGTTAATGTATCTCTTTTTGGAAAGAAAAACAAACCTTATACAAGTCCGAAAGACACCATTTCAAATTCTAAAAACTAATATTACATGGGTTATTTAGACAGTATCATATTTGCAACTATATTAGTTTTAGGCTTTGGTTTTTTTACTATTAATATTAGAAAAATTATCAGAAATATTAAGTTAGGACAGGATATTAATCGTTCAGACAATCCTAAGTCTCGATGGAAAAATATGGCTATGATTGCACTTGGACAATCTAAAATGGTCAAAAGACCAATTGCTGGTGTACTTCATGTAATCGTATATATTGGATTTGTAGTCATTAATATAGAATTATTAGAAATCATAATTGACGGACTTTTTGGAACTCATCGTGTATTTTCATTTTTGGGGACATTTTATAATATTCTAATTGGTTCTTTTGAAATATTAGCCTTTTTAGTTTTGGTTGCAGTACTTGTTTTTTATGCTCGTAGAAATAGTATTAAATTAAAAAGATTCGTTCATTCTGATTTAAAAGGATGGCCAAAAAGCGATGCCAATTATATTTTATATTTTGAAATCGTGCTGATGTCCTTGTTTCTATTGATGAACGCAGCAGATTTACATTTGCAAAATATAACTGGAGGTTTCGGTCATTATTCTCAAGTGGGTTCTTTCCCAATTTCTCAATTTATAGCTCCAATTTTCAATGGACTATCGGAATCAGTGGTTATGATGATTGAAAGAGCTGTTTGGTGGATGCACATTATTGGAATATTAATATTTCTAAACTATTTATATTTCTCAAAACATTTGCACATTCTTTTAGCATTTCCAAATACTTATTTTGCCAATTTAAATCCATTGGGACAATTTGATAATTTAGAATCGGTTACAAAAGAAGTGAAATTGATGATGGATCCAAATGTCGATCCTTATGCAACAGCTCCAATTGATGAAAATGCAGTTCCTTCTAAATTTGGTGCTAGTGATGTTCAAGATTTAAATTGGGTGCAATTATTAAATGCCTATACTTGTACTGAATGCGGTCGATGCACTTCAGTTTGTCCTGCAAATCAAACGGGTAAAAAATTATCTCCTCGAAAAATAATGATGGATACCAGAGATCGTTTAGTGGAAGTTGGTAAAAATATAGATGCCAATAAAGGTGTTTTTATACCAGATAACAAAACATTATTAAACGATTTCATAACTCCAGAAGAACTTTGGGCGTGTACTTCTTGTAATGCTTGTGTTGAAGAATGCCCAGTAAATATTAGTCCATTATCTATTATCATGGATATGAGAAGGTATTTAGTTATGGAACAAAGTGCCGCGCCAATGCCCTTAAATGCAATGATGAGCAATATTGAAAATAACGGTGCGCCTTGGCAATACAATCAACAAGATCGTTTGAATTGGAAAAACGAATAATAATAACTACATGAAAATTCTCTTATAGGTGAGTTTAAGAGCGTTCTTAAGAATTTTAAATTAATTAAATACAAACACACAACACACAACAAAAATGAATTCAGAAGATTTAGACAAGCAGTTACTAGCAGCATCAGAAAATGGTCACACAATTAGTCCAATTTTGCCAGAAGGAGTAAAAAATTATTTAATAGACATTGACGGTACGATTTGTGATGATATCCCAAACGAAGAACCAGAGAGAATGTTGACTGCGGAAGTTTATCCTGACGCATTAATTACTTTGAATAAATGGTACGATGAAGGGCATATTATCTGCTTTTTTACTTCACGAACAGAAGAACACAGAGTTTATACTGAAATTTGGTTGAAGCAACACGGTTTCAAATACCACGGAATGGTAATGGGAAAACCACGTGGAGGAAACTACCATTGGATTGACAATCATTTAGTTAAAGCAACAAGATACAGAGGTAAATTTACAGATTTAGTTGACAAAGAAGTTACCATTCAAGTTTTTGATGATGAACATCACGAATAAAACAGATAACTTGTGAGTTTTCACAAATAAATAAATAGTAGATGTCAGAGAGTTTAGTAGTTCCAACAATGGCAGAAATGTTAGCACAAGGAAAACAACCGGAAGTTTTATTTTGGGTTGGTTGCGCAGGAAGTTTTGATGATAGAGCAAAGAAAATTACAAAAGCATTTGTGAGGATATTAAATCGTTCCAATGTTTCTTTTGCTGTACTTGGAACCGAAGAAAGTTGTACAGGAGATCCTGCTAAACGAGCTGGAAACGAATTTTTGTTTCAAATGCAAGCAATGATGAACATTGAAGTATTGAACGCTTATGAAGCCAAAAAAATTGTTACTGCTTGTCCGCATTGTTTCAATACTTTGAAAAATGAGTATCCCGAATTAGGTGGTAAATACGAAGTGGTGCATCATACAGAATTTTTAAAATCTTTGTTAGATGATGGTCGATTAACCATTGAAGGCGGTCAATTTAAAGGTAAAAAAATTACTTTTCATGATCCTTGTTATTTAGGAAGAGCCAATAATGTTTATGAAGCACCAAGGGAATTAATTCTTAAATTGGATGCAGAATTGGTTGAAATGAAACGCTCAAAAGCCAATGGTTTGTGTTGTGGAGCTGGTGGCGCACAAATGTTTAAGGATGCAGAACCAGGAAATAAAGAGGTAAATATCGAAAGAACGGAAGAGGCTTTGGAAACAAAATCTGAAATAATTGCAGCAGGTTGTCCCTTTTGCAATACAATGATGACTGACGGAATCAAAAACAAAGAAAAAGAGGGCGATGTTAAAGTTATGGATATTGCCGAACTAATTGCAAATGCTCAAGATTTGTAACTATATAAATCTGAATTTAATAAGTAAATTACCATGTATATTCCTTTCGAAAATTTACCTGAAGAATCTAAAATATGGATTTATCAATCCAACAGAAAATTCTCTGACGATGAATTTACAGCAATAGAAGTTGATTTAAAAGCGTTTATTGAAAATTGGACTGCACACGGAACCAGTTTGGAAGCGTCATTTGAATTGAAATACAATCGGTTTATAATTCTTGCCGTAAATCAAGAAGTTCAAGCAGCAACAGGATGTTCTATAGATTCGTCAGTTCAATTTATTCAAAATTTAGAACAGAAATATGAAGTAGATTTATTGGATAAAATGAATGTTACTTTCAAATTAGGAGAACACGTGGCACATAAAACCTTGCTTGATTTCAAAAAAATGGCAAAGGACAAAGCGGTTACAGAAAATACAATTGTCTTTAATAATTTGATAAATAATATTGCTGAATACAATGAATCTTGGGAAGTTCCAGCAATGGATAGTTGGCACAGTCGCTTTTTTTTTAAATAAATTCATTTAATGAAATCAGTTCTACTTCGTTTTTCTTTAGTTGTAATGCTAATTGCATTTGGAATTTCGTGTTCTTCAACTAAGCACGTAAAATCTAAAAACCCAATTGCAAATGAATTTGACACCAATTTATTTGTAGAAAAAAAACCTTTCAAAAATCCCTTTTTTTCTGAATCAATAACAGAAGAACAATGGGTTGACAGTATTTACAATAACATGAGTTTTGACGAAAAAGTTGGGCAACTCTTTATGGTTGCAGCCTATTCCAATAAAGATTCAATACATATAAATTCCATTGACAAACTTATTAAAGAATCAAAAATTGGAGGTTTGATTTTTTTTCAAGGAGGACCAATTCGACAAGCTAATTTAACCAATCGCTACCAATCCAAATCTAAATTACCTTTGTTTATTGGAATTGACGCAGAATGGGGATTGAGTATGCGTTTGGATTCAACCTATCGTTTTCCTTGGAATATGACTTTGGGTGCCATTCGAGATACCAAATTAATAGAAAAAGTAGGTTCTAAAATGGGATTTGAAAGCAAAAGATTGGGTGTTCATTTCAATTTTGCACCAGTTTTAGATATCAATACAAACCCAAAAAATCCAATTATAGGTTTTCGTTCTTTTGGAGAAAATAAAGAAAATGTTACCAATAGCGCCATTGCATTGATGAAAGGCGTTCAAAAACAAGGCGTTTTTTCAACAGGGAAACATTTTCCAGGGCACGGAGATACTGAAGCAGATTCTCATTTATCTTTGCCATTAGTTAGTTTTTCCCAAGAAAGAATAAATGAGGTTGAGTTTTATCCTTATAAAA
>CAMCDQ010000023.1 GCA_945873505.1 Chitinophaga pinensis
GATATGAAATACTAATTCATGAAGGAATAAATAAATCTAGATCTTTAAAACCAATACTTTTTAATTTTCTTACTTTTTTTTCGCAAATGGATATTAGAGTTTTACAATATGCAACAGTTGCTCGCGTAAAAAATATATAAATAATGTTAAATACTTTTCTTGAAAACTCAATTTTGAATAAAGATGAAATTATATTCTTAATTAATTCATTTGACACTAGTGGTAAATTGTTATACGGTGGTAATAGAAATGCAATAAAAATATTTGAAATCAATAATGGTATTATTAACATAAAATCATTCAAAGTTCCTAATTTGATTAATAAAATAGTCTATAAATATTTTAGAAAATCAAAAGCCAGACGTTCGTTTGAATTTGCGAATATCTTGTTAGAAAATAAAATTGGAACGCCACAACCCATCGCTTATTTTGAAAATTCTACTTTTTTAGGTTTAAAAGACAGTTATTATGTGAGCGAACATTTGGATTGCGATTTGACTTTTCGAGAATTGGTAGAAATTCCAGATTTTCCCGAAAACGAAATAATTTTACGTCAATTTACTCGTTTTTCTTTTGATTTACATCAAAAAGGAATTGAGTTTTTAGATCATTCTCCTGGAAATACGCTCATTAAAAAAGTCAATAATGGAAACTACGAATTCTTTTTGGTCGATTTGAATCGAATGGAATTTCACGAATCGATGTCATTCGAAAAAAGAATGAAAAACCTTTGCCGTTTAACTCCCAAAAAAGAAATGGTTGCTATAATGAGCAATGAATATGCAATTATTTCAGGTGAATCAGAACAACTTATTAGTGAAACGCTGTGGAAAATGACCGCTAATTTTCAATATAAATTCTACAGAAAGAAAAGATTGAAAAAGAAATTGAAATTTTGGAAGCAATAGTTATGAAAAAATAGTATTTTCACTTTTCAATACAATAAATGAAAGTTTCGGTAATAATTACAACATACAATGCAGTTGAATGGTTGCAGAAAGTGCTGGTTGGATTTAGTTTCCAAACCGAGTGTGATTTTGAAATTGTTATTGCCGATGACGGTTCCACTTCAGAAACTCAGGAATTACTTGCCTTATTTTCTTCCAAATTTAAATATCCAATTGTTCACGTTTGGCAAGAAGACAATGGTTTTCAAAAGTCGAAAATCCTCAACAAAGCCATTCTAGCCTCCCATTCCGATTATTTACTTTTCACAGATGGTGATTGTATTCCCAGAAATGATTTTGTTGAAATGCATTTGAAATACCAAGAAAAAGGGTTTTTTCTATCTGGTGGATATTTCAAATTGCCCCTTTCTATTTCAAAATTAATATCTGAAATGGATATAATTAATTCAAACTGTTTTCGTTTGTCGTGGCTTAAAAAGAACGGTTATAAAGCCAATTTCAAAAGTAGTAAATTAACTCAAAGTATTTTATTTGCTCAGTTTATGAATTGGATTACCCCTACAAAAAAATCTTGGAACGGTCACAATTCTTCTGGTTGGAAAAGCGATATAATTGCAGTAAATGGCTTCAACCACGATATGCAATACGGAGGATTAGATAGGGAATTAGGAGAAAGAATGTTCAATAACGGTTTGCTTTCCAAACAAATTCGTTATAGTGCTATTTGTGTTCATTTGGACCATGCAAGAGGATATTCTACTCCTGAAATTTGGAAAAAAAATAGAAGAATTCGAGAATATAACCGAAAAAATAAGGTTGTAAAAATCGAAAATGGTTTGAATACGCTTTAATTTTTCAAATAGCCTAAAGCTACAAAATAGGTTTCTAATTTTTCTAAAATCAATTCCAAAGGATACTCGTCAAAATATTTGAAAGTATGTTCCTTTATGTATTTCTCATCAAATTCTTGATAAATTTCAGGTTTTAAATCTTTCAAATGAATGGAAACATTTTCTTTGTCATTTTCAAAAATCTGCCAAGTTTCTTTGTCGACCGAAGGCGAAAATAAAGAAAATGTTGGAATTGAAAGCGCTTTGGCCATATTTACCGCACCACCTTCGTTTCCGATAAGCATATCGCATTGGGATAAAAGTCCCAAAAATGGGCGTAATCCTTTGGCATATAAATTAAAATGAATATTTTTTTGGGTTTTTTTGTCACAAAAATCATATATTTTTTGGGCGTCATCAGCCTGAGAAGGAATGTAATTAAACAAAATTTCAGCGTTTAATTTGGCCACCGCGAAATCAATAATTTTGGCCATTTTTTCTAACGGATAGGTTTTATACCATTCGCTTCCTAAAATTCCAAACATGATTATTGGTTTTTCGCTCAATTTTATTTGGAACTTATTCAATAATTCTTGAGCTTCATTAATTTCGTTTTTCGTTAAAAAAACTTTGGGTCTAAAATTGGTTATTTTTTCAGCAATTAATGGCTTTAACAATAATAATCGGTTGTCAATTGCTAATCCTAATTCCGATTTTGTTCCATTCGGAAAACGTTTTACGGTATGATTGTAAAATAGGTTGGAATACCCTTTATCGTAAGAAATTTTATATTTAGCTCCAGAAAACGAAGTAATTAAATTGGTTTCGAGTTTGCAATAAGCATCTATAACGGCATCATATTTATTGGCACGCATTTTTAAAATAAATTGAAAAAACTTGGGATACGATTTCCGAACATTATTTGATAAAACAATAATATTATCAATATTTGGGTTCTCCAAAACAACGTCCAAACAATTGGGATAACACATGTAATCTATTGTGGCGTCTGGATAATATTGTTTTAAATTGTTGCATAAAATTGTGCTAGTTAAAACGTCGCCAATTCTTTTTTGCTGAATTACAAGTATTTTCATTTCCAATAATCATTTTTGATGTGTAAAAATACAAACTATTTGAAGAACGTTCCTTTCGATTTCAGAAATAAGCTAAAAATAGCTATAAAAGTTATATTTTTGTATCGAATAAATTCAGAAAAAAATGGCGATTAGCGGATTAGTAATTACTTTTAACGAGGAAAAAATGATTGGAAAGTGTATTGAATCGCTATTCAAAGTTTGTGACGAAGTTATTATTGTCGATTCCAATAGTAAGGACAATACTGTTGCCATTGCCAAGGAAAAAGGAGCAATTGTAATTTCACAAGCTTTTTTAGGCGATGGACCACAGCGAACTCATGGCTTGCCTTTTTGTAAAAACGATTGGATTTTGAATCTTGATGCCGATGAATTTCTTGATTTGGATGCGGAGGAATTTATTTTGAATGCTAATTATTTGCAAGGTAATTATGATGCTTTTAGTTTTCGAGTGAAAAATTTTCTTGGCGATAAATTAATTGATTTTGCGGGGTGGTATCCCGATCATAAAGTGCGCTTCTTTAATAAATCCTCCGCAAAACCTTCCAATTCTATTGTTCATCAAAAAATTATTTCCAAAAACGAGAAAAAAGTCTCGGTTCATATTTTACATTATGGTTGGGAATCTTTAGAGCAAATTATTGCTAAGAAAAACCAATATTCTTCTTGGCATGCACAACAATTATATGATCAAGGAAAACGTATTAATGCTTTCAAACCAATATTGAATGGTAAAGTCGCTTTTTTTCGATGTTATTTTATTAAAAAAGGTTTTTTAAACGGAATAGATGGTTTGACAATTTCTTTAATTCAAGCATTTTTTTCCTATATGAAATATGCCAAATTGATTAAAATTCAAAAGAACAACAAGTAGTTTTCAATTAAACCGCCACGTCATACTCTCTTAATGCATCATTCAAACTTGTTTTCAAATCGGTGGATGGTTTTCGAGTTCCAATAATTAATGCGCAAGGAACTTGAAAATCTCCAGCAGCAAATTTTTTGGTATAACTTCCAGGAATTACCACCGAACGTGGTGGAACAAAACCTTTCATTTCAATTGGAGTATCGCCTGTAACATCTATGATTTTTGTAGAAGCAGTCAAGCAAACATTGGCACCTAAAACAGCTTCTTTACCCACGTGAACACCTTCAACAACAATACATCTGGATCCAATAAATGCTCCATCTTCAATAATAACGGGAGCAGCTTGTAAGGGTTCTAATACACCTCCAATTCCCACGCCACCACTTAAATGTACGTTTTTACCAATTTGGGCACAACTTCCAACGGTTGCCCATGTGTCAACCATTGTTCCTTCATCAACATATGCACCAATGTTTACATAACTAGGCATCAAAATTACACCTTTAGAAATATAGGCACCGTGTCTTGCAACTGCATTGGGCACCACTCGAATTCCTTTTTCTGCATATCCTCTTTTCAATGGGATTTTATCGTGATATTCAAAAATTCCAACCTCAAAAGTTTCCATTTTTTGGATAGGAAAGTACATAACTACTGCTTTTTTTACCCATTCATTCACTTGCCACGTATCGCCTTTTGGTTCGGCAACACGCAAAGTGCCTGCATCAAGTAAATCAACAACTTCTCTAATAGCATCGGTTGTGGTTTTTTCCTGTAAAAGTGCACGGTTTTCCCATGCTTGTTCTATAGTAGTTTGTAAAGTATTCATTTTCTGATATTTTTTAGGCAAAGATAACTTTTTTGTTTATTTACTATAAAGTAAAATTTGGAATTTTATAGATTTAATAGAATCAAAACAAAAGCGACTAATTAAGTTAAATTTCTTTGTTTATATTTGTATAAATATTTATAAAATGCCAAGAATTCTCGCTATTGATTATGGACAAAAACGAACTGGAATAGCTGTTACAGACGAATTGCAAATAATTGCATCCGGATTGACGACGATTCCTTCTGCCACCACAATAAATTTCTTAAAAGATTATTTTAGTAAAGAACAAGTGTCTAAAGTGCTTATTGGTGAACCCAAACAAATGAACGGTGAACCTTCGCAAAGCACTGAAATAATTGAAGCTTTTGTAAGGAAATTCAAAAGTTTTTTTCCAGAAATACCAGTTGTTAGAGTCGATGAGCGTTTTACATCAAAAATGGCATTTCAAACAATGATTGATAGCGGATTGAATAAGAAACAACGACAAAATAAAGACTTACTTGACGAAATTTCGGCTACAATAATGCTTCAGGATTATTTGAGATAATCCATATTAAAATTATGACTGCATCAATGATTTTGAGGTTTTTACAATATTCGCTGATAAATTAGTCAACCAAATTAATTGTTCTTTTACCATCTGTGTTTCTTGTAATTTTATCTTAAGGTCTTCTTCATCTACTTCGGTTTCTTCACTTTTTTCTTTTACACGAATTTTTTTTATTTCTATTAAATTATCATTTGATAAGTTTTCTAAATCTTTTGAATCAACATTTCCTTTTAAAATAGCAATTGCCTGATCTAAATTTGATATTATTTTATTAAAAACGCTATTAAAAGATTCGGATGCATCAGTAGTTTTGTGCGTTTGAGTATAAGTGCCAAGTGAAGCTGCAGATGAAAGCATTGCGTTATTAATAACCGTAATTTTATAAACCTGCTGTAAATTATTTTGTTTTGATTTTGGTTCTTGAAGCATTCTTTGAAAAGACGCCATAAGGTTCCCAATTTCTATAAATGCCCTATTTCTGGCTAATCTATAATTGCTATTGATAGCTTGTTTATTATTATAAAATATCGAAATCTGTAATAAATAATCTCTTATAGCTTTAATAGAGTTTTCTATATTTTCATTGGTATTTAAAAATTCCCAAAATGGCCAAAAAAAGTAATTTGCCAAAATAGCAAGTGTTGCACCAACAAAAGTATCTAGAATTCTGTATAAAACAATATCTCCATCGGTTGGATTCAATATAGCAAAAATAAAAATAACATGTAGCGTAATGAATAAAGTGCCAATTTTATAATTTGATGGATTAAATGATAATCCTAAAATCAAGAAAAAGATGGTTAAAGCGCCTAAAATTAATTGATTTGGTCCTGTTGATAAAACTAAAAAACCAATTATTCCGCCAATAATCGTTCCTAAAAATCGATTAAATGTTCGTTCTTTAGTTAGTCCATAACCAGGTTTCATTATCACTACAATTGTTAGTAATATCCAATAAACATTTTGAAAAGGTAGAAATTTTCCTATTATGAAACCTATTAATAATGTAGTCGTTATTCTTAATGAGTGTCTAAAAGCTAAAGATGAAAAACTCAAATTTTCGACAAGTGTGCTTAAAGGATAATAGTCTTTTGTAATTAATTTTTGAAATTCAATTTCTCTTCCATTAAGATCTTTTAATTTTGTATTTGAGGTGAAAATTTTCTCGAGGTTTTTAATTTTTCCAACTTGTTTTTCTGCATAATGCAACATGTTTGTAAGCATAAGAACTCCCTCTGACGCATTTTCACCTAAATTCTTTTCATATTCATTTATAGCAATTTCAAATTTATATAAAGCATCATTTAAATCATTTTTTGATGGATTTTTTTTTCTATTTCTAATTTTTTTTGACAAAGTTTTCAAATTTTTAGCAAGATTGTAAGCTAAATTTTGATAAGTTTTTAAAACTTTTGGTTGATCGTCAAATTTTTCATGCAATTTATTATGGTCAAATGAAGTTGAAACGGCTAATTCCATAATTTCTACTAAAGAAATAAAAGCAAGAAGCAATTTTCTATTTTGATTAGATGAACCATAATCTGTTCGGTTTCTAATAAGAATTTCTCGAATATTTTCATGAACTTCATTAAGTTCAACTTGAAGAATCAATTGCTTATTTGTAATTTCTTTTCTGTCTGAATTTAATTCCCATAAATCGCCTCGTAATTTTAAATATTTAGATGTTAAATGAATACATTTTTCGATTTGTAATTCAGTATAACGATGTGGATTTATATAGTAAAAAAGTATTGATATTAATAGGTAAAACAAGCCTCCTGATAATAATAGAAGAGAATGTATAATCATTTCCCAACCAGAATGTATATGAGAAAATGAAATAGATATAATTAATAATGATGAAAATGCTACCATCGTGGCTCTTTGACCATAAACTGCGAGCATAGAAAGCGAAAAAACTAGAATACAAAAAGTTGGAAAAAAAAGTGTTGGATAAGGGAAAGTCAAATTAATTAATAAGTTCGCAATTGAAAAAAATAAAATAGTTACAATAATCCCTTTTATCTTATGGTTTAGATTACTAGGAATATCACTCGGTAAAGTAAACAATGCTCCAAGGGCAATTGTTAAACCCATTTCTAAGTATCCTAATTTAGAAAATATCAAAACAGGAATTATTGCAGAAATTGCTGCTTTTAAAGCATTAGTGAAATTAGTTCCAACTAGAAATCCTTTTATTAATTTCAGCATATTATTAGGGTTAGTAGCAAAGATAAGAATTGTTAAATGGAATAAAAGTACAAATGGTTGAGATTTGAATTAAATTTATTTCTTTTATAACAGATTTCAATTTCTATTTTTGCTATTTTTGCGGACTATACTATTTCGAAAATAATTTATCATTTATTTCGAAGATTTAAAAAATACAAATAAAATGATTTTACCAATTGTAGGATATGGCGATCCCGTTCTGAGAAAAGTAGGATTGGAACTGACTCCTGAATTTCCGAATTTGAAAGAAACCGTTGCCAACATGTACCAAACAATGTACAATGCCAGTGGTGTTGGACTTGCGGCACCTCAAGTTGGAATGAGCATTCGTTTGTTTGTGATTGACACTTCAGCTTTTGGCGAAGATGACGAATTAGCAACGGAAGAGCAAATTCTTTTAAAAAATTTCAAACGTACTTTCATCAATGCAAAAATGATTAAAGAAGAAGGCGAAATTTGGAGTTTTAATGAAGGTTGTCTTAGTATTCCTGAAGTTCGTGAAGATGTTTTTAGAAATGAAAAAATTACAATTGAATATTGTGATGAAGATTTTATAATGAAAACAGAAGTTTTTGATGGTTTGATAGCTCGAGTTATCCAACACGAATACGATCATATTGAAGGAATTTTATTCACGGATTTAATTTCCTCTTTGAAAAAACAGTTAATTAAGAAAAAGCTTCAAAATATAATGGATGGAAAAGCGCGCCCAGACTATAAAATGAAGTTTTGCAATAAAAAAGGCAGATAATTACTTTAAGAATTTATACATATCAAATAAAAGAATAATCAAATTAATATAAAATGACATTAGATAAAATATTAGCAATTGCAGGAAAACCAGGTTTATTTGCTTTAAAAGTTCAAACTCGTACAGGTTTTGTTGCAGAATCATTATTAGATGGTAAAAAAGTAACTGTTGGTTTAAAAAGTAATGTTAGTTTGCTTTCTGAAATTTCTGTTTATACCAATACTGAAGAAAAACCATTGACGGAAATAATGAGAGCGATTGCTACCAAAGAAGATAATGGACCTGCGATTTCTCACAAGGAAGACAACGCAAAATTAGTCTCTTATTTTCTTGAAATACTACCAGATTATGATCAAGATAGAGTGTATCCTTCTGATATCAAGAAAATTGTGAATTGGTACAATATGCTGCAAGCTAAAGGTCTGGTTTCAAAAGAAGTTCCTGCCGAAGCTGAAGTAGTTGCAGAAAAAGAATAAATTATAGTTATAATTCATACATTTAATCCTGTCAAGTACTATAATCTTGACAGGATTTTTTAATTTTACAAAAACAAAACAGCAATGAATTCAAGACAAACCCAACTCGATGCATTTGATAGATTATTAACTATTATGGATGATTTGCGAGAAAAATGTCCGTGGGATAAAAAGCAAACATTACAAAGTTTACGCCATTTAACCATTGAAGAAACGTATGAATTAGGCGATGCAATTTTGGATAATGATTTGAATGAAGTTAAAAAAGAATTAGGGGATTTGTTATTACACATTGTTTTTTACGCAAAAATAGGAAGTGAGTCCAATGATTTTGATATTGCTGATGTTTGCAATGAAATTTGTGATAAATTAATCCATCGTCATCCACATATTTATAGTGATTTAGTTGTAAAAGATGAAGAAGAAGTCAAACAAAACTGGGAAAAACTCAAATTAAAAGAAGGTAAAAAGTCTGTTTTGGAAGGTGTTCCGAAAAGTTTACCTGCTTTGGTAAAAGCAAGTAGAATTCAGGATAAAGTAAAAGGAGTAGGATTTGATTGGGAAGAACCACATCAAGTTTGGGACAAAGTGCAAGAGGAATTACTAGAATTGCAAGTAGAAGTTGCCGCTGGAAATCAGGATACTATAGAAGCTGAATTTGGAGATGTTTTATTTTCGATGATAAATTATGCCCGTTTCTTGAATGTAAATCCTGAAGATGCCTTAGAGCGAACCAACAAAAAGTTCATCAAACGCTTTCAATATCTAGAAAGTAAGGCGGTTGAATTAGGAAAACCATTAATGGATATGACACTTGCCGAAATGGATATTTTTTGGGAAGAGGCGAAAAAATTGTAATTGAAAATCTATGATTTTCAAATATTTCAATTTTTTGGGAAGAGGCGAAAAAATTGTAATTTATTTTAAAAATAGATATCATATTCAATTTTAAGCATAAAAAAACCTCACATTTTGTGAGGTTTTATGAACTATTTTAAAAGTAATTATTCAACTTTTATACTTCTAATTTGTTTCAGTTTATCTTTCCAAACTTCTAAACTTTCTTTATGAATAGCAATATTTTTACGAACTTCTAAAACTATAGAATTTTCTTTCTTTGCATTTCTTGTATTGGCAAAAAATTGAATATTGTTCTCTAATTGGAATATTTCGTTTTGTACTTCCTCAATTTTTCGCATTAAGAAAATCTTTTCATTTTCTAATTTTCTTGTATCATTAGAATCTGATAAATTTCCAACACGGTTTGAAAAACGAACCATTTCAGTATCTTTTTTGCTTAAGCTTAATTTCTCAAATAAAGCATCCAATATTTTATTGAATTTTCCTTCAATATGACGTCTTGTAAAGGGTACTTTTCCAAAACCTTTCCAATTTTCAATATGCAATTTAATAGCATCTAAATCGGGTTTGTGTTCACCAATCAATTGAAATTCTCTTAACGTTTCCAAATAGGCTTTCTTTTTTTCAAAAGCTTCTACTTCTTCAACATTTACTTCTGTTTTCTGTGCTTTTAATATGTCAAAATAATGATTACAAGCAGCTTTAAATTCGGCCCAAATTGCATCAGAATATTTTCTTGGAACGTGTCCAATCATTTTCCATTCCTCTTGTATTTGCTTCATTAACGGCGTTGTAGTTGCAAAATCTTCACTTGTTTGAAGTGCTTTTGCTTTCGCCACTAATTCCGTTTTTTTATTCAAATTATCTTGTTGCTCTTTCTTAATGTCTTTGTAAAATGAATTTTTAAAAGTATTGAAATTACGAACCGCAGTTTTCAATGCTGCCCACGTACTTTCATTTACATCAGCAGGAACTTTTCCGGCAGCGAAAAATGCATTTCTCAAGGCTTCAACTTTATCAATTTGTCCTTGCCATTGGCTGTGAACATTCACTTTCTCTGTTGCTAAAACTTCAATCTGAGCAATAATATCATTTTTACTTACTAAATTTTCGGTTTCAGTTCCTCTTTGTGCTTCAAATAAAACTTCTCTTTTATCGTGCATTTGTTTGGTTAAATCGCTAAAACGATTCCAAATTTCCTCGCGGTGCTCTCTTGAAACAGGACCAATATCTTCTTTCCAAATTTTATGTAAATCTTGCAATTCACGAAAAGCTTTGTTAATATCTACTTCCAAAACCAACTCTTCAACTCGGGCAACAATTTTTTGTTTTTGCTCTAAATTATGTTTAAAATCTAGGTCCCTTGCTTCTCTGTCTAAATGCAAATAATCATAAAAATTCTCTACGTGAAAGTGATAATTATTCCAAACGTGGTTGTATTTATCTTTTGGAATTGATCCCGCATTTTTCCAACGTTCTCTTAATTCATTAAAGTGTTTTAGAGTATCTTTAATGTTTGCTTGCGGATTAATAAGTTCTTTCAGTTCCTCAACTATCGCCAAACGCAACTCTAAGTTGGTTTTTAAGTTGTTTTGTAAGCTTTTGAAATGTGCATTTTTTTTGTCTCTAAAAAGAAAATATAATTGGTCAAATTTAGATTTTAATGGCAAATGGTAATGGAATTCTTCTTTGCTTTCTGGATTTTCAGCAACAAATTCTTCTTTTTTCTCATCAATGAAATGGTTATATTTTGTAAGAAATGAAGTTTTAATTTCTTCAACATGGTCCTTTACTGACATTACTTTTTCAACATCACTCAATTTCTCTAACTCAATTATTAATTCGTCCATAGACAGAATTTCATAATTCAACATTGGAATTTCGTGACGGTCTTTTAGAGTCTCGTCTTCATTTTCTGCAGCATTTTCTGTTTCAATTGCAGCAATAGCAGTACTATTTTCGTCAACAATTGCTTCAGTTTCTTCTTCAATTGTATTTTCTACTTCATGGGCACTTTCTGCAATTATTTCAGCGTCATCTTCTTCAATTTCATCAGCAACAATTTCTTCTTCAACTTCTTCAACTATTTCTTCGATTTCTTCAGGAGATGCCTCCATTTCCGAAACTAAATTTTCTGTAGTTTCTGTAATTTCTTGAATTTCTGTTTGAGCCACTTCTTGTGTCACATTCTCTACACTTCCATCTGTCTCATCTAATTTTGTTGACAGGTTATCATTCTTTTCTTCTAACATTTTTAAATGTTTAAGGTTCATATTGTTTAAAGTTCGAAAGATAATAAAAGCGAAATCAAAATTCAAAGAAATTCTGATAATTAAACAGTTTTATAAGCTAAAATTGAGGTTTTTAGTAATTTTAAGAATTTGAAGTCATATTTTCCATATCTCCCACGCTTTTTCTGCTTGAATTTTTAACATTTCTAAACCGTTTTTGATTACGGCTCCTTGTGCTTTTGCCTTTTGAAGAAATAAGGTTTCTGCAGGATTGTATATTAAATCAAATGCAATGTGATTGGAAGTGAAATATTGATATGGAATTTCAGGGCACACGTTTGTGTTAGGCGAAGTTCCTAAAGGAGTGCAATTGATAATTATTTGGTATTCTTCAAATGTTTCAGCAGTTATTTGGCTGTAGCCAATGGCGTTTCCTGATGAAGTTCTGGAAACATATTTATTGGCAATTCCCATTTGAGTCAAAGCATACGCCACGGCTTTTGATGCGCCACCAGTTCCTAATAGCAATGCTTTTTTGTGATGCCTCAGCAACAGTGGTTCGAGTGCTTTTTGAAAACCATAATAATCGGTGTTGAATCCTTTTAATTTTCCGTTTTTAGTAAAGCGAATTGTATTTACAGCACCTATTTCTGACGCTTTTTTAGATAATTTATCTAAGTAGGGAATAATAGTTTCTTTATAAGGAATGGTTACGTTTAAGCCTTTTAAATTTAGATTATTTTTTAGGAAATTGGGCAATTCAGAAATGTCTTGAAAGTCTAAATTTTCATAAGAATAATCTAACAAATTTAGGTCTTCAAATTTTTTTGTAAAATGTGCTTTTGAAAAAGAGTAACTGATGTTTTTTCCAACTAATCCAAACTGGTATTTTGCCATTTAAATTTTATTTTGCCACTTTATTGATTGCATTTTGAACCATTTTGCGTGCCCAAACCACAGGAAATAACTCTTCAAGAAGCGTTTTGTTTTCGAAACTCAATCGAAGTCCGTTGCTTAAATGAAATTTTGCTTTTTTGTCATCGTGAATCATAAAGTACAATCCTGCCAAACGATATTCAACTTGATACTCTTCTGGGAAGTATTCTGAAGCTTGTAATAATGTTTGTATTGCGCTATCAAATTCTCCTAAAAATTGAAGAATATCAACCCAAAACAACCACGTATCCAATTGATAATCGCCAAATTCAACTGCTTTTCTGTAGCCAAATTCTGCTTCTTCAAAAAGATTTAATTCCTTGTTTATAGCAGCAAATCGTTTCCAATACAAACGATTTTGATTGTCGATGCTCAAGGCTTTGTTTACATAAAACAAGGCTTTTTGGTATTTTTTTTGACGAACGTAGAAATCAGTAATTGCAATCCAACCTTTATCTAAAAGTGGGTCTTCGTGAACGGTTTTGTTGAAATATTTTAGTGCTAAAACTTTGTTTCCAATTTTCTCGTAACATTTCCCCATTCTGAGTAATGCATAAGAAGTAGCATCGTCTAATTCGATGGTTCGGGTATAGCTTTCAATAGCTTCTTCGTATTTTTTTAGTCTTTCTAAAGCTTTTGCTTTTTCCATAAAAGCACCTAAAAATTCATCGTCAATTAGGGTTGCAAATTCAAAAGCACGAAGCGCATCTTCATATCTTTTTAGTCCGTAATTTAGCCTTCCGATTTGGTGCCAAGCGATTTCGCTGTATGGATTTTTGTCTATATATTTGTTAAGATAAACAATCGCATCTTCGTTTTGGTCTAAAAATTCAAAACAATACACCACGTTATACAAGGCTGTTTGATCTTCTGTATCTTCTTCAAGACATTTCATAAAATTGTCTTTTGCCAATTCTAAATTGTCCATAAAAAGATGCTCCATTCCAATTAAATTATAAACATCAGCGAAATCATCGGTATATTTAAGTGCGATTTGCAATAATTCTTCCGCTTTTTCGTGATTGTCTCTTTTGGAATAAATATTTGCTTTTTGGATGTAAATTTCCTCGTTTGTAGGTTCGATTGCGTACAACTCATTTAGCAATTTTTCTGCTTGTTCGAGTTTGTCTTCATAGACCAACATTTCTACTTGTACTAATTTTAATCCAGTTGATTTTGGGTGTTGTTCAAGTGCTAATTTCAAGGCTTTTTTGGCCAAGGCAGCTTTTCCCATATCGAGGTAATGAAGAATAATTTCTTCAAATTCTTCGGAATCAAAAAAGAGTACTTTGTTGGTTTTCAACATTGACTCAAATTTTGATAAGGATAAGTTGTAGTCTTCTTCTTCGTCGCTTATGTGCATACTATTTTATTTAAATTATCCTCCCATAAAGGTATAGGATTTAATTTTATTTTGTGAAGAAAGTACTTTTTTTTGTGAACAATTTAATTAACAAATAATCGTCTTGAAATCCTGAATGCCCTAGCCCTGACCTGCCTGCCGGCAGGTGGAAGGGAAAATCCCGCTTTGTTGCTCGGCAGGAAGCAACAAAGCGGATTGGAATGACAGCAGGAATAGCTCCAAAAAAACTAATTTTCGTTTAAAATTTCGTCCATTGCTTCAAGAATTATCTTACAACCTTCTTGAATTTCTTCGTTTGAAATTGTGAGCGGCGGTGTGATTCTGATGGCGCAACTTTCAAACAGTAACCAAAACAATATCAAGCCTTTATCCTGACATTTGAAGATTACTTTGTTGGTAATTTCGGCGTTTTCGGTCATTGCTGCCAACATTAATCCTTCGCCTCGGATTCCCTTAATCAAAGGGTGAATCAAAAGCGTGCGAAAAAGTTTTTCTTTGGCCAAAACGTCCGTCATTATTGAGGTTTCGATCAATTCTTGCAATGTTGCCAAACACGCTGCGGCGATGACGGGGTGGCCGCCAAAGGTTGTGATGTGCCCTAATTTGGGATTGTCGCTCAATAAATTCATGTGTTTTTGGGATGCCGTGAAACCGCCAACGGGCATTCCGCCACCCATTCCTTTGCCCATAATTACAATATCGGGAACGACGTCGTAGTTTTGAAAACCAAATAATTTCCCTGTTCGTCCAAAACCAGGTTGGATTTCGTCGAGAATCATTATGGCGCCAACTTCGGTACATCTTGCGCGTACTTTTTTGAGAAATCCATCGTAAGGTTGTATAAATCCAGCTCCGCCTTGAATGGTTTCAAGAATTATCCCAGCTGTTTTTGTAGTAATTTTCTGTAAATCGTCTTCGTTATTGAAGGTGATAAAATCTACATCGGGAACTAACGGACGGAAGATTTGTTTGCGTTCTTCAAATCCCATTACGCTCATCGAACCCATTGTATTTCCATGATAGGCATTGTGACACGAAATTAATTGGCTTCTGCCAGTAATTCGTCGGGCTAATTTTAATGCGCCTTCGGTGGCTTCGGTTCCTGAATTGACCAAATAGGTTGTTTCTAATGGAAACGGTAGGTGTTCGGCTAAAAGTTTGCAATATTCTACTGCAGGACTTTGAGAATATTCTCCATAAACCATCACGTGTGAATATTTATCCAACTGATTTTTGATAGCATTATTCACCCTCGGATGTTGATGTCCGAGTGTGCAAGCGGAAACGCCAGCCACAAAATCCAGGTATTTTTTGTTGTTGGTATCGTAAATGTAAGACCCAATGGCATGCGAAACCTCCATTCCGAGAGGGTAGGGTGTCGTTTGGGCTTGGTATTTTAGGAAATCGTTGTTCAAAGTATTCTGGTTTTACTGCAATATTTTATTAGTCCTTATATTCCAAAGTCTCTTTTCGGACTTTCATTGGAACATCTGCTTTGGCTTTTTTGGCGTTGCTTTCCTTGATGATTTTGTCGTTCATTTCGTTTTCTTCCGCCGTAAATAAATCTTCTTTGGTTTTTATTCGTTCGTCGCCACGCCAAATAAAACCGCGTAATTTTCTTGCATTTTCAGGCAAATCTTTTTCAGGATAAATATCGCTATCCGGTTTTTCAAATAATGTTAGGGTGTCAATTTTATTTTTATCTAATGTCAAATTAATCTTGCTGCAAACACTTTTATTGATTCCAATGAGCTCTTGCTTGTCATTTCGCATGTAATAAATAACTTCTGTATTTTTAATTACATCAACGTTATCAAGACTTTTATCTTTGAATTTTCCATAAAGATTTTGACCTTTCACCTGATTGTATCCCGTTCCAATGGTGTCTTTTGAAACGATAAAAGCATTGTTTAACACCTTCAAAGAATCGAGTTGTTGGGTTTTATTATTTCCAATGAGATGCATCAAATCGCCTGTCATTTGGTTTTCAAAATTCCAAAGAATTGGTTTTCCGATGAGTTTTGTTAGCGCTATTTTCTGATCGGAATGAATAGAATCGCACTTGCCGCTTAAATTTAATTTGTAGAATTTTGCGTCTTTGAAACCTCGAATAATTCTATTGTTTTCTTTCCCGGTTATCATCAATTTCTGAGCGTGAATATACACGGAATCTTTTTCAACAAGGCTAATTGCCAAAGCTCTTTTCGTCACATAAACTGAATCTTGAAACTTGTAAATTTCAGCATAATGCCCTTTAACTATAATTTTGTTGATGGTATCAGTTATTTTCACATTATTTGTAGCCGAAGCAAAACCTGTTTTTTTATTATAAAATATGCTGTCGCCTTCTATCAAACGATTGTTGTATTCTATTTTGGAATTTCGTTGCAACCGAGCAATGTCTTTTTTGGTGTCGTAAAAACCGTTTTCTGTATATATATTATTGTCTTTTCCGATGATTGTTGAAGGTCCCAAAAGATACGAATGCCCTGAATTTGTATAATAATCCAAGTGATTCGATTTTATTGTGTTTTCAGGTGTTTTTACTGTTACGGCAGTTAGAAACTGGTATTTTTTTTCGGCAACATAATACTTTCCTGACTTGCTTTTTAGCGTGTTTCCTTTGTTGGTAATCAGTCCGCCTGTAGAATAAAAAGCTTCTTGACTGTTTCTATTAAAATTCAAAGTATCTGTAACCAATGACATATCTGGTGATTTCAAAATTACATCGCCAGTTGCATACGCTTGTTTGATATTCCCATTGTATTCGGCATATTTGCTCGTCATTGTGAGCGTATCGCCTTGAATTATTTTCACATTTCCAAAGGCTTTGATGTAGTTTTCTTTTTGAAACCAATAGGCTTTGTTGCAAGTCAAAATGGCACCGTCGTGGTTCACACGAACATTTCCTGTAAGTAATGCGGCATCGGGAATTTGAAGTTGGTTGATGTCTGCAAAATCGGAATGTTCAATGATGATTTTCTTTGGTGTTTGTGCCAATACCGTATTGAAACTGAATAGAATGATACAAATTTTGATAAGAAATAGGTGCTTCTTCAAGGTTTAATTTTTTGCCAAATTTAAGAAAAAGGATGCAATGCTACTGCAAATTATGATTTATTTATTAATTGAAGTAATTGCCTTTATTTATTTGGTTTCAATGTTAATTTTAAAAAGACAAAACCCGATATTGCTGCAATAAATGAAGCGATTAAAATGGCGATTTTCGAATTTACAATATCTGACTCAGTATCAAATGCCAAAAGTGTAATGAAAATGGACATTGTAAAACCAATTCCTCCTAATATTCCTGCTCCGAAAATATTTTTCCATTGCAATCCTTTTGGCAAAACACAAAGTCCTAAAGTTACTCCCAAATAGGAAAGAAACCATATTCCTAATGGTTTTCCAAGTATTAATCCAAGGATAATTCCGATGCTATTGCTATGTGATAAACCTTCATACCAATTGGTATTTATAATAATACAAGTATTCGCTAAGGCAAATAAGGGTAAGATCAAAAAAGCGACTGGTTCATGCAGAAAATGTTGTAATTTATAGGAAATAGTATCTTTTTTTCCATCGCCAAATGGAATTACAAATGCCAATAAAACGCCTGTAATTGTTGCGTGAACTCCCGAATTTAGCATAAAATACCACATCAAAATACCACCAATAATATATGGAAAAAGAGTGTTGACTTTCAATCGGTTTAACACAAATAGAAATCCCATTATTCCCAAAGCAATTCCTAAATTCAAGAATGAAATTGTAGAAGTATAAAAAACCGCAATAATTATAATTGCGCCCAAATCGTCAATTACAGCTAAGGCGGTAAGGAATATTTTTAGAGAAGTTGGCACTCGATTTCCCAATAGTGATAAGATTCCAATTGCAAATGCGATGTCGGTTGCCATTGGGATTCCAGCTCCAGATTGCGTTGAAGTTCCAAAATTAAAATACAAATAAATAAGTGCAGGAACGACCATTCCACCTAAAGCTCCAAATAATGGTAAAGCGGCTTTTTTTAGCGTTGAAAGTTCCCCGATATAGACTTCTCGCTCTAATTCTAAACCAATTAAAAGAAAGAAAATAGTCATTAATCCGTCATTAATCCAATGAATAAGGCTGTGATTTCCAATTTTTACATTCCAAATTTGAAGGTATTCTGTTTGAAAAATTGAATTTGCTAAAAGCAATGAAAATAAAGTGGCGAAAATCAAGATGATTCCACCAGCTTTTTCACTTTCAAAAAAGGATTTAAATAAATTGGTTTCTTTCATATTTATACCATTTCAAAGATAAAACGCTTTGATTTCTCAAAGCGTTTCCTTTATTATTTTGTAATTGTTTGTTTTCGATCAGGACCAACAGAAACAATTTTTATTGGCACTTCAACTTCTTTTTCAATATAGTCGATATATTCTTTTAACTCAATTGGCAATTCGTCATAATTTGTCATTCCTGTTAAATCAGCTTTCCAACCTTTGAATTCTTTATAAATTGGAGTTACATTTTCAGGTTCAATATTATATGGTAAATGAGCTATTTTTTGACCTTTATATTCGTATTCTGTACATACTTTTAAGGTTGAAAAACCAGATAAAACATCGCCTTTCATCATCATCAATTGTGTTACGCCATTCACTTGAATTGCATATTTTAAAGCTACTAAATCCAACCATCCGCAACGTCTTTGTCTTCCTGTAACCGAACCAAATTCGTTTCCAACTCTTGCCATTGTAGCGCCATCTTCTTCGAAATCTTCCGTAGGAAAAGGACCGCTTCCAACACGGGTGGTATACGCTTTGAAAATTCCGTAAACCTCTTTTATTTTATTTGGTGCAATTCCTAAACCCGTGCAAGCTCCTGCCGCTGTTGTGTTTGATGAAGTTACAAATGGATACGTTCCGAAATCAACATCCAATAACGAACCTTGTGCGCCTTCACATAAAATAGATTTTCCTGCTTTTTGAGCTTGATGCAAATATTCTTCGCTATCTATAAAGGTAAGTTTTTTCAAGTCTTCAATGGCTTCAAAAAACTCAACTTCTAATTCGGCTAAATTATATTGAATGGCAACATCATAGAATTTTATCATGGCTTCGTGCTTGTCAGCCAAGGCTCTGTAGCGTTCTTTGAAATCTTCTAATTCAATATCGCCAACACGAATTCCATTTCTACCTGTTTTATCCATATAAGTTGGTCCAATTCCTTTCAAGGTAGAACCAATTTTAGCTTTTCCTTTTGAAGCTTCAGAAGCAGCATCCAATAAACGGTGGGTTGGTAAAATTAAATGTGCTTTGCGGGAAACGATTAATTTGTTTTTAATGTCCAAATTAAAGCGCGCCAAGCCTTCAATTTCTTTTTGAAAGACTACAGGATCAATTACAACTCCATTTCCAATAATATTTATTGAATTTTTATGAAAAATTCCAGAAGGAATAGTTCTTAATACGTGTTTTATTCCATCAAATTCTAATGTATGACCTGCATTTGGACCACCTTGAAAACGGGCAATTATGTCATATTTCGATGTAAGTACATCTACAATTTTTCCCTTTCCTTCATCTCCCCATTGTAATCCTAATAATAAATCTACGGTCATTACGTGTGTTGTTTGTGTGTTGTTTTTATTTAAATTGAGAATTTTCTCTATTTCTTTTTTGAACCATATAAATATAAAGAGTGATTGTGCACATCTATATCAAATATTTCTTCAATTGTTTTTTTTATCATTTGTATTCTTGGATCGCAAAACTCAATTACTTCACCCGTATCTGTCATTATTAAATGGTCGTGTTGCTTGTCAAAATAGGACTTTTCATAGTGCGCTTGGTTTTGACCAAATTGATGTTTACGAACCAATCCGCAATCTAACAAAAGTTCTATTGTATTGTAAAGTGTGGCTCTGCTTACTCGATAGTTTTTATTTTTCATTTTGACATATAGATGTTCTACATCAAAATGTTCTTCACTTTCGTATATTTCTTTTAGTATTGCATAGCGCTCAGGGGTTTTTCTATGCCCTTTATTTTCGAGATATAATGTAAAAACATTTTTTACAATTTCTTGATTCGTACTGTTATCAACTGAAATTAGTGTCATATCTTGCAAAGATAAATTATTATTTTAATTTTTAAATATTTCAACTTGAATGTTCAAAATTTAATTTTTATAAACACGTGTAACCTTATCTATACCGTCAATTTTTCTAATTTTATCCATCATTTTCTTAAGAATACTATTGTTTTTTACAATTACAGCAACTTTTCCATTGAATAAACCAGCTTCTGTTGTTAACGAAATACTTTGAATATTGATGTTCATATTACTCGAAATAACTTTTGTAAGTTCATTTGTAAGCCCCAAAAAGTCCATGCCAGTTATTATCAAAACGGCTTTAAATTCTTGTTGTGACGAATCAATCCATTTTGCTTTTACAACTCGATATGCATAATTAGATTGCATACTCAAAGCGTTTGGACAGTCTTTTTTATGCACCTTTATTCCTTCGTTTATAGTTATAAATCCAAAAACTTCGTCTCCAACTATCGGATTACAACAAGCGGATAATTTATAGTCTAATTTATCTTGCTCTGCACCAAAAACGAGTAAGTCATAATTGGTATGAATTTCCTCTTTTGAAATTTGTTCGGTATTTGCAGATGGTGCTCTTTTGATTTTATTCTTAAAGAAATTGATAATTGAATTGCTTTTTAACGCTGCAAAATCTTTAAGTTGTTGGTTTTCTATAGAGCCTATTCCAACTCTGTAAAATAAATCTAAACTTGTTTTAAGTTTGAAAAAATTAACCATTTCATTAATGGTTTTTTCATTTAAAGTGACTTTTAAATGACGAAGTTTTCGAGTTAAAAGCTCCTTTCCATCTTCGGCAACTTTCTTCGTATTTTCGTTTAAAACATTTTTAATTTTTGTCTTTGCACGAGAAGTTGTCACATAATTCAGCCAATGCGGTGTTGGTTTTTGATTGACAGATGTAATCACCTCAATTTGATCACCACTTTTTAATTCAAAATTTAGCGGTACCAATTTTCCATTAACACGTGTTCCTCTTGTATGTACTCCAATTGCAGAGTGAATACTAAAAGCGAAATCAAGCGATGTAGCGCCTTTAGGCAATGATTTTATTTCTCCGGTGGGAGTAAAAACGAATATTTCCTTGGAATAAAGATTCATCTTAAAATCTTCAACAAAATCAACCGCATTTTTTTCCTGATTTTCTATAGCTTCTTTTAATAGATTTAACCAAACATCCAATCCACTTTCTTCTGTTGCCCCTTGTTTGTATTTATAATGGGCTGCATATCCTTTTTCGGCAATTTCATCCATCCTTTCACTTCGAACTTGGACTTCAACCCAACGTCCCAAAGGCCCCATAACAGTAATGTGAAGTGCTTCGTAACCTGTTGATTTTGGCGAGGAAATCCAATCTCGCAACCGACTTGGACTTGGTCTGTAATGATCTGTTACAATCGAATAAATCTTCCAAGCGATAAATTTTTCATCGTGTGGATTCGATTTATAGACAATTCTAAGTGCGAATTTATCATAAACTTCATCGTAACTCACATTTTGAGCTTTCATTTTTCTTCGAATAGAATAAATTGATTTTGGTCGCCCTTTAATAACATATTCAATGCCTTCAAGATCCAAAGATTTCTTTAAAACTTCAGAAATATTTTTTATGTATTCGTCCTGTTCCTCTTTTGTTTCTTTGATTTTATTTACAATATCTTTATAGACATTAGGCTCGGTATATTTTAATCCTAAATCTTCCAACTGTGTTTTTATATTATACAATCCCAAACGATGGGCAAGAGGAGCATAAATGTATAAGGTTTCCGATGCAATTTTGGTCTGTTTATATTCTTCCATCGAATCCATAGTTTGCATATTATGGAGACGGTCAGCCAATTTTATCAAAATTACCCGTACATCATCATTTAATGTAAGAATCATTTTTCTAAAATTCTCTGCTTGCGTCGAGGAGTTTAAATCCTTTTGGATTTTTGAAATTTTGGTCAATCCTTCCACAAGTTGCGCTACTTTTGGATTGAACATTTTTTCAATGTCTAAAACAGTAATATCTGTATCTTCAACAACATCGTGCAATAATGCTGCTGCGATTGAAGTAGCTCCCAAACCAATTTCTGAAGCTACAATTTTTGCGACAGCAATGGGGTGAAAAATATAGGCTTCACCTGATTTTCTTCGTTGTACCTGATGCGCATCAACTGCCACATCAAAAGCTTTTCGGATTAATTTTTTATCTTCGGGTGTTAATTTTTGATAACTTATTCGGAGAAGTTCTTTATATTCTCGGGCAATAGCCTTGTTTTCTTGTTCTATTTCAATTTCTGTCATAGCTATTTTTCATTCAATTTCTAAAATTATGAATAAGTAATGAGATGTGCAAATGATGAATTATAAATGTGTTATAAATGCCATTCCAATCTTGAAAAATTAAAATCCTCTTTGCCTTTTGGCTTCAAATATTAATATGGCAGCGGCTACCGAAACATTCATAGAATCGATTTCACCTTGCATTGGAATAATGATATTTTGTGTCGCTGCATTTCGCCATTCTTGAGTTAAACCAGTTGCTTCAGTTCCAACAACCAAAGCCGTTGGCGTAGTATAATCTTGCGTATGATAGGACGTTGAATCTTGCAATGTAGCGCAATAAAAATTGATTTTTCGCTCTTTCAAATACGCAATAATTTCAGATGTCGTGCCTGTCGCAATTTGATTGGTAAACAAACATCCGACGCTTGATCGCACCACATTTGGATTGAACAAATCGCCTTTTGGATTGGCAATAATCACAGCGTCAAGATTAGCAGCGTCTGCCGTTCGTAATAATGCACCAATATTCCCTGGTTTTTCCGGTGCTTCAGCTATCAAAATCAGTGGATTTTCTTTCAGTTTTAAATCTGATAAATTCAAATTTTTACTTTTTGCAATTCCAATAATTCCTTCGGTTGTATCGCGATAGGCTAATTTCTCAAACACTTCTTTATTGATTTCAATCAAGTTGAATGGCTTCTTTGACAGTTGATTTATTTCAATTTCAGAAATCAATTCTGGGTAAAACAAAATCGTGTCAATTTCATATCCGCCTTTTATTGCCAAAGAAATTTCGCGTTGCCCTTCAATCAAAAAAGTCCCCGATTGTTTTCTGGCTTTTGCTTTTTCTTGTAAAAGTACCAGCGACTTTATAAATGGATTTTGTACGGATGTGATTTGTTTCAAAATAGTAGGTGTTGAAAAATTATGCTACAAATATAATGAGAGAAATTGATGTGGGTTATTTTTAGTGAAAAACTATCGCGTTAAATACAAATATCCTGTTAGCGGTTCGCTATAATCAGGGTCGTTTAAATCAATAATATAAAAATATGTTCCCACAGGAATTTCTTTATTGTCAAGCAAAATTCCATTGGTTGCAAATCCATCCCACTCTTGAGAAGAATTGATTCCAGTCCAAATTAAAGTGCCCCACCGGTTATAGATTGAGATTTTATATTTCAAGAAAATGTCTTTTAAACCATCAATGTGGAATGTGTCATTAGTGCCATCGTTATTAGCCGAAACAAAATTATGAACTATTGGTGGACAGTTTTTTGTTTCCAATATAAAAGAGGTTATACTTGAGCAATTTGCGTTTTCTAATCGGACGTATATTGTTTTTGGAGTTGATAATGCTACAAAATTGGAAGTATTAAAAATTGGATTTGTACTGTTTTGAGCGTTTAATAAAGAATCATAAAAAAGAATAGTATCTGAAGGATTTGCTTTTACTTCGGCTTCATAATCCGAAAAATTGAAAGTCCCTTTGCCAGAACCTTCATTGCAGGTTTCTTTATTAGGTAATAAATTGAATAATGGTGAAAGACTTAGAACTACTGGAATAGTAAATTTATTATTGATTTCGCTAATTTCTGTAACAATTCCAATACCTGAACCATTATCATCAACAACAAATTTCAAATCGAAACTATCAGCTATTGTATTTGGAATAATAAGCGTTACTTGCCCGATTTCATTTCCATCAATTGGTATAATTGTTTGCGTGAAAATAGTTCGAATATAAACATCATTTGCATAAATAGAAACAGGAGTATTTGCAGGTAAAATTGCTGTAGAATAATTTGAAACTTCATAATCAGCAATAATTGTTTTCGAATCGCAAGTCGTTGCAACGTTATTAATTCCAACCGTTGCATCGGGCAATTGACTGTTTAATTTGGTTACAATGGCATTTATCATCACAAAATCTTGCCCAGAAGTAAGTTGAATTTGTGCAGAAGTATCACCAACGGTTATGTTGTTTTGAATTGGATACACATCCAAATCCATATTGTATAAAGAAGTGGAATTAGTAAAGCTATTTGTACCATTAAATGCATTATTAACAGGGTTTAACGGAGGATTACCAATAGGATTACCATTAATCCTTAAAGTTTCATTTACCGCAATTCCTGAATCACCTTCCCAAGCCAAAAAACCAATTTTTGCATCTACATTATCAATAACATTTAAACTATTTAGGGTAATATTTATTTCATCAGGAACAGCTTGCATTCCATCATAAACATTCAATTGATTCAAGGGTAAATCCGGATTTTTATAAACAACAATTAGCGCCCAACCAGCAAAATTCGTACTTCTTTGAGCGTGAAAGTCAATAAAATTGGAAACATCGAGATCAGATATGGTATAAGTTCCATTTCCAGTGGCTTGAACTTGAGCAGTTATATCTTTGAAAGCACTGAAATAATCAAAAACTAGATTTGAAGCAACCCTTTGAATGCTAAAAGTTCTATCAGGAGTTACGGTTTGACCATTTAATTTTACATCAAAATCGCCAGTTCCACTTCCAGCCCAGTACAAATAGGCTTTTTCAATTACATCGTTTGGATTTAGGGTCAAATCAGCAGAAGAAGTTGTAAGAACCGAAACTGTACTTTGAAATGAATTCTCAATTGGATTTAAGGTATTTCCAACAAAAACAAAGTCGTATCTTCCGTTAAATTGTTGGAACAACGAAATATCTTGCCCAAAAATGATACTTGAAAAAAGTAGGATGGTGCCAAGAAGGATATTTTGAATGTGCTGTTTCATTTTTAGTTTTAAAAATGATTTAAAATTAGTCAATTAATTTTATAAATCTAATTTTATAAAAAAATAATGTTCGTATTAAATTAATTGATTAATTTTCCCATGTTTAAGACATGACATTGAAAAAGTACATTGTAAAAAGATACGAAACTAAAAATCACAGCGAATGGAATGCTTTTATTAGCACTGCCAAAAACGCTACATTTCTATTTAATAGGGACTTTATGGAGTATCACAGTGATCGATTTGATGATTTCTCATTGATGATTTATGAGGAAGATAAGTTGGTTTCTGTTTTGCCAGCGAATAGAGTAGGAGCTACAATTTACTCGCACCAAGGGTTAACTTATGGCGGTTTGGTGTTTTCTTTTAAAAACAAAGCAAATAAAACAAATGAAATTATTGATGCGGTAGTCCTTTTTTTTAAAGGAAACTCAGTAAATGAATTTTTATATAAGCAATTGCCTATTTTTTATTTTTCAAAAATAAGTAGTGAAATTGATTATTTTCTATTACAAAAAGGAGCAGATCTTGTTAGAAAAGATATGAATTTAGCAATTAATCTTTCACAAAATCTAACAATTTCAAAGAGTAAGTTGAAACATTTTAATAAATCAGATGCTAAATTGCAAATGGTAGAGGAAACAGATTTTACTCACTTTTGGAATCATGTTTTGCAACCTCGATTAAATGATAAATACAATACAAAACCAGTTCATAAATTAGAGGAAATTAGTTTGTTGAAATCCTATTTTCCGGATAATATAAAGCAATTTTCTGCATATTTTGAAGGACAAATTGTAGCAGGAATTACAATTTTTGATTTTGGCAATGTGATTAAATCTCAATATGGAGCCACAACTACAGAAGGAGAAAAACTCAGAGCCTTAGATTTTTTATTTATTACTTTAATTCATCAATATAAAACGGAAGGAAAATTATATTTTGATATGGGAATTGTTAATGAAAATGAGGGTAAAGAGTTTAATTTGGGTTTATTAAATCAGAAAGAAGAGTTAGGTTGTGAAATCTATAATCAAGATTACTATAAATGGACATTTAATGATTAAATTTTTTGATTTACAGAAGATAAATGCTGCATATCAAGAGCAATTTCAGGAAAAAATGAAATTGATTTTAGATAAAGGTTGGTATATTTTAGGCGATGAAGTAAATTCATTTGAGAAAAATTTTGCTAATTATTGCAGTTCTAAATATTGTATAGGAGTTGGCAACGGTTTAGACGCCTTGACTCTTATTTTTAAAGGTTATATTGCTCTTGGGAAAATGAAAAAAGGCGATGAAGTTATCGTTCCAGCCAATACTTTTATTGCTACTATTTTGTCTGTATTACAAGCAGATTTAGTACCGGTTTTGGTTGAACCAAAATTAGAAACATACACCATTAATTCAGATTTAATTCAGGATAAAATTACATCAAAAACGAAAGCAATTTTAGCAGTTCATCTTTATGGTCAATTGGCCGAAATAGATAAAATTAATGCTATTGCAATTCAAAATAATTTGATTGTTGTTGAAGATGCTGCACAATCGCACGGAGCTCTTTTAAGTAAAAATAGAAAATCAATAAACACTCAGTCTTTTAGTTTTTATCCAGCTAAAAATTTGGGTGCTTTGGGCGATGGAGGTGCAATAATTACTAACGATGAGGAATTAGCTAAAGTGTTATTCTCATTAAGAAATTATGGTTCTGAAGTAAAATATCACAATAATTATATTGGTATAAATTCTCGTTTGGATGAATTGCAAGCGGCATTTCTGAATGTTAAATTACCCAATTTGGATGCTGATAATGAACATCGTAGAACTGTAGCAAAACGCTATTTATCGGAAATAAAAAACAATAAAATAACATTGCCATTTTGGGATTTCTCAAATAATCACGTGTTTCATTTATTTGTAATTCGTACAGAAAAAAGGAAGGAATTACAAGATTATTTAAAAGAAAACGGAATAGAAACGATGATACATTATCCTGTTCCGCCACATAAGCAAAAGGCATTTAGTCCCGAGACTTCGGGATGGAATAATTTGTCGTTTCCAATTACCGAAAAAATATATAATGAGGTTTTAAGTTTGCCAATAAGTCCAATAATGACAGCAGATGAAGTTGATTTCGTTATCCAAAAATTGAATTTATGGACATCTTAATAAAATCATTTAATCGACCGTATTATTTGGACAGATGCATTCAAAGTATAGTTTTAAACAGCCAAAATTCAGATTATAAAATTGTTGTTTTAGATGATGGAACACCACAAAAATACCTAAATAAATTACTAGAAAAATATCCTAAAATTAATATTTTGAAATCTGATTTGTATGATGAAAAGTCAAATGCTGTTGCAAATGACATCCAAAATATTAATTCAAAAATTCCTATTGATTTATGGATTAATTCAGCTAAAAACGCCTCAAATTATTTTCTATTAATCGAAGATGATTTTTGGTTTACAACAGCATTTAATTTGAAGAAATTCAGATTAAATTTAGCATCAGATAAAATTAAAATGTTAAAGTTATTTTGGCTTGGAAATTCAAAATTATTACCCGAAAAAACTATTTCTAATAACAAACTTTATTCAATTTATAGTCCAAATTTATACACTGAAAATCCTTATTTGTTTAATTTAATATTTAGAATTGACCGCTTTAAAATCCGAAAAATTTTAACTTTTTTTAGATTTTATAATGAAGAGCGGTTTTTGAAATATTATACTATTTACGCCACTTCAGGTGCTGTTTTTAAAAAGAAATATTTTCTTAATTTATGGAAAAACCATAAAAATTCAGTCGATGAAGGACTTCAATTATTGAATGCGGTTAAATATATTAATAAAAAGAATAAAATTTCAAATTTTGGATTTTCAAATAGTGAATTAATGAAAACTGGTTTTTTATCTTCTGCAAGCAATCATAATAAATCTTTTAAAAATGTTGCTATTGATATGTTTGCTTTAAATAAAATCATCAATGAAGCCTGGTTTAACAATGCTTTCGATGCAATGGAAAACTATCCAAATGATTTGAATGCTGAAAAAATGGAAGAATTACTCATTAAAAGTAATAGTCCATTAGCGCAAGTTTCAGAATGGAAAAAATGGGTGCAAGCATTTAAAAATCAATATATATCTTTCGGTTGTAAAATTGATTAAAATGGTAATAAAAGACAAAGAAAATTCACACAAAACAATTATCAAAGCTACTGGTATTTTTGGATTTGCTCAAGCAATGAAAATGATTATTGGTTTAATTGGATCTAAATGTGTGGCAATTTTTTTGGGTCCAATTGGAATAGGAACTGTTGGATTACTGAATAATACAATAGCAATTATAAGCTCATTAACGAGTTTTGGACTTAGTGTTACAAGTGTTCGAGAAGTGAGTTTGGCTCATGCTGAAAATGACGAAATCAAATTCTCTGAACGGTTTATTATTCTTCAACGGTGGTCTTTTTTAATTGGATTATTTGGTGCATTAGTAACTATAGTATTTTCTAAACTATTGAGTAAATGGACTTTTGGCACTTCAGATTATTATTTTTGGTTTGTAATTTTAGCTGTAAATTTTGTTTTTTCAAGTTTAACTTCGAGTAGAATTGCGCTTTTGCAAGGTTTACGAATGATAAAATCGATTGCTATTTCCAATGTTTTGTCTTCTGTTTTAATTACACTTTTTACAATTCCAATTTATTATTTTTTTAGATTTGATGGCATTGTTGCCGTTATTTTAACATCGAGCTTTATTAGTTTTTTGGTGAATTACTACTTCACTCGAAACATAAAAATCAATAATATTAAGATTTCAATTTCGGAAACATTTCAAAGAGGAATTCCTTTAATGAAAATGGGTTTTCTTTTATCTATAAATGTTATTTTCGGTCAAATTTGCAACTTTTTAATAAAAATATATTTAAATGGAAATGGTACTACAGCAGAAATTTTAGGGCTTTTTGAAGTAAGTTCTGTGATTTTAATTTCTTATGTAGGAATGATTTTCAATGCTATGGGAACCGATTTTTATCCAAGATTAACAGCAATTAATAGCGATAACTCACAAGTTAAAGAATTGGTAAACGATCAAATAGAAATTGGGTTGCTATTAATTACTCCTGCAATTACATTTTTATATTTTTGTGCACCATTATTAATTCAAGCACTCTATACAAAAGAATTTTTAGGGGTTTTGTTGATTTTGAAAGCGGCATTATTAGCGGTAATTATCAAAACAATAATCTGGCCTTTGGGATTTATAATCTTAGCAAAAGGGGAAAATAAATTGTATTTTAAACAAGAATTAATAGGTGATTTCTTAAATATTACTTTGACAATTATTTTATATCATTTTTTAGGTTTAATAGGAATTGGAATTGCAACTTTAATTAATTATACTTTTTATGGGTTTTATGTTTTCCGAATAGTTAATAAAAAATTCAACTTCGCACTTAGAAATAATACTCTTAAAATAGTTTTAGTATCTTTCATAATAGGATTATCATCCAGTAGTATCACATTTTTAATTGATTATCCTCAAGCATATTATCCTCTTGGAATCATTTTTATTGCCTCAATTATTTTTTCTTATAAAGAATTAGACAAAAGGATTAATCTATTTTCCTATTATTTGAAAATTAAAAATAAATTTAAAGGTATCAAGTAAAAAATTATATTTGGAAATCATATTAATATAGATAATTCGAAAACTATAAAAAATCATTAATATTTTTTATAGTTTTTTCTCCAAGAAATTTCAATTCTAAGCCCAATATTTTTTATTAATAAGTTGAAACTTCTATTTTTAAATGAATGGATTATTTCAAAATTAACCCTTTTTTGAAGTGCTAAATCTTCCACTTTTGAACGATTTAATTTCAATGCTTTTCTCAGAATTTTATAGGTAGAAATATTTATTTTATTATTTTTCTTAAAAAAATGAGTTCCTAAAGAGTTGGAAACAATTCTTTTTTTTATCAAAATTGCATCAATAAAATCAAATTCATAAACCCGAGAAGCTCGAATCCAAGAATCTAAATCTTCATAACTTAGCGTTTCATCGTAACCACCAAGAAAGTCAAAAACATCTTTCCTTATCAATGTTGAAACCGAACAAATACTATCGCCACTTGACAAAACAGACGAATAAATGTCGCCAGTTTTTCTTTTAGTTATAACATTTTTATTTGCATCGACAGGAAAATAATAGGAATTAAAACTGCCATTTTCATTAATTATTTCGGCATTTCCATAAACAATTCCAAGATTTTTGTAAGCACTTTTCTGGAAAGCTTCCACTTGCATTTGAATTCCATTTGGCATTAATAAATCATCGGCTGCCAAATCAATAATATAATTTCCTTTTGCAATTTTCAATGCGTTATTGAACGATTTTGTATTTCCTAAATTAACTTCATTGGCAATAAAACGTGCATCAGAATGAGAAAGTAACCAATCTTCAATTACTGATTTTGTAGCATCCGAACTACAATCATCCACAATAATAAGTTCAATTGGCGAATAATTTTGATTCACCACTGAATTCAATGTTTCCACCACAAATTTTTCGTGATTATAGGACAAACAAATTATCGTTACAAGCGGATTTTCTTGCATATTTTTTTAAAAGAGTTATATTTGATACGAAAATAAGAAATCGTTGATGATAATACCGCATAAAAAATATAAAATTGCTTTAATTGGTTACCGATTAGGAATTGGTGGCGCAGAAAAAGTGATGGCGAATTTGTCGATTTTTTTTGAAAAGCAAGTAATAGAAGTTCATAATATTATTGTTTTAGATGTTGTTTCGTATTCTTTTTCAGGAAAATTAATTAATTTAGGATTATTAAAAAATAAGCGTAATGGAATATTCAATAAACTACATCGTTTCTTGTTTTTGAAGAGATATCTTGATGAAAATAATTTTGATTTCATTATTGATTTTAGATTCCGAATCAACCCAATTCAGGAACTGTTGATTGCAAAATGGCTTTATAAATCTAAAACGATTTTCACTGTTCACAGTTATTTGATTGATAATTATATGCCAAATTGGTCTTTTTTAACTCGTTTTATGCACCAAGATTGTTATAAAATGGTTGTAATCACTAATAAAGCGAAAGAATTAATTGAATTTAAACATCATTTAAACAACGTTCAAACGATTTACAATCCTATAAATATCGAAGAAATTAAGTCTAAATCTATTGAAACTATAGATTTGAATTTTGAATATATTATTGGAATTGGCCAAATGGAAACCAATGTAAAACAGTTTGACAAATTGATTGAAGCCTATTCCAATTCAATTTTACCAACTAATAATATTCATCTTATTTTACTTGGCGATGGAGAACGAATTTCAATTTTAAAATCATTGGCTAAGCAAAATAATATTGACGATAAAGTCCATTTTTTAGGATTTCAAGAAAACCCGTATAAATATTTAAAAAATGCTAAATTTTTTGTTTTAAGCAGTTTAAATGAAGGTTTGCCAAATGTGATTTTAGAAGCATTGGCTTGCGGAACTCCTGTCGTTTCTTTTGATTGTTTAT
>CAMCDQ010000024.1 GCA_945873505.1 Chitinophaga pinensis
GGCAAATGCCTTACTCTTTTAGTATTCATTAATTCCATACAATAATCTAAACTATCCGAAGGTTTTACAGTAACTACCTCTTTGACCATAATTTCGTTTACTAATGTTTTCTTAGAAGACTTTGCTTTTAAGGCAATTTTTCGAGCATAATCTCTTTCGGATAAAATACCCATTAAGACAGCATTTTCAATGATTAAAATAGCACCAATATTTTTTTCACTCATTATGCCTAATGCTTCGAATACAGTGATTGTTGATGGCACTGAGAAGACTTCTTTTCCTTTTGCACTTAATATTTGATTTACTGTCATAATAAAAAATTTAAATTCTTTATAAATTTATATTAAAACTCAATACAAATGAAAAAAAATATGGAAAATTATTTCAAGAATTCAATATTCCTTTTTAATCCTTCAAATTTTGTTCGTTTTACTGCCGAATTTTTGAAAACTATTTTGAATGTTTCTTCTGTGATTTCTTCCCAATCTTTTTTTGACATAGAAAGTAACTCAGGATTGGGATTGAATAAAGGTTCTTTATGAGGTTTTGAAAATTTGTTCCAAGGGCAAACGTCTTGACAAATATCACAGCCGAAAGCCCAATCATCCAGTTTTCCTTTCATTTCAGGGGGAATATTTTCTTTGAGTTCGATGGTGAAATAAGAAATACATTTACTTCCGTCAACGATGTATGGCGCTACGATTGCTTCAGTAGGACACGCATCAATGCAAGCCGTGCAGGTTCCGCAATGGTCTGTTGTGGCATAATCGTATTCTAATTCTAAATCGATTATGAGTTCTGCGATAAAATAAAACGAACCTACTTGCTGGGTCAATAAATTACTGTTTTTGCCAATCCAACCCAAGCCACTTTTGGCAGCCCAAGCCTTATCGAGAATGGGCGCTGAATCTACAAAAGCACGACCAGAAACTTCCCCGATATTTGATTGAATGGAAAATAGTAATTCTTTGAGTTTTTCTTTGATTACAAAATGATAATCTTGTCCGTAAGCATATTTGGAAATTTTATAGCTTTCAGGATTTTGAATTTCCGATGGATAATAATTCAATAATAATGAAACGACGCTTTTGGCATCATCAACTAGTAAAGTTGGATTAAGGCGTTTGTCAAAATTATTTTCCATATAGGACATTTGTCCGTGTTGGTTTTTGTTGAGCCAATTTTCTAATCTTGGTGCTTCTTGTTCTAAAAAACCTGCTTTGGATATCCCACAAGACAAAAACCCGAGACGCTTGGCTTCGGATTTGATATATGAAGAATAATTTAAGATTTTAGATTTCAGATTTTAGATTTTATGAAAAGTGAATAATTTTAGAGTTTAGATTTAGAATAATAATCTTAACGTTTTTAGCCCTGATGGCAGTGGCATCCCACGCTTTTTAGCGTGGATAAAACGGACAGCAGGAATAGCTTCAAATTAAAAAAGCCCTCCTTGAATGTTTCCTTTGATTCTGCCCAAATGTGTATATGCTTTTTCGGTAACTTCACGGCCTCGTGGCGTTCTCATTATAAAACCTTCTTGTATCAAAAAGGGTTCGTAAACTTCTTCAATGGTTTCGCTGCTTTCAGAAACGGCTGTTGCCAATGTTGATAAACCTACGGGTCCTCCTTTGAATTTATCAATTATGGTGGTTAGGATTTTGTTGTCCATTTCGTCCAAACCATGGGCATCAACATTCAATGCTTTTAGCGAATATCGTGCAATTTCGATGTCGATTTTTCCATTTCCTTTTATTTGAGCAAAATCACGAACGCGTCTCAAAAGTGCATTTGCAATTCTTGGCGTTCCTCTACTTCTTCCTGCAATTTCAATCGCAGCTTCCATAGTGATTGGCATTTTTATGATAGCTGAACTTCGCTCAACAATTGTCGTTAAAAGTTCGGTTGTGTAATATTGTAAACGGCTTTGGATTCCGAAACGAGCCCGCATTGGTGCTGTTAATAATCCCGAACGCGTGGTAGCGCCAACTAATGTGAAAGGGTTTAAATTGATTTGAACCGAACGCGCATTGGGTCCTGATTCAATCATAATATCAATTTTGAAATCTTCCATTGCTGAATACAAATACTCTTCAACTATTGGACTCAAACGGTGAATTTCATCAATAAATAGAACATCTCTTTCATCGAGATTGGTTAATAAACCTGCTAAATCTCCAGGCTTATCAAGAACTGGGCCTGAAGTAATTTTAATTCCCACGCCCAACTCATTGGCTAAAATATTTGCCAAAGTAGTTTTTCCTAATCCCGGTGGTCCGTGAAAAAGGGTGTGATCTAAAGCTTCGCTTCTTTGATTTGCTGCTTCAACAAAAACTTTTAGGTTTTCTAATATTTGATCTTGACCAGCAAAATCATCAAATGAAAGCGGCCTTAATCTTTTTTCGAGATCAAGTTCTTCAGGATTTAGATTATCATTTGTAGGGTCTAAGTTTTCATTCATATTACAAATATAGGAAAGTTATACCGTTTATGTATTCAATATAGTCCAATAAAAATTCAACTATTTGAATATTATAACGGCATTATACCAGAACGATTGGACTAAAATATAATCAGTTTTGGTATTATGAGCAAATAAAAATGCCTTTCAAAAGAGAAAGGCATTTTATATGAATTAGTTTAGAATATTAGTGATGTAAAACTTCTTCACCTTCTTTCATTGGAACATTTTGAGGAACAAAATCGTCTTCGTGACCTGGTTTACTATAATCGTAAGGCCATCTGTGAACTTCAGGAATTGCTCCTGGCCAGTTCCCGTGAATGTGCTCGATTGGTGCAGTCCATTCTAATGTGTTTGATTTCCAAGGATTTTGAACTGTTTTCTTACCGTAGAAAATACTACTGAAGAAATTGTATAAGAATACCAATTGGAAAACCCCGCCAATTAAGGCGAAAGTTGTAATCAATACATTTACATTTTGTAAATCATCAAATAATGGAAAGTTGGTATTGGTATAATAACGTCTTGGTAAACCTGCCATTCCTATAAAGTGCATTGGGAAAAATACACCATAAGCACAAATTGCCGTTACCCAAAAGTGAACGTACCCAAGATTTTTGTTCAACATTCTACCGAACATTTTTGGAAACCAGTGGTAGATTCCAGCAAACATTCCGTAAAGTGCAGAAATACCCATTACCAAGTGAAAGTGAGCTACAACGAAATAGGTATCGTGAACATTGATGTCTAAGGTACTATCTCCAAGAATAATTCCTGTTAAACCCCCTGTAATAAATGTAGAAACCAATCCAATTGAAAATAACATTGCAGGATTTAATTGCAAGTTACCTTTCCAAAGTGTTGTGATATAATTAAATGCTTTTACAGCAGATGGAATTGCAATTAACAATGTTGTGAAGGTAAATACAGAACCTAAGAATGGATTCATTCCTGAGATAAACATGTGGTGACCCCAAACGATTGTTGATAAAAATGCAATTGCAAGAATTGACATAATCATCGCTCTGTAACCAAAAATTGGTTTACGAGAATTGGTTGCAATAACTTCAGAAGTAATTCCTAATGCAGGCAATAGTACAATATAAACTTCAGGGTGTCCTAAAAACCAGAATAAATGTTCGAATAAAACGGGTGATCCACCTTGATTGTGTAAAACTTCACCGGCAATATAAATATCAGATAAAAAGAATGAAGTGCCAAAACCTCTGTCCATTATTAGCATTAATGCTGCTGATAAAAGCACTGGAAAAGAAATTATCCCGATAATTGCTGTAACAAAGAAAGCCCAAATTGTAAGAGGCAATCTTGTCATTGACATTCCTTTAGTTCTAAGGTTTATAACCGTTACAACATAATTCAAAGAACCTAATAATGAAGATGCGATGAAAATTGCCATAGAAACCAACCATAAAGTCATTCCCATTCCTGAACCAGGAATTGCTTGTGGAAGTGCGCTCAAAGGCGGATAGATTGTCCAACCCGCAGATGCAGGACCAGCTTCAACAAACAGTGATGCAATCATAACTACACTTGAAATGAAGAACAACCAATAGGAAATCATATTTAATGTTCCTGAAGCCATGTCTCGTGCTCCAATTTGAAGTGGTATTAATAAGTTACTAAAAGTTCCACTCAGTGCGGCGGTTAGTACAAAGAAAACCATTATAGTTCCGTGAATGGTAACTAAAGCCAAATAAATATCATTTGTCATTACTCCATTTGGAGCAAATTTATCTCCTAAAAAGAAATTGAATACTTTAAAAGATTCTTCTGGCCAAGCCAATTGCATTCTGAAAAGCATTGACAATCCAACACCGATAATTCCCATAAAAATACCAGTAATTAGATATTGTTTGGCAATCATTTTATGATCAATACTAAAGATATACTTTGTTATAAAAGTATCTTTATGGTGGTGTTCGTGATCGTGTTCTAATTCGTGTCCGTGACCTTCTGCTGACATATTCTTTTACTTTAAATTTAAAATATTATTTCATAGCTACTTTTGCCGCTGAAACAGGGATAATTGAAGCGGTATCTTTTACTTTTACTCCTTCGGCAGGTGCTTCTTTAGCAAGTTTTTCTGCTTTTACGTCTTGAACAATCGTAGTTTTTTCTTTCAACCATTTTGCATAGTCTTGAGGAGTGTCAACAACAATTTTCATTTGCATATTGTAATGAGAAGCTCCACAAATTTTATTGCAAAGCAGCAAAAAGTCAAATTCATAAGGGTCTAATGCAGGTTCTCCTTTTGCAACAAGACCGATACTTTTCTTGGTTCTAATAGCATTGATATTAGCAACTTTTGCAATCATATATGGCAATTCTCTGTATTCTTCCGTAGTATAAGTTGGTTCAAATGCAAATTCTGTAACCATTCCTGGTACACAATTCATTTGAGCTCTAAAATAAGGCATATAAGCAGAGTGCAATACATCTTGTGACCTCATTTTGAAATGTATTTTTTTACCTTTAGGAATGTGCAATTCTTTGATTACAACATCATCGTTAGCATAAGGATCTTCTACATCTACACCAACAATATTTACACCTTCTATGTATCTTACATTTGCTTTTCCAAGTACGTTATCATTACCAGCGTAACGAGCAGTCCAGTTGAACTGTTGTGCATACAATTCAATTGTAACGGTATCTTCATCATCATCAATAAACATAATATTTGACCAAGCATATAATCCGTAAAGGATTAAACCTGCAAGAACAATAGCTGGAATTACACTCCAAATTGCTTCTAATTTATTATTATCTGCAAAATACAATGCTTTATTTTCTTTTTTACCTCTGTATTTGAAAGCAAAATAATGCAACAAAACTTGTGTAATTGCTTGAACTAAAAAGATTAAAACCCAAGTCACATTCATTAAACTATCGATTACAGGTCCGTGAACCGAGGCTGGGGTATGCAAAACTAAAGGTCCCCAAACAATCAAACCATATATTGTAAATATATATATGAAAGCTAAAAAACCAAACATTAAATACCCTTGTGTGTTATTATCAGTGTCATCTGCAACTTGAGAATCATTCTTGTATTCACCTACTTGAGATAAATCGAATATCTTCGTCAATTGCCACAATGCAATAGCTAATAAAACTAAAACTATAATTACCAACAAACTTGTCATCTGTTTACTTCTTTAAATATTAATAATGAAAATGTTTACTCTCTTCTATAAATGGATTTCTCTTTGGTAACAAAGGTGCTTTAGTTAATGCTGTGAACACAACAAAAATGAACAATCCAAGGAAGAAAAATACGGAACCAATTTCTGCAATACCGATAAACCATTGATCACCAACTGCTGATGGCATTATCATATTAAAGAAATCAACATAGTGACCTAATAAAATTACTGTTCCAGCCATAACTAAAATCCACGTAATTCTTTTAAAATCGGTATTGATTAAAATTAATATTGGAAATAAGAAATTCATAGCAACCGCTCCAAAGAAAGGAAGATTGTACAGTTCAATTCTTGTTACAAAATAGGTTACTTCTTCAGGGATGTTGGCATACCAGATTAACATAAATTGAGAGAACCATAAGTACGTCCAGAATACACTGAAACCGAACATAAATTTAGCTAAATCGTGAATGTGACTTGTGTTTACGTTTTCTAAATATCCTTTAGATTTTAGGTATAAACTTATTAAGCAAATAGTAGTAATTCCACTTACAAAGAAACTTGCGAAAACATACCATCCAAATAATGTACTTGACCAATGTGGGTCAATTGACATAATCCAATCCCAAGACATAATTGATTCTGTTACAATAAAGAAAACCAAAAATAGTGCTGAGATGTTGAAATTCTTTTTGTAGAAACTATTATCATTTGCTTCATCTTGTGCCAAACAATTTTTTCTTGAGAAATAACGATATGCGTTCCATCCTAGTAAGAAAATAGCCGCTCTAATAATCCAAAAAGGGAAGTTTAAATATCCAGATTTGTTTGCAATAATTTTATCAGATGCTACTACTTCAGGGTCTAACCAAATAAATAAGTGATTAAAATGAAGTCCACATAAAATTAAAAAAACAAAAAAGAGGATTGAACCTACAGGTAAATACGCTGTTATTCCTTGCATTACTCGAAACAATACTGGCGACCAACCTGCTTGTGCTACTTGTTGAATAGCATAAAAAGCTAAAACTCCCAATGAAATAAGCATAAAGAAAATACAAGCAACATATACTGCAGCCCAGGGTTTATTTTGCAATTGGTGTAAAACGTGTTCCAAATGCTCTTTATGTTTTTCGGCGGCTTGCGCAGCGTTTTCTTCAATAGCGTGAGCTTCATGAGCATTACTTCCTCCTTCGTGATGCGTTTCTGCGGAAAGAATAGTTTCAACTTCTTGAATATCTTTTGGGGCAGTGAAAAAACCATAACCAATTCCAAGTGCTCCAAGAAGCATTAGAATAAAAGAGAATGTTTTTAATTTACTTGAAAATGTGTACATATCTATAAAGATGATTTTGTTCTACAATTATAATTCGCTTTTGAGTTTCATTACATAAGTTGCAACTAGCCAACGTTCGTGAGCATTCAATTGATTTGAATAGGCTCCCATAGAATTTAATCCATACGTTTGAACGTGGAAAACACTACCTGTTGTAATTACTCTGTCTTTGTAATTTGGAATTCCTAAAAGTTTACCTTGAGTAACTAATTTACCTTGACCATTTCCAGTATTACCATGGCAAATAGCGCAATAAATTTCAAAAAGACCTTTTGCTTTATCCATATCTTCCGTAGATAAAGAATCTAAAGGAGATTTAAGATTTGCTTTAGCTAAATCATATCCAGCAGTGGTGTTTTCATATTCATAAACTTCAAATCCTCTGTTCAATGAACCTTCAGCAGGAAGTTGCCCTTCTTTACCATTTTTAAATGCCGATGATTCAGAATAAGTATTGTAGCTTACTGGTTCATACATATTAGGCATGTACTGATAATTTGGTTTTAAATTATCATGACAAGAAGTTACTAATGCTGATAAACCTAATAAAATGGTGATTTTATATATCGTTTTCATATCTTCTATTAATGCTTTTCTATTACTTTTACTTCTACTGCGCCTGTACTTTTGAAGAAAGAAACCAGTTCTTTTTCATTATCGTGTATTGCAACTTCCATTAAAAAATGGTCGTCTGTAGTTCTAACATCCGGATTTTCTGCTTGTTTGAATGGCCATAATCTACTTCTCATATAAAAAGTAATAACCATTAAATGCGCTGCAAAAAACACAGTCATTTCAAACATAATTGGCACGAATGCAGGCATATTTTCCAAGTAACTAAAACTTGGTTTTCCACCAATATCTTGTGGCCAATCTTGAATCATAATGAAATTCATCATAGCGGTTGCTACAGAAATTCCAACACATCCATAAATAAAGGCACAAATTGCCAATCTTGTTGGTGCTAATCCCATTGCTTTATCCAATCCGTGAACTGGAAAAGGTGTAAAAACTTCTTCAATATGGTGATGGGCTGCGCGGGTTTTCTTAACGGCATCCATCAAAATATCATCGTCGTTATATATAGCGTAAATAACTTTATTACTCATGATGTGAATCTTTATTTGCTTGTCTTTCTTTAATATAATTCTCTCCTGTTGCTTTCAAAATTGTTTTTACTTCTGCTTGAGCAATTACTGGGAATGTTCTTGCATATAATAAAAATAAAACGAAGAAGAAACCAATTGTTCCAATGAATATTCCAATATCTACGAAAGTAGGCGAGAACATTGTCCATGAAGAGGGAAGGTAATCTCTGTGTAATGACGTTACAATGATCACAAATCTTTCAAACCACATTCCGATGTTTACTACAATTGAAATAATGAATGAGAACATAATACTTGTTCTTAATTTTTTGAACCACATGAATTGTGGCGAGAAAACATTACAAGTCATCATTGACCAATATGCCCACCAGTAAGGTCCTGTTGCTCTGTTTAGAAATGCATATTGTTCGTATTCAACACCAGAATACCAAGCGATGAATAATTCAGTAATATAGGCAACCCCAACAATAGAACCTGTAATCATAATTACAATGTTCATTAATTCGATGTGTTGAACCGTGATATATGCTTCTAAATTAGATACTTTTCTCATAATGATAAGCAACGTATTTACCATTGCAAATCCTGAGAATACCGCTCCTGCAACGAAGTATGGAGGGAAAATGGTTGTGTGCCATCCCGGAATTACAGAAGTGGCAAAATCCATCGATACAATAGTGTGTACAGAAAGTACAAGAGGCGTTGCTAAACCGGCAAGTACTAAAGATACTTCTTCAAAACGTTGCCAATCTTTTGCTCTACCGCTCCATCCAAAACTTAATATAGAGTAAATTCTTTTTGTAAATGGAGTAATTGCTCTGTCTCTTAACATGGCAAAATCTGGTAATAAACCTGTCCACCAGAAAACAGTAGATACAGATAAATAAGTAGAAATTGCGAATACATCCCAAAGTAAAGGGGAATTGAAATTCACCCATAATGATCCAAATTGATTTGGAATTGGAAGAACCCAATACGCTAACCAAGGACGACCCATGTGGATAATTGGGAATAAACCTGCCTGAATTACAGAGAAAATTGTCATTGCTTCTGCAGAACGGTTAATTGCCATTCTCCATCTTTGACGGAATAATAATAGTACAGCGGAAATTAATGTTCCTGCGTGACCAATACCAACCCACCAAACGAAGTTGGTAATATCCCAAGCCCAACCAACAGTTTTATTCAATCCCCATGTTCCAATACCAGTTGAAACAGTATAAATAATACAACCTATTCCCCAAAGGAAAGCGGCTAATGCGATTGAAAAAACAATCCACCAATGTTTATTTGCCTTACCTTCAACAGGCGCAGCTACGTCTACGGTAACATCGTGATAGGTTTTATTTCCTATAACTAAAGGTTTTCTAATACTAGAATCGTATATATGAGACATATCCTTTTTTTATTTTATTAATTTATTATATAGTTATAAAGTTAGAAATGAGATTAATGAGACCTAAATTTCACTGGTTACAATTTCCTAATTTTATGTATTTCTAACTTTAACGTGATAGATAACATTTGGTTTTGTTCCAACGTGCTCTAATAAATGATACATTCTTTCGTCTTCAACTAATTTAGCGATTGGACTTTCTTTTACATTTATATCTCCAAAAACCATTGCTCCAGTAGAACAAGCTTTTGAACATGCAGTTTGGAATTCCCCTTCGATAACTTCTCTACCTTCATTTTTGGCTTTCAAAATGGTTGCTTGTGTCATTTGAATACACATTGAACATTTTTCCATAACTCCTCTTGAACGAACGTTTACGTCTGGGTTTAATACCATACGACCTAAATCATCATTCATATTGTAATCGAATTCACTGTTTTTATTGTACAAGAACCAGTTGAAACGACGCACTTTATACGGACAGTTATTTGCACAATATCTTGTTCCAACACATCTGTTATATGCCATTTGGTTTTGACCTTGACGACCGTGAGATGTTGCAGCAACTGGACAAACAGTCTCACAAGGAGCATGATTACAGTGTTGACACATTACTGGTTGGAAAGAAACTTGAGGATTATCTGCAGCTTTTTCCATTTCCCCAAATCCACCCAAAGAACCTTTGTCTCCAAATAAACCGTCAAAATTTTCTTTTTTCTCGTTGTCTTCAGCGAAAGAATCTTCAGATGAATAATATCTGTCAATACGCAACCAGTGCATATCTCGGCTTCTTCTTACTTCCATTTTTCCAACAACTGGAACGTTGTTTTCTGCGTGACAAGCAATAACACAAGCACCACAACCCGTACACGCATTTAAATCGATAGAAAGATTAAAGTGATGTCCTACAGAACGATCAAATGACTCCCATAAATCAACTTTGGTAGCCTCTACTTCTTCGTGGTTCAAAGATACTTTTGGTTGGATATTCCAAAGTTCAGCATCTTTCGTATTGAATATTTCTAATGTAGTTTCTTTGATAATATCGCCACGACCCATTAACGTTTTTTGTCCTTGAACACATGCAAATTCATGTGCTCCGTCGCCTAATGTTAATTGTGCCGATTGTACTTTATTGAAACCATTATATAAAGAGTAAGCATTAATACCTACCATCATTTCTTCTTTCATAGCCGCTTTACGACCGTAACCTAATGCCAAACCAATTGTTCCTTTTGCTTGTCCTGGTTGAACAATTACTGGAACATTATCGATTTTCACACCACCCACTGTTAGTGTTGCATAACTTCCGTTCAATCCACCGTTTGCAACGATTTCATTAGTTATTTTTAATTGATCAGCGTCCGCTCTAGAAACAGTGACATAATTATCCCAAGAAACTCTTGTAATTGGATCTGGGAATTCTTGTAACCAAGGATTGTTTGCTTGTTGACCGTCACCCAAACCAGTTTTTGTATATAAAACCAATTCGAATCCTGCTACTTTTTTAGCAGACGCCAATGCATTTGCTGCAGCAGAATAATTAAATGATGTTGCAGTTGCAGTTGGAAGAACAGTTGCTACAAAAACACCGTCGTGTAACACTTTATTCCAAGAAGAACCTGCTATTTGAGAAGCTGAATTCGCTTTTAAATAATCGTAGAAATTTCCAGCGCTACCATTAAATGAAATTAAAGCGTCTTGAAATTGTTTTGTATTAAATAAAGGACGAATGGTTGGTTGCGTTAAAGCATAAGAACCTTTTGTGATGCTAACATCGCCCCAAGATTCTAAATAATGAGGAACTGGAGCGGCAATTGTAGTAATAGACGCAGTTTCATCTTCTTTCAATGAAAAGGCAACCGATGTTTTTACTTTTTTCAAACCTGCAACAAAATCCTTGCTGTTTGGTAAAGTATAAACTGGATTCACGCCACTCATTATTAAAGTGTGAACACTTCCCGCATTCATATCTTTAATTAATTGAGCTACTTTTTCGCTTGAACCTTTTCTGATTTGTCTTGTTCCGCTTGTTGAAAAAGCTTCACTTGCAAGTACTTGATTGATTGCTAAAACTAAAAGTTGTGCGTTTTTATTCTGAATTCCAGAAACTAAAACTCCTTTACTTCCGGCAGCTTTCAATTGTTGTGCTGCTTTGGTAACTACTGCTTCAAACTCTTTGTCTAAAGTTGACGCAACATTAGAACCAGTAATAACATTATATATTTTAACTAAAGCTTGTTTTTGATTCGCCGTTGACATTGGCACTCGCTTATCAGCAGTAGCACCAGACAAAGTCATGTTGGCTTCTAATTGATAATGGCGAGACATTTTTCCGTTTTGAGGAATTCTACCTTTGGCATATCCTGCGCTATAATTTCCACCTTGCCAATCTCCTAAGATATCAGCGCCAACAGATACAATTAAAGCCGCTTTTGAAAAATCATAATTTGCTAAAGCTCTTTCGCCATAAACTGTTTCAAAAGCATCTAACGCTTCTGATTCAGATACTGCATCATAAACCACGTGTTTTGCTGTTGGATGCAAAGCAATAAATTCAGCGATTAACTTTTCAGTTGTTGGGCTTGCTAACGTATTTGTCAATAAAACTACTTGACCTCCTTTTACTTTTGCTTCCGCTAAACTTGCTTTTACATCGGCATCAACGTTTGTCCAAGTTGCATTTTTACCTGCAATTTTTGGTTCTTTCAAACGCAAACCATCATATAATGAAAGTATTGAAGCGTGAACTCTTGCGTTGGCAACAAAATTTGCTCCAGCAATAGTATTATTATCTATTTTGATTGGACGACCTTCACGTGTTTTTACTAAAAGATTAGCAAAATCAAAACCATCAAAAACGGTAGTTGCATAATAATCTGCAATTCCAGGGATGATTTGTTCTGGCTGTAAAACATAAGGAATTGACTTATGCACAGGACCTTCACAGGCTGCAAGAGATGCTGCTGCAGTAGTAAATCCAACGTACTTAAGAAAATCTCTACGAGTTGTTGCTGATGATGATAAAGAGGCTTTATCTCCTAAAAATTCGTCTGTAGGAATTTCTTCAACAAATTCGTTATTTCTAAGCGTATCAACAATAGAACTATTTACGTCTAGTTCTTCAACACTTTTCCAGTATTTTTTGTTTGATGACATATTTCTTTTAATGTTTATTCGTTTATTTGGTTAATCGTGAGCTTGTGTTTCGGTTAAAATGTTAACCGATTCAACAAATCAACTAATAATGACATTTTCCGCATTCTAAACCTCCCATTTGGGCAGCTGTAAGCTTGTCAACTCCGTATTTTTTTGAAAGTTCGGCGTGGATTTTAGTGTAATAACCATTTCCTTCCATTTTAACTTCCGTTTTTCTGTGACAATTAATACACCATCCCATTGTAAGTGGCGCAAATTGTTTTTGGATTTCATACGTTTGAACTGGACCGTGACATTCTTGGCATTCAATTTTGGCAGTCGTTACGTGTTGAGAGTGGTTGAAATATACAAAACTAGGTAAGTTATGTATTTTAACCCATTTCACTGGTTCTGTCTTCCCTGTATATTTTTGATTTTCTTGATCCCAGCCCACTGCTTTGTATAATTTTTGGATTTCTTTATCGTAAAAATCTTTAGAATATTCCGCAGTTGCGGTTGTATCTGAAACTTCAGCAATACTTTTATGACAATTCATACATATATTTAAAGAAGGAATTCCTGCATTTTTACTTACACGTGCTGCAGAGTGACAATATTTACAATTGATTTCATTGCTACCAGCGTGTATTCTGTGAGAATAGTGTATTGGTTGAATTGGCTCATAATTTTGATCTACACCTACTTGCATTAAATATCCGTAAACAAAATAGGCACTTGCTAATAATAAGAATATTGAAGTTACCAAAACTAAAAATTGGTTTTTTGCAAATGCTTTCCAAATTGGGGTTGTTGGTTCTTTTTTAGCCAATTCAATTCCGTTAGCTTTTGCTACTTTAGAAAGTACATTGTTAACTAAAAACAACATTACAATAAGCATCAACATAACAACGGCTAAAGCGCCAAGAACAACATCGTTAGAAATACCTCCAGCATTAGTAACAGTTCCTGGAGGCGATGCAGTTCCAGTAGGAGGAACAACAACAGGTTCTGCTTTTGGCTCTGAAGTGTAAGCGATGATATTATCAATATCTGCATTAGATAATTGAGGGAAAGCAGTCATAACTGAACCATTGTATTCCGCACTGACTCTAACTGCTTCAGCATCGCCAGATTTAATCATTTCTTGGCTGTTGCGAATCCACTTATAAAGCCACTCGTTAGTCAGTCTTGAAGAAATCCCTCTTAATGCAGGGCCGGTCATTTTAGCATCAAGCTTATGACATGCAGCACATTGAGAATTGAAAAGTTCTTTTCCTTTTACAGGATCTGCACCTGAGGCTGCTGGAGCAGCAATTGCTGTGGGTGCAGGCGCGGGAGCTGCAGGAGTAGCTGTTTGCGCTAATGAAGTAAATGATAAAGCAAGCATTGCTGCAAAACTTAAAATCAAACTTCTTGAAATCGAATTATGGTTACCCACGTTTTTCATATTATTATACTAATTATCGACTAAAATAAAGCCTTGTATTTGGTTTAAAAACCACATAAAAACACTGCGGCTTTTTTAAACTTGCACAAAAATACGACTTAAGAACTATTCTCAAAACCCTTAAACTATCTAAAATATCAATTTATATTAATTCTAAATAGCGATAACAATTTAAGGTATTTAAAAATAGTACATTTGTGTAAAAATCACCACTTTATGAAAATTTCAACCTTAACAACAGCTTTTCAATCTGCATTATTTTTTTGCTTATTCAATTCACATTTATATGGTCAAGATGAAAAAGTTAGCGTTTCTCAAAACCCAAAATTTGAAAATCTATTAAATGAAAAAAGAAAAATAAACGCTTCTATTACTGTAAATGACATTTATAAAATTCAAATCTATAATGGTGATAGTGAAACGTCTAAAAAGACATTAAACGATTTCAAACGAGATTTTTTAACTTTTGATGGGACGATAGTTTTTTACACTCCTGCTTATAAAGTTTGGGTTGGAAATTTCAAAACTCGAATTGAAGCCGAAAGAAATTTGTTGCTTTTCAGAAAAAAATATCCAAATGCTTTTGTAATAAAACCTAATAAGTAATTTCCTACTTTCCAAAATCAAAAACGTCCCGAATTGATCGGGACGTTTTATAATATAAACTAATTTCTATTTCAATTTCTTTTTAATTGCAACTTCGTGGTACGATTCAATAACATCTCTTTCTTCAATGTCGTTGTATCCTTTAACTTGAATACCACAATCATATCCTTTAGCGACATCTTTAACATCGTCTTTGAAACGTTTTAATGCTAATAATTCCCCAGTAAATACAACAACACCATCTCTGATGATTCTCATTTTGGCATTTTTAACAATTTTACCGTCCATAACCATACTTCCCGCAATAGAACCCACTTTCGAGATTTTGAAAATCTCTCTAATTTCTGCAGTTCCAAGAATTTCTTCTTTCATTTCAGGGGCTAACATTCCTTCCATTGCATCTTTCAAGTCGTCAATAGCAGCATAAATAATAGAGTAGTAACGGATGTCGATTTCTTCTTTATCGGCTAATTGTCGCGCGTTTCCAGCAGGACGAACGTTAAATCCAATGATGATTGCATCTGATGCAGAAGCCAACATTACGTCAGTTTCAGTAATTGCTCCAACTCCTTTATGAATGATATTAATTTGGATTTCTTCCGTAGACAATTTAGAGAACGAATCAGACAAGGCTTCAACAGAACCATCCACGTCACCTTTCAAGATGATGTTCAATTCTTTAAATTGACCTAAAGCAATTCTACGTCCAATTTCGTCAAGCGTAATGTGTCGTTGCGTACGAACTGATTGTTCACGCATCAATTGAGAACGTTTTGAAGCAATTTGTTTCGCTTCTTTTTCGTCTTCAAATACGTTGAATTTATCACCGGCAGTTGCTGCTCCATCCAATCCCAATACTGAAACTGGTGTTGAAGGTCCTGCAATAGTAACGATATTTCCACGTTCGTCGTGCATTGCTTTAATTTTACCGTGATGTTTTCCTGCAAGCATATAATCTCCAACTTTTAGAGTTCCGTGTTGTACTAATATAGTAGAAACGTACCCTTTCCCTTTATCTAAGAAAGCTTCAACAACAGTTCCTTGAGCGGCTTTATTTGGATTGGATTTTAAGTCTAAGATTTCTGCTTCAAGCAATACTTTTTCTAATAATTCTTTCACACCTGTTCCTACTTTTGCAGAAATATCGTGCGATTGGATTTTTCCACCCCAATCTTCAACAAGTAAATTCATACCTGCTAATTTTTCTTTTATTTTCTCAACATTAGCATTTGGCTTATCAATTTTATTTATTGCAAAAATGATTGGCACATTCGCTGCTTGAGCGTGAGAAATTGCTTCTTTAGTTTGTGGCATTATGTCGTCATCCGCAGCAATTACAATGATTGCAATATCGGTAACTTGCGCTCCACGGGCACGCATTGCAGTAAATGCCTCGTGACCTGGTGTATCTAAAAATGCGATTTTTTGTCCCTCATCTAATGTTACTCCATAGGCTCCAATATGTTGTGTAATTCCTCCTGATTCTCCTGCGATAACATTTTCCTTACGGATATAATCCAATAAAGAGGTTTTACCGTGATCGACGTGACCCATTACAGTTACAATTGGCGCTCTGAACACTAAATCTTCTTCTTTATCAGCAACCACTTGAATAGCTTCTTCAATGTCAACGGTTATGAATTCTACTTCATATCCAAATTCATCAGCTACAATAGTTAATGTTTCTGCATCAAGACGTTGGTTCATCGTAACCATTATTCCAAGTGACATGCATGTTCCAATCACTTTTGTAATTGGTACATCCATCATTATTGCAATTTCACCAACAGTAACAAATTCGGTAACTTTTATCGTTTTACTTCCTTCGTCAATGGCTCTTTGCTCATCGTCAGATTTTTGACGGTGCGTATCTCTTTTGTCTCTTCTGTATTTTGCTGCTTTAGATTTACCACCTTTTCCTTGTAGTTTTTCTAAAGTTTCACGGATTTGATTTTTAACCTCTTCCTCTGTAGGCTCAACTTTAGCAACAATTGCAGGTCTTGCTCCTTTTACAAATCCAGGTCTTGCGCTTCTGTTGGCATTGAAACCTCCACCAGCACCTCCAGCATTTGGAGTTATTTTATTAGGATTTGGCGCGCCTGGAACACCAGGAACTGCAGGCGGTCTTGGAGTGCCTGGCTTAGTAATAATCCTTTTTCTTTTATTTTTGTTAGCATTATTAGCCCCTGGAACACCTGGCGCAGCCGGCTTGTTTGGAGTAATTTTAGGCTCTTCTTTTTTCTTTTTTGGTTTATTGAATTGAGATAAATCAATTACTTGCCCTGTCAATGTAGCACCGGATAATTTTTGGTATTGCGTAGTAAAATCTTCAACTGGAGCTTCAACATCTACTTTTGGAGTTTTTACTTTTGTAACTGGAGCTTCTTTAACTACTTTTTTAGCAAGAGCTTGTTTCGCTTTTGGAGCTTCAGCTACCAACTTTTCTTTGGCTTCTGGTTTTGATTCAACAACAGCTTTTGCTTGAGTAGATTTCGCAACATCTGTCTTTGCTTCAGTTGGAACTGGATCGGGAGTATCCTTTTTTGGATTTAAATCCAATGTACCTACTTGCTTCGGTGCAGTGACAATAGTTCTCGCTTTTATAACTTCTTGCTGTTGCTTTTGGCGTTCTTCGTCAAATTTACGTTTGTCTTCAATTTCTTTTTCACGCTCGATACGCAAAGCTTCTTTCTCTTTTCTTTTTTCTTCGCTTACTTCTTTAGAAGCTTCTTTGTTTCCTTTATCGCCTGCAAATTGGTTTTGAAGAATAGTGAATTCCTTTTCAGAAATTTTTGCGTTTGGATTTGCATCAATAGCAATTCCTTTATCCTTAAGATAATCCACAGCTCTTTCTAAAGAAATATTCAATTCCCTTAAAACCTTGTTTATTCTAATAATTCTATCTTCAGACATAAAACCTTTTTATTTTTTCCTAATTTTGTGTGTTGTTAAAAGAAAATTCAACTAGCCCTCAAATTCTTCTTTCAATATTCTCATCACATCTAAAATTGTTTCCTCTTCTAGATCTGTTCTTCTAACTAAATCATTTACATTTTGTCCTAAGATACTTCTTGCCGTATCCAAACCAATTTTTGCAAATTCTTCGATAATCCAGGCATCAATTTCATCTGAAAACTCTGTTAATTCGACATCATCGTCGTTTTCAACGGTACTTCCTTCTCGAATAACATCCAATTCGTAACCTGTTAATTGACCTGCTAATCTAATATTGTGTCCACCACGTCCTATTGCTTTTGATACTTCTTCCAATTTTAAGAATACTTCCGCTCTTTTAGTTTCTTCGTTAATTTTAATTGAAGAAACTTTTGCAGGGCTTAATGCTCTTGTAATAAACAATTGAATATTATCAGTATAATTGATAACATCTATGTTTTCGTTTCCTAATTCACGAACTATTCCGTGAATACGTGAACCTTTCATACCAACGCACGCGCCTACTGGGTCAATTCTATCATCATAAGAATCTACCGCTACTTTTGCTTTTTCACCAGGAATTCTCACCACTTTTTTAACCATAATTAAACCGTCGAAAACTTCAGGAATTTCTTGTTCAAATAATTTTTCTAAGAACAATTCTGATGTTCTAGACATAATAATTTGAGGTTTGTTTCCTTTTAATTCAACGCTTTCAATAATTCCACGAACGTTATCTCCTTTTCGAAAAAAGTCAGATGGAATTTGCTTCTCTTTAGGAAGCACAATTTCGTTTCCATCATCGTCAAGCAAAATTACAACTCTTGGACGAACATGGTGCACTTCTGCAGTATAAATTTCTCCTATTAAGTCTTTAAATTGTTTGTACAAATTAGTATTATCATGTTCATGGATTTTAGAAATCAAATTCTGACGTAAAGCCAAAATCGCTCTTCTTCCAAGGTCAACTAATTTTACTTCTTCTGAAACTTCTTCCCCAATTTCAAAATCAGGTTCGATTTTTCTAGCTTCTGTTAAAGTTATTTCAAGATGGTCTAAATCCAAATCATCGTCAGCAACGATAACTCTTCTTTGCCAGATTTCCATATCTCCTTTATCAGGATTGATAATAATATCGAAATTATCATCTGAACCAAATTTCTTTTTTAATGCGTTTCTAAACACATCTTCTAAAATCGCCATTAGCGTTACACGATCAATAAGTTTGTCGTCTTTGAACTCTGAAAACGAATCGATTAAAGCTAAATTTTCCATGCTCTATCTATTAAAAAATTATTATAACTATTGCTTTTTTTATTTCTGAATAAGGAATTTCATCTCTTTTTTGAACAGTTTCTTTTCCTTTTCCAATTTTTTTAGGCTCTCTTGCCTCCCATTCTAAGACTATAAAATCATCATTAGCTTCCGTTAATTTTGCTTCTATTGTGGTAGTTTGGGTTTCCACTTGAAGTGTTCTTCCAATGTTTTTTTTATATTGGCGATTATTTTTTAATGGCGATGAAACTCCTGCTGAAGCAACTTCTAATGAGAAATCACATTCTTCTCTATCTAAATTATTCTCTATAAAACGGCTGATATCAATGCAATCTTGTAAGGCTACACCTGAATCACCATCTAAAGTTACTGTTATTTTAAAACTATCGCTTATGGATACATCAATTAAAAAAAGCGATGGCTTTTCTAACAATGCTTCTTCTAATAATCCACTTACTTTTTCTTTAAATGTCATAGCTTTTATAAAAAGAGGCACGCAATGCGTGCCTCATTATCTAATCATTTCTAATAAATAACGATGCAAATATACTATTTTTTTTATAAACCAAAAATCATTGTGTAATCTTATTGTAAATTGGTTAATCATTAAGGTATTAAGCATAAAAAAAACTCCGCAATTTCTTGAGGAGTTTTTTGTTGGTCTACTAGGGCTCGAACCTAGAAAGACTGCACCAAAAACAGTTGTGTTACCATTACACCATAGACCAATTCATTTGCTGTAAAGCGAGTGCAAATTTAAGCGAAATTTTAAGTCCCACAAATTTTTTGCCTAAAAAAATTAAAAATAAATATTTAGCATTTCTTTAAGCAAAAAAACATTTTCTTTGTACATCAAAATATAAAGTAAAATTCATACTATAAATATGACAAACTTCAATTTCAATAAATGGAATACCATTTTAGGCTGGATTACATTTGCAATAGCATTAACAACCTACACGCTTACCGTTGAACCCACCATGAGTTTCTGGGATTGCGGAGAATATATCGCCACAGCAGCAAAATTAGAAGTTGGACATCCGCCTGGAGCACCATTGTTTCAAATGATTGGCGCCTTCTTTGCCATGTTTGCCACCGATGCAGAACACGTTGCATTAATGGTAAATATGATGTCGGTTTTTTCTAGTGCTTTCACCATTTTATTCCTATTTTGGTCTTCCACATTACTTATTAGAAAAATAGTTGCCTCGATTTCTGAATCAAAGTCAGAAAATGAAGTGGCTGGGTCAGTTTCTAAAAATAATGCAATTGTAATATTAGGTAGTTCATTTATTGGCGCTTTGGCATTCACATTTTCAGATAGTTTTTGGTATAATGCCGTAGAAGCGGAAGTTTATGCAATGGCAACTTTGTTTATAGCATTGTTGTTTTGGCTCGGTTTGAGATGGGAACAAGATATGAATACACCACGCGGAAACAGATGGCTGCTATTGATCTCATTGGTAATTGGACTTTCTTTCGGCGTTCACTTTATGGCATTATTGACCATTCCTGCAATTGGATTTTTATATTTCTTCAAAAATTATAAAACTGTAACCGTTAAAAATTTCATCATTGCCAATGTTGTTGTTGTTGCCGTTTTATTATTTATATTCAAATTATTATTGCCTTGGACAATGGCATTTTTCGGAAAAGCGGAAATTTTTATGGTCAACGAAATGGGATTACCGTTTGATTCTGGCACTATTTTCGTGACATTGTTATTGATAAGTTTATTTTATTTTGGAATTAAATACACGAAATCAAAAGGATATGTTCAGATTAATACTTTAATTCTTTGCATATTATTCATCTTCATAGGGTTTTCAACTTGGATGATGTTGCCCATTCGCGCTAATGCAAATACCGTAATTAATGAAAATAAACCATCGGATGCAGCGGAAGTTTTAGCCTATTACAACAGAGAACAATACGGCGTTAATCCATTGTTTTATGGGCCTCAATACTCAGATACTTTCGCAGGTTTGGATAAAGAAACCCCTTATTTAGACAAAGCGCCCAACTACGAAAGAGATTACAAAACGGGAAAATACATTATTACCAATAATTTTAAAAACGCAGAACAAAATAGTGACGACAATCACAAGACGTTTTTACCCCGATTATGGAGCACAGATCACGTAGAAAATTACATGAATTTTACGCATCCGTTAGAATTTAAAATCGATCCAAATCATCCGTATGAAGACGAATTAGGTGAATATGGAATCGATGTAAATAAATTAACCGAAGAAGAGGTTGGAAAAGCAACGGCGCAATTACGCAATGAAGTGGAGAAAACGGTTGCTGAATTTAGAGCTGCTTATGCTGCCAAACAAATTGACAATGAAGGTTATATTTCTTTCTTGAAAAGTTATGGCGATTACCTAATCATTGAAAAACCAACTGCAGTTGACAATTTCAGTTTTATGTTTGAATACCAATTTGGATATATGTATTGGAGGTATTTAATGTGGAATTTCTCGGGCCGTCAAAATGACAATCAAGGAAATTATGATACAATAGATGGAAATTGGTTGAGCGGAATTAATTTTATCGACGAAGCGCATTTAGGTTCACAAGTTGATTTACCTTCGGATACTTTGAACAATAAAGGTAGAAATGTCTATTATTTCATTCCGTTTTTACTGGGAATTATCGGATTATTATACCACGCTAAAAAAGACCAAAAAAGTTTTTATGTCCTGTTAGTTTTGTTTTTATTCACAGGATTGGCATTAAAAGTATATCTGAACGAAAGACCGTTTGAACCTCGTGAAAGAGATTATGCTTTGGTAGGTTCGTTTTACGTTTTCGCCATTTGGATTGGAATTGGAGTTTTTGCAATTTATGATTATTTGAAAAATTATTTGCAACCAAAAATCGCTGGACCTATTGTTATTGCTGTAACTTTAATTGGTGCACCAGTATTAATGGCAACGCAAAACTGGGATGATCACGATCGTTCTGGAAAATACACTGCGGTTGCATTGGCAAAAAATTATCTGAATTCTTGCGATAAAAATGCGATATTATTTACCATTGGAGATAACGATACGTTCCCACTTTGGTACGCTCAAGAAATTGAGAATGTGAGAACGGACATCAAAATTGTAAACACGAGTTTGTTTATGACCGATTGGTATATTGACCAAATGAAAAGCAAATCGTATCAATCTGATGGGCTGCCAATTTCGTTTACACACGATCAATATGTGGGTGATAAATTAGATTATATTGTTTACAATCAATTAACAGAAGCGCGTTGGGACATTAAAAGTTTTATGGAATTTGCAAAAAGCAACGATCCAAAAACAATTGTTGACATGCAAAACGGACAAAAAGTTCATTTTTATCCAACCAATAAAATCCGACTTCTAATTGATAAAAACAACATTATTAAGAACAAAGTGGTCAATCCAAAATTCTATGATTCCATAGTTCCTTATATTGATATTGATATTAAAGGAAGAGCGATTTACAAAAACCGTTTGATGATGTTGGACATTGTTGCCAATAATAATTGGAAACGACCAATCTATTTTTCGCCTGGAAGTTTTGGTGATGATGATTATATTTGGATGAAGGATTACCTTCAATTGGATGGAATGGTTTACAAATTAGTGCCTGTAAAAACGCCGTTACCAAAAGAGGCGAGCCAACACGATATGGGTTCAATTGATTCCGATAAAATGTATGATTTGATTATGAAATGGGATTGGGGCAACGGTGATAGTTCAAAAATTTATCACGATCCTGAAACACGAAGAAATAGTATTTCCTACAGAACGAACATTTCGAGATTGATGGAACAGCTGATTAACGAAGGTAAATTTGCGAAAGCGGAAAAAGTAATTGATTTGGCAATGGTTAAAATGCCTTTGATATATTACGATTATTATACTATGGTTGAGCCATTGGCGAGCGGTTATTATGCGATTGGAAAAAAGGAAAAAGCCCGTAAATTGCTTAATGAATTGACAGCAAAATACAAAGAGCAACTGAAATATTACAGCACTTACAAACCATCTGATTTAGGTTCTGTGGGTATGGAAGTGGTCACTAATATTGAGCGTTACAGAAGTTTATTGGAAGTGATGAAAAAAAGTAAAGACGTATCATTTTACAACGAAAACAAAAAAGTTTTCAATATGTACAATAAAATGTTTGAGCGATTTGGTCGTGATAATGAGTAGAAACATTTCATAGCAAAAAAATAGAAGAAATTAAATACAGATTTCACAGATTAGCACAGATTTTTCTGTGTAAATCTGTGAAATCTGTGTTTATGCTAGTTTTACTTCGTGACTGATTTTTAAATATTAAATCCAAATTTTATGAGTTTCTATTGGATAAAAACAAATTTCATAGTTAAGAAAGTTTTCTCAAAATACGTTTGGGATGTTCCGAACAATGAAAAGAAAGTATTTTTAACTTTTGATGATGGACCAACGCCTGAAATCACCGAATGGACTTTATCGCAATTAGAGGAATTTGATGCCAAAGCCACCTTTTTTTGCATTGGTGACAACATAAATAAGTTTCCAGAAATCTTTAATTCGGTACTTTCAAAAGGACATTCTATCGGAAATCACACTTTCAATCATTTGAAAGGTTGGGAAACTTCCACTAAAGAATACATTGAAAACATAGCACTTTGTCAAGACGCAATTTCGAAACATTCTAAAATAGAAAATCTAAAACCCGCAATCTTCAGACCGCCTTATGGAAGAATAAAACGCGCCCAAGCGAAAGAATTACGCAAATTGGGATATAAAATTATTATGTGGGACATTCTCACTGCCGATTTTGATGCCGAAGTAAACCCAGAACAATGTTTGCAAAATGTATTGAAAAACGTAACTTCTGGAAGTATTATTGTATTTCACGATAGTAAAAAAGCGTTCCGAAATTTAGAATTTGCGCTACCAAAAACATTAGAATTCTTGAAAGAAAAAGGGTTTTCCTTTGAAGTTTTGAAATAAATCTAAAAAAAAGTGAAAAATAAAAGAAATTGGAATGAAAAAAATGGTTATTTTTTCATATTAGGAGTAAAATAATACTGAAAAAGGGTTTTTTTGTGCTTTAAAGCTGCTCTTGAACAAGACCGATAATTGTGTTGGCATCAAGCTCACCTGATTGCCTCCAAACCATCTGACCTTCTTTGTAAATCATCAAAGTTGGAAGTCCTTTGATTCGTAAAGCATCCGCTAATTCTTGATTTTTATCAACGTCAATTTTTATAACTTTCGCTTTGTCACCAAGGGCTGCAGCCACATCTCTAATAACAGGATGCATGGAAACCGAAGGTTCGTTCCACTCTGTGTAAAAATCAATTAGCACTGGCAATTGAGTATTTATAAGTTCTCCAAATTTTGACATAAAACCAAAAATTTAATATAATTTAGACTTCTGAATAGAGATAATACGTTACAAATATAAGGAAATTAACAAATTACGCTATATATTTTCCCTTTTTTAGTTCTATCACAGTAATTTCTGGCATTATTCCAACCCGTCCAGGATAGGCGTGAAACCCAAATCCTCTATTCACATAAACGTATCTTCCTTTGTTTTCGTATAAACCAGCCCATTGTTTATAGACATATTGCGCCAAACTCCACTTTATAAATCCTGGGATTTCTATGCCAAATTGCATTCCATGTGTATGTCCGGATAATGTTAGATGAAAATGTTTGTCGTGATTTTTCACTTCATATTCCCAATGTGACGGATCGTGACTCATTAAAATCTTGAAATCATCCTTAGTCAAATTGGCGGAAGCCAAATTAATATCGCCTGCTTTTTTGAAATTATTCCCCCAATTTTCGACTCCTACAAGTGCAATTTTTTCTTCTCCTTTTTGGATAAATGTATGTTCATTTAATAAAAGTTTAAAATCAATTTTACCGTGTAAATCTTTGATTGCCTCAAAATTTTCATCTTTATCTTTTTGAGAAGGCCAAGTTACATATTCCCCATAATCATGGTTTCCAAGCACAGAAAATTTTCCAAATTCATGTTTTTTGATTCTTTTAAAGGAGTCAATCCAAGGATGCATTTCTTTGGCATGTGTGTTTACAATATCGCCAGTAAACAAAATCATATCCGAATTTTGCTCATTAACTAAATCAATGGCGTAATTTATTTTATCGGGATTATCGAAACTACCACTGTGAACATCTGAAATTTGGGTAATTGTAAATCCGTCAAAAGCATCGGGTAAATCGGGGAAAAATACTTGTTGCTTAATTACTTTGTAATTGTATTTTCCAAAAGTCATTCCGTAAATTAAAGATGCAAATGGAATTGCCGCTAATCCTAAAGCTATTTGACTTACAAACTTTCTTCTTTCGGGGAAAAAACTGGCCTCTTTACTATAATTTGAAAAATAATTTAAAGTCCCTACAAATAATCTATAAATATCTTCAAAAAACAATACTATTGACAATAAAAATTTCGGAATCAAAACCAACAATAACAATCCTAAAGTGATCATCGTCATTTTAGTTTGACCCACACTTCTATCAAAATTTGTAAATTGATATCCAATAAAAACAATTGCTGAAAATGATATAAAAAAATAAATTATCAAAACCCATCTTACTTTTGTGATTGTTTTCAAAGCTTGAAAAGCATAAAGTTCAAAAATAAAGACAATAAGACAAAGTAGGAGAATGCGGAAAGCCATTTAAAAAATTTTTATACAAAATAACGAATAAATAAAACAAATGTAACTTCTATTAAATAAAAATTAACTTGATAGGTAAACTTTAGATTACGATTGTTTATTTTTACAGATTAAATTACACCTTATATATATGTCTGCTCAAAAACGATTATTTCTCTTAGATGCTTATGCTTTAATTTTTCGTGGTTATTATGCTTTTATAAAAAACCCAAGAATAAATTCAAAAGGTTTGGATACTTCTGCAATTATGGGATTTATGAATTCGTTGATGGATGTCATAAAACGAGAAAAACCAGACCATTTAGCGGTTGCATTTGACAAAGGCGGAAGTGAATTGAGAAATGAGATTTTTCCAGAATACAAAGCCCATCGCGAAGCAACACCCGACGCTATTAAAATTGCGGTTCCTTACATTCAAGAATTATTAAAGGCGATGCACATTCCGATTATTGAAGTAAGTGGTTATGAAGCGGATGATTTAATTGGCACCATTGCCAAACAAGCAGAAAAACAAAACTATAAAGTTTTTATGGTTACGCCCGATAAAGATTTTGCTCAATTGGTTTCCGAAAACATATTTATGTACAAACCTGCCCGAATGGGAAATGGAATTGAGATTTGGGGAATTCCTGAAGTTCTTGCAAAATTTGAAATTGAAAGACCAGATCAAGTAATCGATTTCTTAGGTATGATGGGTGATGCAGCCGATAATATTCCAGGACTTCCAGGTGTTGGTGAAGTTACAGCCAAGAAATTATTGAAAGAATTTGGCACTATGGAAAATCTTTTGGCAAATACCGATAAGCTGAAAGGAAAAATGAAAGAGAATATTGAAGCCAATAAAGAAAAGGGAATTTTGTCTAAAACATTGGCAACAATTCTTTTGAATTGCCCAGTTGTTTTTAACGAAACGGATTATGAATTATCGACTCCAGATGTCGATAAAACAGATGCGATATTCAATGAATTGGAATTTAGAAGAATGGCGGAACAATTTGATACTATTTTTAGAAAAGGCGGAACTTCTGCACAAATGAATCCTGATGACGAAGCCAAATTATACAAAAAACCGCAACCTAAAAATGAAGAACAATTTGACCTTTTTGGAAGTACACATCACGATGAAACCTCGGATGAAACGCGCCATCAATATTATAATACTTTAGAAAATACAACCCATTTTTACCAAATTATTCAAGGTGAATTAGGATTGAAATTGCTATTGCAAAATTTAGAAAATCAAACTTCTGTATGTTTTGATACTGAAACAACTGGTTTAGATGCATTGCACGCTGAATTAGTGGGAATTTCATTTTCGTATGAAAAAGGAAAAGGATTTTACGTTCCCTTTCCAGAAAATCAAGAGGAAGCACAAATTTTAGTCAATAAATTCATTCCATTTTTTGAAAATGAAAGCATTGAAAAAATTGGACAAAACTTAAAATACGACTTAAAAATACTCTCCAATTATGCTATTTCTGTAAAAGGAAAACTGTTTGACACGATGATTGCGCATTATTTGATTAATCCTGATATGCGTCATAATATGGATATTTTATCGGAAACGTATTTAAAATATGCTCCTAAATCTATTGAAGATTTAATTGGTAAGAAAGGTAAAAACCAACGATCGATGCGCGATGTGGCATTGGAAGAAATCAAAGAATATGCCGTTGAAGATGCTGATGTAACGTTTCAACTCAAAGAAATTTTTACATTGGAATTAGATAAAACCGAAACCAAAAAACTCTTCGACGAAATTGAAATTCCATTGGTGAAAGTTTTAGCCGATATGGAAAAAGAAGGAATTCGAGTAGATGTTGATTTCTTGAAATCATTGTCACACGATTTAGGAAATGACATCAAAAAATTGGAAACTACCATTTATGAAATTGCGGGTGAAAAGTTTAATTTGGCTTCTCCGAAACAATTAGGTGATATTTTATTTGACAAATTAAAAATTGGTGGTGCCAAACAAAAAAAGACAAAAACAGGGCAATATGCTACTGGCGAAGAAATATTAAATTACTTGGTAAACGAACACGAAATTGTAAAAGCTATTCTTGATTGGCGCCAATTGGTGAAGTTGCAAAATACGTATGTTGATGCGTTGCCAAACCAAGTTGATGCCATTACGCGCCGAATTCACACCGATTATATGCAAACTGTGGCGGCAACTGGAAGATTGAGTTCTAATAATCCGAACTTGCAAAACATTCCAATCCGAACAGAAAGAGGTCGACAAATTAGAAAAGCATTTGTGGCTCGTGATGAAAATTACACTTTGATTTCTGCGGATTATTCTCAAATAGAACTTCGAATTATTGCGGCTTTAAGTGGCGAAGAAAATATGATTCAATCGTTCCTTAATAATGAAGATATTCACAAGGCTACGGCTTCAAAAGTTTTTAATGTGCCTTTGGAAGAAGTTACTCGCGAACAAAGAAGTCACGCTAAAACTGTAAATTTTGGAATTATTTATGGGGTTTCTGCCTTTGGATTGAGCAATCAAACGTCGCTTTCTCGCTCAGAAAGTGCGGCATTAATTGAGGCGTATTATCAAACGTATCCAAAATTGAAATCATATATAAATGAGCAAATTCAGTTTGCTAGAGAAAATGGGTATGTACAAACTATTTTAGGAAGACGCCGTTATTTGAAAGATATAAATTCGCAAAATGCCATTGTTCGTGGTGGCGCAGAACGAAATGCAGTGAATGCTCCAATTCAAGGAAGTGCAGCCGATATTATCAAAATTGCAATGATTTCTATTCACAAAAAACTAACGGATGAAAATTGGAAAAGTAAAATGCTTTTGCAAGTTCACGATGAATTGGTTTTTGATGTTCACAATTCTGAATTAGAAAAAATCCAGCCGATGATTAAGTATGAAATGGAAAATGCATTTACATTAAATGTTCCGTTGACTGTTGAAATAGGACAAGGTAAAGATTGGTTGGCAGCGCATTAATAAAAATGGAACTTAAAAATTATAACTTTTTAGTAGACTCTCTTTCTCGTAATTCGGTTTTGATAACCGTAGTTTTATAAGGATTTTCTTCTTCTTTACTTTCAAGTCTTTCGATGAGTAATTTAGCAGCAGCTTCTCCGATTTCGGGACCGTGCTGACTTACCGTAGTTAAACTTGGCGACAAACGTCTTGAAGCCAAAATACCATCAGCAAAACCAATTATGGAGAGGTTTTCCGGAATTTTATACCCTCGTTTAAGTCCAATTCTTAAGGCGGCAACAGAATCCGTTTCGTCTAAAGCAAAAATTCCATCTACAGTGTTGTTTTCAAAAACATTTTCAATTTTATCTTTTAAATCATCTTCAGAATCTGTTCTGACAATTAAATTTTGATTGATTGATATGCTATTGTCTTCCAATGCTTTCAGATAACCTTCATACCTTAATTTCCCGACGCTTAAATTATCAATAGAAGAAAACAATGCTACATTCTTACATCCCAAATCAATTAAATGTTGGGTCGCATTTCTTGCAGAATCAAAATCGTCAACTGTTACTTTGTCGCAATCTACTTCTTCGGTAGTTCTATCAAACATAACAATTGGGGTTCCGTCGTTTATGATTTCTTTGAAATGACTGTATTCTTGTAATTTTTGAGCTTCTTCAGAAATCGACAAAATAAATCCATCAATTGTACCATTACTCAAAATTTCGAGTGCGTGAATTTCTTTTTCAATGGATTCATTAGAAATACACATAATCACGTTATATCCTTTGGCTTCAGCTACTTTTTCAATTCCAGTGAAAACTTTGGCGAAAAAAGAATTTAATATATTCGGAATAATTACACCTATAGTTTTCGTTTTTCTACTTTTTAGGTTGATACCAATAACATTGGGTTTGTAATTTTTGAGTTTTGCATATTCTTTTATTCTGATTTTAGTTTGAATACTAATTTCAGGGCTATCGTTTAATGCTTTCGAAACGGTAGAAACAGAAACGAGAAGTTCTTTAGCAATTTGTTTTAAGGTAGCTTTGGATTTCATTGAAAATGTAATTAAATGTAAAAGTATGAAAAAGGGAACAAATAATTTAAAAAAAATGAAATGTTAACGGCTTTTTAATGTAAAAAAGTCATTTACATTTAATAAAAATCAAATATTTAAGAAATTAGATGCTGAAATTTATTAAAATTGAAAAGAATTAATAGCTGAATTATAATTGCAGAGCTTTAATTTAAAGAATGATTTAGAGTAATAAATGGTGGTTTAAAATAATCTTAATCAGGTATTTGTATTTAAAATAATTAATTGTACTTTTGCAACCCCTTTATTGGGGATGGAATGTTTAATTTAAAATATATTATGGACGCATTAAGCTACAAGACACAATCAGCAAGCAAAGCCACCGTTACAAAAGAGTGGATCATTGTTGATGCAGATGGGCATAACTTAGGTCGTCTTGCTTCAAAAGTCGCAATGATTTTGAGAGGTAAGTACAAGCCAAGTTACACTCCACACGTCGACTGCGGAGATAACGTAATCGTTATCAACTCAGAGAAAATTAACCTTACAGGTAAAAAAATGGATGATAAAACATACATCCGTCACACTGGTTACCCTGGAGGACAAAGAACTTTAACTGCTAAAGTATTGCAAGCAAAAAACCCTGCATTATTAGTAGAAAAAGCCGTAAAAGGAATGTTACCTAAAAACAAATTAGGAGCTGAACTTTTTAGAAATTTAAATGTTGTTGTAGGTTCAGAGCACAAACAAGGAGCTCAAAAACCTAAAACTGTTAACCTAAACGATCTTAAGTAATGGGAGTTATTCACAAAATCGGTAGAAGAAAAACCGCTGTTGCACGTGTTTATGTTTCGGAAGGAACAGGAGTTATCGTTGTAAACAAAAAACCTTTTGCAACTTATTTTCCAACAGCTACTTTACAGTACAAAGTTTTGCAAGCAATGTCATTAACTGACAATGTTTCTAACTATGACGTAAAAGTAAATGTTTACGGAGGTGGTTCAACAGGTCAAGCAGAAGCTGTGAGAATGGCTATTGCAAGAGTTATGTGTGAAGTTGGCGAAGGAAATAGAGCCATCTTGAAACCAGAAGGTTTATTGACAAGAGATCCAAGAATGGTTGAACGTAAGAAATTCGGTCAGAAAAAAGCTCGTAAGAGATTCCAATTCTCTAAACGTTAATAGTGCCTGTCTTGTACAATTCGTGCAAGACTTATTGATAATAAATTAAAAACAATGTTGTTGTTGTCCCAATGCGTTGGGAAATTAGTTTAGCATCTAAATGAAGCCTAAAGCCTAAAGCTTATAGCTTAAAGCCAAAAGGAACATTGCTAATCAACAGAACGTAAACTAAAGAAAAAATGTCAAACAAAGTAGAAGTAAAAGAATTACTAGAAGCAGGTGTTCACTTCGGACACATGACTAGAAAATGGGATCCAAACATGGCCCCATACATATATATGGAACGTAATGGAATTCACATTATCAATCTATATAAAACGGCAGCAAAAATTGAAGAAGCAAATGACGCTTTGAAAAAAATCGCTGCATCAGGTAGAAAAATATTATTTGTTGCTACCA
>CAMCDQ010000025.1 GCA_945873505.1 Chitinophaga pinensis
TCATACTGTTCACATTGCTAACATTCCAAGAACCAATATTTTGGTTAAAGGAAGTAGCTTGACTAAACATACCAGCCATAATAGTCACATTGCTGACATTCCAGGAACTAATAGGTTGGTTAAAGGAAGTAGCGGTGTAAAACATAAAATTCATATCGGTTACATTACTCACGTCCCAAGACCCAATTGGTTGGTTGAAAGTTACTGCTTGATAAAATAAATTAGTTGTATTAGTTACAAGAGTCGTTACAATATTATCAAAAGGAATTGGTGTTGTACTGCCTGGAGGTGTAAAATAACTTATGCCAGAAGGAATATTATTAGCATAATTAGTAATATTACTAGTAGTTGAATTATTTACAATAGCAAACCATTCCATTCCTGTTCCTCTTGGGTTTGCTTGAATAAAGTAGGGTGACGGAACTGTTGTGCCCGTCCATTTAATGGTAATTAAGTTTGTATCTAATACAACTTGTGCATTGATAGTTTGAACGGCTAAAAACACTGAAATAATTAGGAGTGTAATTTTTTTCATAATTATTTTGTTTAATTTATTTAATTGTAAATATATTAAAAATAAAATAAAAATTGTCTATGTCCTTGATTTTCTAATAATTGAGTAAGTAATCATCGCGTTAAAATTGTAACTTTCTCCAATAGGGGGAGCAACATTGAAAAGACTTCACAGAGATGTGAGGTCTTTTTTGTTTTTAATGTCAAACATTTGTAAAGAAAAGTTCGTTTTTTATACAGACCAAAGTTGATATGATAAAAAAATCGCGTTTTCTTATCATATTTAATTACCTTTGATAAAAAAATTGAACTTTTTATACATATGAAGATGTTTGAGTTAAAAAAATTACCAGTAGATAAGGATTTAGAGACAAAAGAAATTCTAAAAAAATTAGCTACAGCTCATAGAGCATTAGCTGAATTGAAAGGGGTTGCTACAAGTATTCCCAACGAAAGTATTTTAATAAATACATTGGGACTTCAGGAGGCAAAAGATAGTTCTGCAATTGAGAACATAATTACCACACACGATGACTTGTATAAAGCGGAGTTGAATGTTAAAGAAATAAAATCATTAAACGCTAAAGAAGTTCATAATTATATTGAAGCCTTAAAAAAGGGATTCAGTTTAATTTCTGAAAGGAAACTTATTACTAACAATAGTATTATTGAGATACAATCGTTATTAGAAAAAAACAATGCGGGTTTTAGAAAAGTTCCGGGAACATCATTAAAAAATGCCTCCACAGGAGAAATTATTTATACTCCCCCACAAGATATAGCTGATATAAAAGATTTGATGTCAAATCTTGAAATTTTCATAAACGATAATGCTTTAAGTGAATTAGACCCGTTGATAAAAATGGCTATAATCCATTTTCAGTTTGAAAGCATACACCCTTTTTATGATGGTAACGGGAGAACCGGGAGAATAATAAATGTATTGTATCTTGTTCTTCAAGATTTACTTAATTTACCTATTTTATATTTAAGTAAGTATATCATCAATAACAAAGCAGATTATTATAGATTACTTCAAGAAGTTAGGGATAAAAATGAATGGGAAGAATGGATTTTGTTTATGTTGAATGCTGTAATAGAAACATCAAAAGATACTATTACGGTTATAGAAAAAATAAAAGACCTCCTATTTGAATATAAACATAAAATTAGAAACGATTATAAATTTTATAGTCAAGATTTACTAAATAACTTATTCAAACATCCCTACACCAAAATAGAATTTTTGGAACAAGAATTAGGGATTTCAAGAATTACAGCTGCTTCCTATCTAAATAAATTAGCTGACGACGGATTATTGAGAAAGGAAAAATTAGGAACTTCAAATTATTATGTAAATCATAAACTATATGATATACTTTCAAAATAAAATTCTTTGTTTCCTTTACTTTTAACATTTTAACTATACTTATTAAAGTAATAGATAATTGGGTCTGAAATAATGACCGTCATACCCCATCAGGAAAAGCAATGATATGAAGTGGGGCTACTGGGTCTTCTGTCTATATATTAAACTTAAACTCTCCTTGAAATATCAAAAAATTGACTTGGGGGGCTGGGGGGCAAAACTTAATAACCCTTTGCACATATTAAAAAAATTAACAAAATCTATTCCTTTGATTTTAAAAGTATTGAATAAGTAATCATCGCATTAAAATTGTAACTTTCTCCAATAGGGGGAGCAAAACAAAACCCGATACGAAAGTGTCGGGTTTTTGTTTATAATAAAATTCCTAGTATTTATTCTTTAATAAACTTGGCAGCGTTTTTACCTGATACCTTTAAATAATAAATCCCTTTTGATAATTGCTCAACGCTAATAGATGTGTCGCCTTCGTTAAGTTTCCCTTTTAAAACGATTTTCCCTAAAGCATCGCTTATGGTATAGTGCTGATTGGCGATATTGGAATCAACCTTTATATTTAACACACTAAAAGTAGGGTTAGGATATAAGCTTACACCTTTTTTATCAAAGGCTTCCGTGGCTAAATCACTACAATTACCCGCTAGCCCTGCATCTGTTATAGTCCAACTATAGGTATTAAGTATAGAAGTTCGCGCTGCATCGCCATTGCAATAATTAGAATTGCCTCCTGAAAAAACAACATTTGGTTCTAAAGGATTCTCACTTGGTGCTATTGTTGACCAACCTATTAATAGCGTATCATAGTTTGCTGTAGAAAGTTGTACTCCTGTAAACATAGACGACATATTAGTCACATTACCAACATTCCATGAACCAATAGGTTGGTTAAAAGAGGAAGTACCAAAAAACATAGAATCCATATTGGTTACACTACCAACATTCCAAGAGTCAATAGGTTGGTTAAAGGCGGTAGCGCTTTTAAACATATTAGACATATTGGTCACGCTACTCACATTCCAAGAGCCAATAGGTTGGTTAAAGGCGGGGTCGCTTTTAAACATATAACTCATATCGGTAACACTACTCACATTCCAAGAACCTATAGGTTGGTTAAAGGCGGTAGCGGCAATAAACATACCAGACATATTAGTAACATTACCAACATTCCAAAAGCCAATAGGTAGGTTAAAATTAATTGCAGAACTAAACATATTAGACATATTAGTCACATTACTCACATTCCAAGCACTAATGTTTTGGTTAAAACTCGTTGCAACATAAAACATACTGTTCATATCGGTAACACTACTCACATCCCAAGAACCAATAGGTTGGTTAAAATCGTCCGCTCCAGAAAACATACTGTTCATATCGGTAACATTACTCACATTCCAAGAGCCAATAGGTTGATTAAAGGCAGGGGCAGTTTTAAACATATTAGACATATTAGTTACATTACTCACATTCCATGACCCGATAGGTTGGTTGAAAGAGGAAGCGCCGTAAAACATATAAGACATATTATTATTAAACACATTATTCACATTCCAAGACCCAACAGGTTGATTAAAAGAGGACGCATAAAAAAACATATAAGCCATATTAGTCACGGAACTCACATTCCAAGACCCAATATTTTGGTTAAAGGCAAAAGCGTTAAAAAATAGTCTAAACATATTAGTCACATTACCAACATTCCAAGAACTAATAGATTGATTAAAGGCATTAGCGTTGTCAAACATAGAACTCATATCGTTTACATTACTCACGTTCCAAGACCCAATTGGTTGGTTGAAAGTTACTGCTTGGTTAAACATAGAACTCATATTGGTTACATTATTAACATCCCAAGACCCAATTGGTTGGTTGAAAGTTCCTGCTTGGTTAAACAAATTGTTCGTAGCAGTTACAAGAGTCGTTACAATATTATCAAAAGGAATTGGTGCTGTACTGTTTGGAGGTGTAAAATAAGTTATGCCCGAAGGAATATTATTAGCATAATTAGTTATATTACTTTTAGTTGTATTATCTACAATGGCAAACCATTCCATCCCTGTCCCTCTTGGGTTTTCTTGAATAAAGTAGGGTGACGGAACTGATGTGCCCGTCCATTTAATGGTAATTCCATTTGCATCTAATACAACAACTTGTGCATTGATAGTTTGAACGGCTAAAAACACTGAAATAATTAGGAGTATAATTTTTTTCATAATTATTTTGTTTAATTGATTTAATTGTAAATATATTAAAAATAAAGTTAATAGTATCTATGTCCTTGATTTTCTTATAATTGAGTAAGCAATCATCGCATTAAAATTGTAACTTTCTCCAAGAGACGGAGCAAAACAAAACCCGATACGACAGTGTCGGGTTTTTGTTTTTACAGGTTAAAATAATATCTATACTATTACTTTCGTATTTATTTTGTGTATTCCCATTAATTATTTTTATCCGTTTCTCTTTTTAACTTAATAATTTCTTAACAAACAAATAATTAAACAATTACTTGTTTTTTACAAGTAAATGTTTATATTTGATAAAAATAATTTTAATTTAAAACCCTCTATTATGAAATTAATTTATTCTGTATTGTTTGTATCTCTTTTATTTGCGTCTTGTAAACCAAAAAGCGATTCGACTGCCAATGAAGCATTCGAGAAAAATTCTAAAACTGTTTTAACTTATTTTGAAGGTGTTCAAGCCGAAAAAGTAGATTATTCGTCTTTTTCAAAAGATTTCAAATCATTGAATACTTGGTTCGGCGCCAAAGACACCCTTTCATTAGATCAATTTAAAATCGGAGACAGTAAAGCTTTGAAAAATTTTAATTTTAAATTGCTAGATTCCGTTCCTGTTTTTTTACCAGGAGTAAATTCGCTAACAAAAGAAGTTGATGGATCTGTACGTATTTATTCTACTTGGGAAATTAGTACCGCAAAAACGGATTCTACCGAAGCCAAATCAGGTAGATTAAAAATGTATGAATCCTATGATTTTGATGCTGATGGAAAAATTCTTTACCAACAAGGTTATGGCGATTTCACAGGATTAATGAATTACTTAACTAGTAAATAATTTTAATTTAAAAAACAATCAAAATGAAATTAACAATCAAAAATATTTCAGCATTTATCCTTTTGACATTTTCAAGTTTCGCAATTGCTCAAAATACTACGTCTGCGGGTAAAATATTTCAAGAAGGAAAAGACAAAGGTAAAACCTATATTCTTGGAAGCGATAAAGCTATGAATGTGGTTTTAGAAAGCATGAAAGCATACAATTCTAACGATGCTAAGAAAGATTTGTCTTTTTACTCGGATAAAATGATTAAAGAAACAGGAGATTTCAGTAACAATTGGCACAAGTCAATGAAATCATTAAACCAACAACCCTTTGCAATGTTTCCGCTTAAAATTAAAGGATCTAATGAAGATCTTGTTTTTTCAATCTCACAAGAAGATCGAGAATGGAAAAATGGGTCTAAACAAAAATTATATTTGTTTGAAATTTTTACCATCAACAAAGCTGGAAAAATAAGCGACTTTTTGCAATTTCAAAATGTTCCTAAAACAAATGAATTTGGCTTATCAGAGGGCGGTAAATTTTTTATGAAAGACAGTACTGCCACATTTACCTTTTCAAATAGAGGTGAAGTTGAAACAATAGAAAAAATGACGGTTGCTTTCAACAAAATGGATGGCGAGGCTTATTCTAAGTTTTTTGCAGATTCTTTAAAATACTATCATTCCAACGGAAAGTTTGAAAAAATATCAAATAAAAATTGGATCAAATATTTTGATAATACAAAATCCGTAAACTTGAAAATTAACGGAATTTTACCTTTTAAAATTTCTGATACAGACCCAGTTTCTGGAATAATGGTTAGTACAACAGTAAAATGGGAAATGAAAGATGGGACTATGGGGAATAGAGATCAATTTCTTCAATATTCTTATAGTTTAGACGGAAAAATAACAAGCGTTAATAGCTTTGGGAAAGATGTAAAATATGTTTCTAAAGATGAAAAAATGGCTGCCATTAAAGCAGAAATTATAGCATTAGAAAAAAGCTGGGACGCCTATTATAATGCTGGTGATTTTAATAACTTGATAACCCTTTATGCTGATGATGCACTACGACTTCCTAATAACGAAACAATTATTACTGGAAAAGCAGCAATTCTAAAAGACATGGAAGAAAAAAGAACTAAAGCTAAAAAAGGAGAAACAAATATTAGCGAAACTTCTGATGTTTTTGGCGATGAAAACACCGTTACCGAAGTTGGAAAAACAATTCGAAAAGATGCATCAGGAAAAGTAAAAAGCACAGGAAAATACATTACTATTTGGAAAAAAGTAAATGGAAAATTCGTAACCGTTAGAGAAATGTGGAACGATGATGCCAAGTAATACTATCATCAATAATTAATTGAATCAAAAAGAGCAACTGAAAATGTTGCTCTTTTTTTATATTTATAATTGCAATAAATGCTTTTGATTTTCAATAGTAACACTTTGAATTTGATTCACAAACTCTAAATATTTTTCTCTTCTGCTACTAATAAACAACTCTCTATCCTTAAATACTTCGGCTTTAATAGAAAGCTGCGATTCGTTTAATTCATCATCCGTCAAAGAATCAATAGAAATCATGTATAACTCAACTAATAGAGGCAGAATACAAATTCCTTTTCTGGTAGCTATAAACATGGCACTTTTTTTGGTCCCTTTTGGATTTAATTTAGCAACATAACCAAATTCTATTAAATGAACCAAACGAGAAGTAAGAATATTAGTTGCTATTTTTTCTTTCGAATTTGAAAACTCCTTAAAAGTTGCTTTTTTATGTAATAACATATCTCTTAATATCAATAAAGACCATTTGTCACCAAATAAATCTAGAGACATTGAAATAGCGCAAGTAGATCTGTAATTATTGTTATTCATTTTTTAAAATTATCTAATTAATGTATGCCTAAATATTAATAACTCTAGTATTTGAGAAATTATTAACCAATAAATGATAAATAATATTGCAAAAATAATAAACGTTATTAATCAAAAATTAATATTAACATAACATTGCAAATTGTTTGCATATTACAATTAATAAATTAAATTTGTATCGTATAAATAATTTAAACATTAATAAAATGAAAAAAACTATTGCGCTTCTCGCTTTAACCTGTACTCTTTTTGTTGGATGCAAAAATGAAAGTGCCGAAAGAGAAAAAATTGCTCAAGCAAATATCGATTCCTATTCTAAAACATGGGATTTAGTTGTAAATGAAGGCAAAGTAAATGTATTAGACACTGCTTACGCACCAGAAATCGTTTTACATACAGTGCCTGAAATTAAAGGAATAGCAGGTGCAAAAGCTTATTATGCTAATTTTGTAACTGGATTTTCTAACAGAAAATTTATTGTGAAAGAAACTTTTGCTAGTGGAGATAAACTAACCAAATACTGGCAATTTAAAGGAACCCATACTGGGAATTTTATGGGAATTCCTGCAACCGGAAAAACTATCGCCGTAGAAGGTTGTACTATTGCTAGAATGGTAAACGGAAAAATCGTTGAAGAAAGAGATTTTATGGACAACATGGATTTCATGAAGCAATTAGGGTTAATGAAGTAATTTTTAATTATATTTCATAGAAAGGGTTTTAGTTCGCGCTAAAACCCTTTTTTATTTTATTAAAAACGTATTTTTGTAAAATAATATAACAATTATTAACCAAATAGTTACAATGATAACAATTGCAAATCAATTCGGAATGAAAGAAGCGCTAACACAATTAGGTGTAAAAGCTATAAACGAAGGAACTTCAACAGGAATAAATAATTTTTCAAACGGTACAACTTTAGAAAGCTATTCGCCAGTTGATGGGCAATTAATTGGTGCTGTAAAATGTACTTCTGCTGAAGATTATGAAAAAGTAATGCAGGCAGCAACAGCTGCGTTTCAAACATTCAAATTGATGCCAGCACCTCAGCGAGGAGAAATTGTGCGACAGTTTGGAGATAAATTAAGAAAAAACAAAGAAGCTCTTGGTAAATTGGTTTCCTATGAAATGGGAAAATCACTACAAGAAGGCTATGGAGAAGTTCAGGAAATGATTGACATTTGCGATTTCGCCGTAGGTCTTTCTCGTCAATTGCACGGTTTAACAATGCATTCTGAACGTCCAGGACACAGAATGTACGAACAATATCATCCAATGGGAATTGTAGGAATTATTTCTGCATTCAATTTTCCCGTTGCGGTTTGGGCTTGGAACACCGCTTTGGCTTGGATTTGTGGAGATGTTTGTGTTTGGAAACCTTCTGAAAAAACACCACTTTGCGGAATTGCTTGTCAGAATATTATTGCAGAAGTTATCAAAGAAAATAACCTTCCAGAAGGGATTTCTTGTTTGATAAACGGAGATTATAAAGTGGGAGAAATGATGACTAATGATCGTCGTGTTCCCTTAATTTCTGCAACAGGTTCTACACGAATGGGAAAAATTGTGGCTCAAGCTGTTGCAGGTCGACTTGGAAAATCATTATTAGAATTAGGAGGAAACAATGCTATTATCGTTACGCCAGATGCCGATATTAAAATGACTGTAATCGGTGCTGTTTTTGGCGCTGTTGGAACCGCAGGACAACGTTGTACTTCTACCCGCCGATTGATTATTCACGAAAGTATTTATGATAAAGTAACAGAAGCAATCGTTTCTGCATACAAGCAATTGAGAATTGGAAATCCATTGGATCAAAACAATCACGTTGGTCCCTTAATTGATACTTTAGCAGTTAAAATGTACAAAAATGCTTTGGAAAAAGTGGTTGCCGAAGGAGGTAAAATCCTTGTTGAAGGCGGCGTACTTTCAGGCGAAGGCTATGAAAGTGGCTGCTACGTTAAACCAGCAATTGCCGAAGCCAAAAATTCATTCGAAATTGTACAACACGAAACTTTTGCACCCGTTTTATATTTATTGAAATATTCTGGCGATGTTCATGATGCTATTGCAATTCAAAATGGAGTAGCACAAGGATTATCCTCTGCAATTATGACTAATAATTTGCGTGAAGCCGAACTTTTTCTTTCTGTTGCCGGTTCCGATTGTGGAATTGCAAACGTAAACATCGGTACTTCAGGAGCAGAAATTGGAGGTGCTTTTGGTGGTGAAAAAGAAACTGGCGGCGGAAGAGAATCTGGTTCTGATGCTTGGAAAGTATATATGAGAAGACAAACCAATACTATCAATTATACTACAAGTTTGCCATTGGCACAAGGAATAAAATTTGATTTGTAATTAATTTCTTTCCCGTTTTATTTATTAAAATACTTAATTTCTACCTTTTTCCTCAGGATATAATAGTGGCAAAGCATCACTTTGCCAATATTCTTTTGTGTCAATATCTAAAATTGTTAACGGCCCTAAAAATGCCGCTCCTGTGTCAATATTCCATACGTTAGCCATTTGAACAGGAGTGGTTTTGTCGATTCTTGTAACGGGTGTATGACCAATATAAATTTCTTTATACAGTTTTAGCCTTTTTGGATACAAAACACCTTCTGAACTCATCGATTTATCCAATGAAACTGCCATTTCCCATAGCGTTCGTTCCCAATAAAACATTTTAGGAAAATATTCATGGTTTACACCGTTCAAATTCGTAAAACCCGCATGAACAAACAATCTATTGTGTACATCCAGATGATAATTGACTAAATTTAATAAAAAATCAATGTGTTTTTGTTTGGTAGTTTCATCCACATTGGCATACGCCAAAACTGTAGCTTGTCCCCCATGCTCGAACCACAACGGATTGTCACGGTTGGATTGCAACCAATTTAGCAATAATTCATCGTGATTTCCTCTAATAAAAATACACATTTGCTTTTGGCTCAAGCCAATTAAAAAATCGATAACCTGTGGCGATTCACTCCAGCCATCTACATAATCCCCTAGGAAAATTAAGGTGTCATTTTGGGTAACATTGGCCTTTTCTAAAACTTGATTGAGGGCTCTCAAACCGCCATGAATGTCACCAATTACAAATGTTTTCATTTAGTATAATCAATTTATAAAAGTGTAAAATTAAGTGAAAATTGACAAATATTGTTTAAAAAGGGCTAACTATAAATAATTTAGATGATCATAAAAGGTTTTGCAAAAAAGTAATGAAAGTTATTATTGCTTAAAGTTTACTGAAAACTGATGTTGTAAGGTATAATACTAAAAATAGCTCATTAAATTCGTTAGAAATTAATTTCCATTTCATTCAAATTAGTTCCTCTAAAATTATTAATTTTATAAGCTTATCAATTAATAAGCGTCATTTATGAAAACTAATACCATCTGTATTATGCTAATAGGTTTAACGATTTGTTTTTCATGCGGTAATTTATCTCAATTAAAAAAAACTAAAAACACAATTGACAAGCAAGGACATCGAGGTTGTCGGGGTTTAATGCCAGAAAACACTATTCCTGCCTTTATAAAAGCAGTTGATTTAGGGGTTAATACTTTAGAAATGGATCTTGTTATTACAAACGATAATAAAGTGTTAGTAAGTCATGAGCCCTTTTTTAACCATGAAATAACCACTTTGCCAAATGGCGAATGGATTTTGGAATCGAATGAAAAAGAGTTTAACATTTATAAAATGCCCTATTCAGAAGTAATAAAATATGATGTTGGTTTAAAAACACACCCTAGATTTCCAAACCAATTTAAAATGAAAGCACACAAACCATTGCTTTCAGAGGTGATTAATTCGGTAGAAATTTATGCAAAAGAAAATCGCAAGCCAGTTCTTTATTATAATATAGAAACTAAAACAACTCCTAAAACGGACGGTATCTTTCATCCTGAACCCAAAGAATTTGTTGATTTAATGATGCGTGTAATTTTAGAAAAAAAGATCGAGAATAGAGTAATTATTCAGTCGTTCGACATACGAACTTTAAACTATTTACATCAAAATCACCCTGGAATAAAAACAGCTTTGCTTGTTGAAGATTTCGATAAAAGAGAATTCTTTAAACAAATTGAAGATTTAGGATTTGTTCCAACAATTTACAGTCCAGCTCAAAATTTAGTAACCCCTAAATTAGTAAAAGAATGCAGATCTAAAGGGGTAAAATTGATTCCCTGGACAGTAAATGACCTAAAAAGAATTAATAACCTTACAAAAATGGGTGTAGACGGAATTATTTCAGATTATCCTAATTTATTTTTCGAAAAATAAAAAGCCTTTTATTGTACATCATATTTCATCTTTCGCAATATGCGTAACGATTCTTTGAAGGACAAATAAATAGCGCTAAATGGTTTTAAAAGTAGCCTAGCATCTATTAATTTCTGCTTCGCTTCCTCAAATCCGTTAAGGTAACAAATCATAAATATGGAAGGTAGATTTTCTAAATCTTTAAACTCATTAGCAGTTAATTTTATGTTACTTTCTAATTTTTTTAACAAAGAAAGGTTAGAATTGTAAACATGAAAAAGTGTTTTTTTATCAAATTCTGGTGGTTCAAAAAGCATTTCTCGCTCAATTTTATAATACCCATTATCAAAAAAATGCAAGGTTTGTTTCTCTAAAGGATAATAGCTTGTTGTATCGTTCAGCCCTAAAGGAACATATTCTGTAATGGTAAATGTGGTGTCATCATAGCTTATTGTTACTACATCTTGCGCCGAATAAAACAATTTTATTTGCTCGTTGATCAATGCGATATCCACTCTGGAAAGGAAAATATTGTCCCCTACTTTTTTGTAATTCCCCGCCCAACAAATCACGAATAATTCCTTAAAAACTTTATACTTTGGAGAAATGTCTTTATGACTTAAATTCATAAATGCAATCACGCCGTCCAACGTATATTCGATGCTATTTCGAGAATTATTTTCTATTCCATGAACCGTTTCGGAATTCTGATAATTTTTTTCTACCTCGCCTTCAATAGGAATGGTGTTACTTCCGCGCCTAATGTAAATGCTATTAATCGGAATGGTATGAATGCCTTTTTTGAAAAATGAAGTTCTCTTTTTGGGTTTTATGGTTACCAATCCTATCACTTTGTCTTTCGGTAAATTGGGAAAAGGCACGTTTTCATATTGAATTTTTGGAGGATTTTCCAAATAGGCATTTACCAAATTTTGAATGCGACTGTCGTCAAAGAAATCATCGCCCACAATTTCATTATCGTGGTCTTCAACACCAACTACAATATAGGAATTATTAGACGGATTTGAATTGGACAAGGCACAAATGTGCTTCAAAAACTTGGCTTTTCCTTCCCGAGTATGCAAATTTAACTGCCGCTTTTTATCATAAAAACTTGACTCATCGTGATGAGCCAGTAGATTTTTTATAAGAAGTCGCTTGTTAATCATTTCGTTCTCATTTATTAATTCCTCTTCACAATCCCTACCATTGCTTGCGCCGTGGGCATTACAACCAAATCCGCAATATTCACATGATACGGTCTTGAAACTACAAAATGAATAATATCGGCTAAATCTTCTGCTTGTAAAGGCGAAAAACCTACGTAAACTTTTGCTGCTCTCTCAGCATCTCCTTTGAAACGAACGGTGCTAAATTCGGTGTCAACCATTCCCGGATGAATAGCGCCTACGCGAATACCATAGGGATTCAAATCGATTCGCATCGCTTGATTTAGCGAGTCAACAGCGTGTTTTGTAGCGCAATATACATTCCCGTTTGGATATACTTCCTTGGCAGCTGTAGAACCAATATTGATAATATGTCCCGATTCTCGTGCTACCATTTGTGGAATTATTGCTCGTGAAACATACAAAAGACCTTTTATATTGATGTCAATCATTGCGTCCCAATCGTCTAAATCGCCCGTTTGAATTGGGTCTAATCCGTGAGCATTTCCTGCATTATTGATTAATACATCAATGGTAGAAAACGATTCTGGAAGCGAGGCAATGCTATCAAAAACTGCTTTTTTGTCCCGAACATCAAACAATAAAGTGTGTACTTCTGTAAATTCTAATAGTTCTTTTTGAAGTTCCAAAATCCGATCTTCACGACGTCCACAAAGCACAATTTTATAGTTGTTTTTTGCTAATATTCTTGCGGTTGCTCTTCCAATTCCGCTTGTTGCTCCTGTAATTAATGCTGTTTTATTCAATGGTATTTTGTTTTTTATTCGATGTTATATTTAATAAATTTTAAGGAACTTTTTGACCCATACTTTCTGTCCAAATGGCAAACCAATCTTCTTTTTCAAGTTGCAATTCGGTGGCTTTCATCAGCGATTGAATTCTGGCAATATTCACCGTTCCCGCAATTGGGATTACACGAGCTGGATGTTGCAAAATCCAAGAAAGCAAAATCGTATCCGACCCAAAATGGTATTTAGAAACCAATGTCGCCAACAATTTTTTCATACGTCGGGTTTGCTCATTGTCTTCTCTAAAAACCGTTCCCAACGGATTCCAAGACATCGGTTGAATGTTGTGAATTTGCATATAATCGAAACTTCCATCCACCATTGGCTCATAATTCGTTGCCGAGAACTGCACCTGATTGTAACTAATTGCCGTTTTCTGACGGATTAATTCCGTTTGCGAAGCAGTAAAATTAGAAAGTCCAAAATCAAGTATTTTACCTTCTGTTTTTAATTTAGCAACCGCTTCTGCAATTTCATCGGCTTGCATTAATGGACTTGGGCGGTGCAATAAAAGCACGTCTAAATAATCGGTTTGCAAGTTTTTTAGTGAATTTTCCACCGACCAAATGATGTATTCCTTAGAATAATCGTAATGCTTGATTTTGTTTGATCTGTTTTCTGAAATATGCTGAATGCCGCATTTTGAGACAAATTGAAGAGCTTCTCTATTTATTTTGCTTGAAGCAAATGCTTTTCCGAACGCCGCTTCCGTGGTATAAGACCCATAAATATCTGCGTGGTCAAAAGTAGTAATTTTGTTTTCTAAACAAATTTGAATCATACTGTCCATTTCTGAAGTACTGAGATTTTTATCCCAAACTCCCCAATTCATCGTGCCCGCAATAACGGGCGATAAGGTGTTTTTATTCAATGTTTTATGTTTTTATTAGAAATTAAAATGCAAAAATAGTAAAGGTATTTCGTTAAAGTTCTTAAAATTATAAAAACAAAATCACAATTCAGCCTTAAAAGTAGTTGTTTTATAGAAGTTTTAACCATTTTTTAACATCGTACTTCTAAAAAAAAATTCAATTTGCACTCTCAAATTTAAATGTTAAAATTCACAGTAATAAAATTAGTAAAATGGAAGAAAATACTTCGACTTTAGACATCAAAGCAATTAATGAAAAAATTGAAAGAGAGAGCGCTTTTATAGACCTTCTCACCATGGAAATGAATAAAGTAATTGTAGGTCAAAAGCACATGATTGAAAGATTATTGATTGGCCTTTTGGGGCAAGGACACATTTTATTAGAAGGGGTTCCAGGTTTGGCAAAGACTTTAGCGATAAACACTTTATCGCAAGCCGTTCACGGATCGTTCAGCAGAATTCAGTTTACCCCTGATTTATTGCCTGCCGATGTTGTGGGAACAATGATATACAACATCAAGCAAAATGAGTTTTCTATTAAAAAAGGACCGATTTTCGCTAATTTCGTCTTGGCAGATGAGATCAATCGTGCGCCAGCAAAAGTGCAATCCGCATTATTGGAAGCGATGCAGGAAAAACAAGTAACCATTGGCGATACGACTTTCAAATTAGAAAGACCGTTTTTAGTATTGGCAACTCAAAATCCAATTGAACAAGAAGGAACGTACCAACTTCCAGAAGCACAAGTCGATCGTTTTATGTTGAAAACCGTTATCGATTATCCAAAAATGGAAGACGAAAGACTGGTAATTCGTCAAAACTTGAAAGGTGCTTACGAAAAAGTAAATGCAGTAGTTTCTGTAGAACAAATTTTGCGTGCGCAAGAAGCAGTTCGTGAGGTTTATATGGATGAAAAAATCGAAAAATATATTCTTGATATTATTTTTGCAACTCGTTTTCCAGAGCAATACAAATTGGCAGATTTAAAACCATTAATCAGTTTTGGTGCGTCGCCACGTGGAAGTATCAATTTGGCAAATGCAGCAAAATGTTATGCTTTTATAAAACGCCGTGGTTATGTAATTCCTGAGGATGTTCGTGCAGTAGTTCACGATGTTTTGCGTCACAGAATTGGTATCACCTATGAAGCGGAAGCCGAAAACATTACTTCTGTTGACATCATCAACAAAATTGTGAATGAAATTGAAGTACCTTAAATAGTTGATAGTTGTTGGTTAATAGTTGTTGGGAAAACCCCATTAACTATCAACCAACAAACAACAACCAAACCAAAATGGATACAAAAGACTTACTCAAAAAAGTTCGAAAAATAGAAATTAAAACCCGAAGATTGAGCGATCATATCTTTTCGGGCGAATACCACACATCTTTTAAAGGGCGTGGAATGACATTTTCGGAAGTGAGACAATACCAATATGGCGATGATATTCGGGCAATTGATTGGAATGTAACGGCGCGATATAACGAAGCACACGTTAAGGTTTTTGAAGAAGAACGAGAATTAACAATGATATTGATGGTTGATATTTCGGGTTCGGAAAGTTTTGGTTCTAAAAGCCAATTCAAGAAGGATATCGTGACAGAAATTGCCGCAACAATGGCTTTTTCAGCAACTCAAAATAATGATAAGATTGGTTTGATTTTGTTTTCTGACCAAATTGAATTGTATATTCCACCAAAAAAAGGAAAATCTCACGTTTTGAGAATCATCCGAGAGCTAATTGAATTTCATCCTAAAAGCAATAAAACCAATATTTCGCAAGCCTTAAAGTTTTTATCGGGAACCCAAAAAAAGAAAGCAATTGTATTTGTAATTTCTGATTTTATGTCAGATGAATATGAAAACACTTTGAAAATTGCTTCCAAGAAACACGATATTACAGGGATTCGAGTATTTGATATTCGAGAAGAAAAAATGCCAAATCTTGGAATGGTTTCAATGGTTGACGCTGAAACTGGCGAAACACAAGTGGTAAATACGGGTTCCAAATCAGTTCGATTAGAATATGAAAAAGAATACCGCAGCAAAGTAGATTATTTTACAGAAACTTTTAGAAAATCGGGTTCAGGTGTTGTAAGCACAAGGGTTGATGAAAGTTATGTAACCAAATTATTAAGTTATTTTAAGTCGCGATAAAAGCAATGAAAATCAAATATTACATTCTATTCTTTCTAATTTCGGCTTCCCTATTTGCTCAAAAGCAAGTGGAAACTAAAATTGATGTCACCCGAAATAAAATTGGTGCACAGTTTAATTTGACACTAAAAACCAATGTGGATACTTTGTCGAAAGTGGTTTTTCCAACGTCTAAAAACTTTGGGAAAATGGAAGTTATTCGTTCCTATATTATTGATACCATTAAACACGGCGACCGCTATGAACTTATTAAAAAATATGGTATTACCCAATTTGACTCAGGGAAATATATAATTCCGAGTTTGAAAGTAGTGATAAACAACAAAGCATTTGCCACAGATTCGCTTTTGGTTGAGGTTTACAATGTGCAAGTGGATACCTTAAAACAGAAATTATTCGACATCAAACCCATCGTTGAAGTGCCGTATGAATTGAGTTATTTCTGGCAATATGTGCTTATTATTTTATTAGTTATAGGAATAGGCGCTTTGATTTATTGGTTGATAAAAAAATACCAGAAGAAGAAAGTTGAAGTAGTAGAAGAATTGAAATCCCCAATTGAAAGAGCCACAATTTTATTAAAAACATTAGAGAAAAAAGAACTTTGGCAAAAAGGAGCTGTTAAAGAATATTATAGCGAATTGACCGATATTGCGAGAAATTATATTGAAGAAGCTATTGAAATTCCAGCAATGGAAAGCACCACATCGGAATTAATTTTGGCACTTCGGGTGGCTTCTATCAAAAAGAAAATGACGCTTTCGGCAGAAACGTTAGAAAATTTAGAACGCGTATTAAAACAAGCCGATTTAGTGAAATTTGCAAAATCAAAACCATTGGATTATGAAATTGCAGAAGACCAAAATAAAATTGAAAAAGCAATTTTAACCTTGGATAAATCCATACCAATTGAAATTGAAATTGAAGAAGATACTAGCGAATGGGACGAAATGCGTCGTTTACAAAAACTTAAAAAACAAAAAAGAACGCGAATTTTAACCATAATTGGATTGGTAGTTGGCGCGCTTTTAGGATTGTTTATTTTCTTTGTAATGACCAAAGGTTTCGATTACGTAAAAGACACTATAATCGGTCGTCCAACAAAAGAATTGGTTGAAGGAAAATGGGTTTCAAGCGAATATGGAATTTCTAAAGTATATATTGAAACCCCAAAAGTATTGACAAGAATTGATGACAAAACTCAATTTCCGAAACAAGTAATTGCACTTTTGAAAGATGCGAGTGTGTTTACTTACGGAAGTTTACAGCGCAATTTCTGTATCGCATTGGTAACCGCAAAACCAAAAGAAGAAATTGATTATGACTTGCAAAGAGGTTTAGAGGGAACAATTGATAGTTTTGGCGGGCAAAATGTGGTTTTGAAGCAAGAAGAATTCCAAACAAAAATGGGAGTTTCGGGCTTGAAAGGTTTTGGAACAATGGTTTTTTTAGACCCTGTTTTAAAAAGCAGCGTAAAGTTATATTATGAAATAATCCTATTCAAAGAAGACGGCGGCTACCAACAAGTGATGATTTTCCACGAAGAAGGCGATAAATATGCTGAACAAATTTCGGAACGCGTAATCAATTCTGTTGAATTTAAAAAAGACGAAAACAATGAATAAAGTGACTTTTTTAAACCCTGAATTTTTCTGGCTTTTCCTTTTGATTCCAATGGTAATTGGTTGGCAAATTTGGAAAAGAAATGAGCAAACCGCAACTTTAAAGATCAGTTCTTTGCAAGGATTCAAAACTTCGAAATCGTTTTTGGCAAAATTGAAACCGATGTTATTTATCTTTCGATTATTGGCGTTAAGCTCATTAATAATTGCAATGGCACGACCAAGAACAGTTGATGTAAGCAGCAAAACGAAAACCACAAAAGGAATTGATATTGTAATGTCTGTGGATGTTTCTGGAAGTATGTTGGCAAAAGATTTAAAGCCAAACCGAATGGAAGCGTTGAAAGTTGTTGCCGAAAATTTTGTAAAAGCAAGACCAAATGACCGAATTGGATTGGTAGTTTACGCTTCTGAAGCGTATACAAAATCACCAGTAACGAGTGATAAAGCAGTTGTTTTAGATGCCATTAGAAGTATAAAATACGACAATGTACTTCAAGACGGAACAGGGATTGGAATGGGATTGACAACCGCAATCAACAGATTAAAAGACAGTAAAGCCAAAAGTAAAATTGTGATTCTAATGACTGACGGTGTGAACAATGCAGGATTTATCGAACCACAAACGGCTTCTGATATTGCACAACAATACGGAATTAAAGTATACACCATTGGAATTGGATCGAATGGAATGGCGGATTTTCCTTATGCAATTGCACCAAACGGACAGTTTTTATTTAGAATGATGAAAGTAGAAATTGATGAAAGTTTGTTGCGTTCCATTGCCAAAAACACAGGCGGAAAATATTTTAGAGCGAACAGTAATCAGAAATTAGAATCCATTTATAACGAGATTAACAAGTTGGAAACTACAGAAATCCAAGAATTGAAATTCTATGATTATGATGAAAAATTCCGATCCTTTGCACTTTTTGCAGGATTGTTATTGTTGGTAGAAATAGGTTTACGAAACACACTATTCAGAAGTTTTATATAATCCCAAGTTTTCCTTATAATGAGGGGGCAGAAATGGAATTAAAAAATTATTTATGTACGAATTAGACGAAAAAAAATATTTATCCTTTTTATTAATAGTCCCAATTTTGGTGTTGTTATTTCTATTCAATCAATATTGGAAAAGAAAAAAACAACGTGAATTTGGAGATTTAGAAATGATTCAAAAACTGAGTCCTGAAAAATCGGTATTCAAATCGGTTTTAAAGTTTACCGTATTAATCTTGGCTTTTGGATTCTTGGTAATTGGATTGGTTAACCCAAAAATAGGAACAAAATCGGAAACGGTAAAACGCGAAGGAATTGACATTGTATTTGCAATTGACGTTTCCAAAAGTATGCTTTGCGAGGATGTTGCCCCAAGCAGATTGGAAAAAAGCAAGCAAATCGTTTCGCAAATCATCAACCAATTGGTGGGCGACAGAATTGGAATTGTGGCGTATGCTGGAAGCGCATTTCCAGTTTTACCAATCACAACCGATTATGGCGTGGCTAAAATGTTTTTGCAAAGTATGAATCCTTCGATGGTTTCTTCGCAAGGAACTTCATTGGACGAAGCCATAAAATTGTCGTCAACCTATTTTGATGATGACAAGAAAACAAGTAAATTATTGATTCTGATTTCTGATGGAGAAGATCATTCTGAAGGCGCAATTGATGCTGCGGAAGAAGCTAGTAAATTAGGATTAAAAATCATAACTATAGGCGTTGGAACTGCAAAAGGCGGCCCAATTCCATTGAAAGAAAATGGTCGGGTTTTGAGTTTTAAACGCGATCAAAACGATGTAGTTGTGGTTACGAAATTGAATGAGGAAAGCTTAAAAGTAATTTCAAAAAATACGAAAGGCGGTTATGTAAATGGAAATAACACCAAAGAAGTTTTAGAATATGTAAAAAATGCTTTGGATAATATTGAAAAAACAGAATTTGAAGCCCAACAATTTACCGATTATAATTCGCAGTTTCAATGGTTTTTAGGAATCTCATTTTTCTTGTTGTTATTGGATATTTTCTTCTTGGAAAGAAAAACAAAATGGTTGAAAAAGTTGAATTTATTTAATGAAAAAGCATAATGAAGAATTTAATTATATATGGTTTTCTGTTGTTTTCTTTTGCAATTTTCGCTCAAGAAAAAGATATGAATTTGCCAAAAGCGAATGCTGAATTTGCAGATAAAAAATATGCGGCTGCAGAAGCAGAATACCGAATTTCACAATCTAATAATCCGAAGAAAGCCATTGCATCGTTTAATTTAGGGAATTCGATTTACAAACAAAATCAGGGTTCGGAAGCGCTACTTTCTTATGAAAAAACTATTAAAATAGCTACAGAACGACCGGAAAAACAGAAAGCTTTTCACAATTCTGGGAATATTTATATGGCAGATAAAAATTATTCTGCAGCAGTTGAAGCCTATAAAAATGCCTTGAGAAACAATCCAAGTGATGAAGAAACGAGATATAATTTTGCTTTAGCTAAAAAAATGCTAAAAGACAATCCGCCGAAAAAGGACGATAAAAAAGATAAGAAAGACAAAAAAGACGACAAAAAGAAAGACGATAAAAAAGATAAAAAGGACGATAAAAAAGAGGGGGACAAGAAAGACGACAAGAAAAAAGACGATAAAAAAGAGGGGGACAAGAAAGATAAAAACGACAATAAAGGCAATGAAGATGGGAAGCCAAAACCAAGACCTGGAGGAATTCCAAAAGAGCGCGTTCAAAATCTTTTAGATGCGGTGAACAATGAGGAAAAGAAAATTCAGGAGAAGGTAAATGCCAAAAAAGTAAAAGGCAAACCAATTCAAACGGAGAAAGATTGGTAAACTATTCCGAGATTAAAAATAAAAACAACCTAACTTTGGATTTTAAAATTCAATTTAGGAAAAACGATTAAACGATTAAACAAAAAATGAAAAAGTGTTTTTTTCTATTATTATTGAGTTTTCAAGGGCTCTTGGCGCAAGTACAATTTGAAGCCAAAGTCAGCAAACAAACTCTTGGGTTAAACGAAAGACTTCGTATCGATTTTACTATGAATGATGATGGCGATAACTTTACGCCGCCAAATTTTGAGGGGTTTAAAATTATTGCGGGGCCAAGTCAGCAAGTGAGTCAATCGTGGGTTAATGGGAAAAGTTCGTTCAATAAAACGTATTCCTATTTTTTATTACCAACACAAAAAGGGAGTTTAGTAATTCGTCAGGCTTCAATTGATATTAGAGGGCAGATTTATAAAACTTCACCTTTAAAAATTACAGTTACTGCTGCGGTAGAACAGCCACGTGACCCAAATGATTCTCAGGTTTCGGCAGATGAATCGTTGCATTTAGTTGCGGAAATATCTAATACAAATCCATATATAAACGAACCAATTACGGTGGTTTATAAAATATATTTCAGTTATACTATTGGCATTACCAATTGGCGGGAATTGAACAAACCAAAATACAATGATTTTTGGAGTCAGAATATTGACATCAAACAATTAGTTGCTGAAGAAGGAAAATACAACGGTGAAAAATACCGTTTTGTAACGCTACGAAAAACCGTTTTATATCCTCAAAAATCAGGAAAATTAGTAATCGAACCGCTTTCATTGGATGTTGATGTGCAGTTGCCATCTAATAGAAGAAATATTTTTGGGCAAGTCCTTTTAGTGGAAGACCACAAACGCGTTTCTGCGGGAGCAAAAACAATTAGTGTGAAAGCACTTCCAGAATCGGGGAAACCTGTAGATTTTTCGGGAGCTGTTGGTCGATTTGCATTTAAAGTTACCCCTTCAAAAACAAATTTAAAATCGGGAGAAAGCCTTGATTTGGACGTGAGTGTTTCGGGAACAGGAAATTTGAAATTATTTACTTTGCCAAAACCAATTGTTCCAACTGCTTTAGAAATGTATGATCCTGTTCACAACGAACAAGTTTCAACGCCGCTTTCTGGAATGTCAGGAAAAATCTCTGATAAATACGCCATAATTCCACAATATAAAGGGAATTATCCAATCAAACCGATGGTTTTTACGTATTTTGATTTGGGTTCTCGTAGTTACAAAACCATCACTTCCCCTGAAATTATGATTAATGTTTTGGAAGGGCCAAATGCGTCTGATAATGCAGTTGCTGCAACGCCTGGCGATTCTAAAAGAGCCATTTTGAATTCGGCGCAATTCAAATTTATCAAATTGAAAACCGAGTTGACTTCGATGAAACATAAAGATTTTTATGGATCTACGTTGTTTTACATCTTATCGGTTTTACCGTTTTTATGTATTCCTGTAATTGTACTTTTCAAGAAGAAAAAAGAAGCAATTGACGGCGATGTTGCAGGAAATAAAATCAAATTATCGAACAAATTAGCTAAGAAATATTTGTCGGAAGCACAGAAAGAAATTGGAAACAAAGAACCGTTTTATATTGCATTAGAAAAAGCAATGCACAATTTCTTGAAAGCCAAAATCAATATTGAAACTTCGGAAATGAGTAAGGAGAAAATCAGTGAAATTTTATTGGAACGAAAAGCCAATCCTGACGCGATAACTTCATTTATAAATCTAACAGAAAACTGTGAATTTGCGAGATATGCACCGTCGTCAAATGCTGCAATTCAACAAGATTACGATAAAGCGGTGGCGATTATTTCTGAATTGGAAAAGCAGATAGTTTAAATGATTAACCACTAAGGGCACAAAGTTTGCACAAGGGGTACAAAGGTCTTTAAAAAAATAAAATGACTGAGAACGAAATATCGAAAATAGTATTTGAAAGTGCACTCAAAGTTCATAGAAGTCTTGGGCCCGGATTACTTGAAAGTGCTTATGAAGAATGCCTTTTTTATGAATTAAAAAAATTAAATTTAAGTGTTGAAAAGCAAAAAGCACTGCCTTTAATTTATGAAGATGTGAAGCTGGATGTGGGTTATAGAATAGACATTATCGTAGAAAATAAGTTTATAATTGAAATAAAATCGGTGGTTGAGTTAAACGATGTTCACCTAGCTCAATTACTGACTTATTTGAAATTATCGAATTGTAAATTAGGCTTATTAATTAATTTCAATGTAAGATTATTAAAAGAAGGCGTTCGAAGAGTAGTAAACGGAACCCTTTAAATAATCCAGTTCTTTGTGAAACGTAGTGCCCTTAGTGGTTAAATAATTATGAAAAATTTACTTTATATAATAGTACTTACAACGCAAGTTTTCTTTGCTCAAAATGGCTTTGAAAATGGGAATGCATTGTATCAAAAAGGGAAATATCAGGAAGCAATTACGGCTTATGAAAGTGTTTTTAGAACGAAAAAGCAATCGGCAGAATTGTATTTTAACATTGGAAATTGCTATTACAAATTGAATAAAGTAGCGCCTGCAATTTACAATTATGAAAAAGCATTGTTGTTAAATCCAACCGATACTGAAATTCCAAACAACCTTAAATTTGCTCAAAAACTACAAATTGACGACATCAAAACAGTTGAAAAAGTAGGTTTTAATAAACTCATTCAAGATTTCACCAACACCTTTCATTACAATACTTGGGGAGGAATTGCTGTGGGGTTATCAATAGTGTTTTTATTGTTTTTTGTGGGTTATTATTTCTCGCAAATTACCGTTTCAAAAAGACTGTTCTTCCTTGGAATGTTCTTTGTAATGTTGTTATTAGTGGTGAGCGTCGCCGCAGCAATTTTTGAAAAAAATCAATACAATAACGACCAGCCAGCCATTGTATTTTCTGAAATTGTATCGGTAAAAAGCGAACCTAAAGTTGGCGCTTCTGATGCTTTCCTATTGCATGAAGGAACTAAGGTTTATGTGATTGAAAGCTTAGATAATTGGGATAAAATCCAACTTACAGACGGAAACGAAGGTTGGATTGAAAATAGCGCAATTAAGAGATTGAAGTAATCATTTATTTATAACTTTTTACCTTAATTTCGGTATACCATTCTTCTACAGACGGATAAATTATGGCAGCTATTTTTTGAATTGGGTTGTAAAACAAGGATTTATCAATGGTAGTTTTCTCTGCAAAAGTGTAATTCACATTTATTTTTTGGAATAAATTTAAGGAAATACTCAAGATTAAAATTGTTTTTAAAAGTCCGAAAACGCCGCCTGTTACTTTATTTACAATTCCCAAACTGGCAAAATTTGCCATCTTGGTTAGGAATTTAGCCAATAATGAAATTCCAATTACCACAACTATAAAAGTGATAATAAAAGCTACAATTTGAATGGTTTTTGGATTCCAAGAAACGTGATTTCCAACGTACGTTTTCATTAAATACGAGAATTTTATCGCCACATAAATTCCTATTAAAAGCGAAACAAACGAAGCCAATTCTATGAAAAAACCATTCCAAATGCCACGAACAAATCCATAAATTAATAAAACCCCAAGAAAAATATCTAAATAACTCATATAAATAAAGAGAAAAGTATAAAGAGCAAAGATAAAAGAATTATGTTGGTATCTTTACAGGATTAATTTAAAGATTTAAGATGTCAGAATTCAGATTTAAATCAAAGAATCAAATTTTGCTAAAATCTAAAATCTAAAATCTAAAATAATTTTATGTCAAGAGATATACAACTCAAAGAACGCTGGGAACAGCTTGTAAACATACTTTCCAATCAATTTTCACAAGGCGAAGATTTAGATTTAGACGCCATAATTTATTTAATTGGTGTTCAGGAATTGGGGAAAATTCACGAGGCCTACAAAAAAGACGAAAAATTGAACCTGATGCACATTGCAATTTGCAGATTATTAGAACCTTACGGGTATTATGAATTTGATTATGTAGATGTTGACGGTTGGCCACATTACAAAGTAAAAGAGGAATTACCGCCTTTAAAAGCTGGAGAACAATCGGTTTTGATGAAAGAAGCCATTGTGAATTATTTTCTAGAAAAAGAACTTATTGATTAATTTACAATTCAAAGAACGAAGCAAACTCTAAATTCAAAGCGAAAACTTTAAACTTTAAACCTTAAACTTGAAACAAATTTCTTAAATTTGCACTTCAATTATTGAATGAAAATGACAGATAAGATAAAAGAATATATTGGCGAAGCACACGCTTTTCAAACGCAAGACGCAGCCGAATTAGAAGCTTTTCGCATCAAATTCTTAGGCAAAAAAGGACTTTTAAACGACTTTTTTGCCGCGTTTAAATTGGTGCCAAACGACCAAAAAAAGGAGTTTGGACAAGTAATCAATTTACTGAAAACTACTGCCGAAGAAAAGATAAAAACAATCCAAGAGGCACTTGAAAGTAAAATAGAAATCAAAGGTTTTTATGGCGATTTAACGCGTCCGTCAGAGCCTTTGGTTATCGGTTCTCGTCACCCAATTTCAATAGTAAAAAACCAAATTATCGACATCTTTTCTACCATCGGTTTCAACGTTTCTGAAGGACCAGAAATTGAAGACGATTGGCATAATTTCACCGCATTAAACTTGCCAGAATACCATCCAGCGAGAGATATGCAGGACACTTTTTTTATACAAACCAACCCCGATATTTTACTGCGAACACACACCTCATCGGTGCAAGTTCGGTATATGGAAAACAACAAACCGCCAATTCGTACGATTTCACCTGGAAGAGTTTTCCGAAATGAAGCCGTTTCGTCGCGTTCTCACTGTATTTTCCACCAAGTTGAAGGCCTGTATATTGACAAAGACGTTTCCTTTGCCGATTTAAAACAAACCTTGTTGTATTTCACCAAAGAAATGTTCGGAAAATCGAAAATTCGCTTGCGTCCGTCGTACTTTCCTTTCACAGAACCAAGTGCAGAAATTGATATTTATTGGGGATTGAAAACCGAAACTGATTACCGAATTACAAAAGGAACAGGTTGGTTAGAAATTGGAGGTTGTGGAATGGTAGATCCAAATGTTTTGAAAAATTGCGTCATCGACACCAATGAATTCAACGGCTTTGCCTTCGGAATGGGCGTTGAACGCATCGCAATGTTGCTTTATCAAATCGGCGATATTCGTATGTTTTACGAAAATGATGTGCGCTTTTTAGAACAATTCAAAGCAAGCATATAAAAGAAAATAGATAATAGACGGATAGATGAAAGACATTATCCGTCTATTATCTCTTAGTCTATCATCTATCATCTCAAAATGAAAAAAGACATAACAATTCCAGAAGTAGAAAATGTTTTCGTTGCTGCCGTTCAAGAATGGAGCGACGATTTTATGGAAAAAGTTTGGTATATCTATTTGGTAAACGATAACGATTTTAACTTAGACGGCGTAATGGTAGTTTCCAAAGCTTTTGGAACTATTGATGGGGAAATGAAAAAAACCTCGCTTTTGCGTCACGCTTTTGTGGAAATTCCCTCAGTTTCAGTTGTGAAAGTGGAGATGCTTGAAAAAAGTGTAACTACTTTAAACAATGAATTTATGGTGACTTTCTTTATTGGAAATACTTTATACGACAAAAAATTTATCTTTAAGGCCAATTCCATTTCAGAAATAAATGTAGAAGAAGTGCCTATTTTATTTGTTGACGGCGTAATTGTGAGGTAAAATAAACTATTTGTCTTGTTTTTTAAGTTGGGCTTTCCTATTGATATTTACATCTTTCGGCCTTGATTAATCTAATTTATCCGTTAGTTTTTTGAACACTTTTTTAGCTTCTTTTCCTTCGTATAAAATTTCGTAAACGGCATCAATAATTGGTGTTTTTGCACCATACGTTTGGTTGAGTTCCCACACACTTTTGGTGGCATAATATCCTTCGGCAACCATACTCATTTCCATCATTGCGGATTTTACGGTGTAGCCTTTTCCAATCATATTTCCGAACATTCTATTTCTTGAAAATACAGAATATCCAGTTACTAATAAATCGCCTAAATAGGCAGAATCATTAATGTTACGTTTCATTCTGTGGACTTTACGGATGAATTTCTTCATTTCACGAATTCCATTGCTCATTAACACCGATTGAAAATTATCGCCATAACCCAATCCGTGCGCCATTCCTGCTGCAATTGCGTAAATATTTTTCAGCATTGCCGCATATTCTGTTCCAATAATATCATCGCTAATCTTAGTTTTGATGTAATTACTCGATAAATATTTGGCTACTGCTTTTGCTTTTGAAGCGTCGCCGCAAGCAATTGTTAAATACGATAAACGTTCCAATGCAACTTCTTCGGCGTGGCAAGGCCCAGTGATTACGCCTATATTTTCTAAAGGAATATCATATACTTTATTGAAATGCTCGCCAACAATTAGGCTTGTTTCAGGAATAATTCCTTTTATGGCTGAGAAAATTACTTTTCGCTCCAAACTCTCGGTTAGTTTTTTTAATTCGTCATTTAAAAAAGCAGATGGGATTGCAAAAATTATATAATCGGCAGTTGCAACGGCTTCATTTATATCGCTTGTTAGCCGTAATTGTTCGATGTGAAATTCTACCGAACTCAAGTAATTTGGATTGTGATGGTGGGTTTTTATGTGTTCGATTGCCTCTTCGTTTCGCATATACCAAGTAATTTCTGGTAAATTAACACACAGCATTTTTGCGATAGCTGTTGCCCAACTTCCTCCTCCTATTACTGCAAATTTTGGTTGTTCTGTCATTTTATTTTATTTTTATGAGCCCTGACCTGTCTGCCGGCAGGCAGGTAGCTTCAAAAAATTATGCTTCAAAAGTACTGAAATTTGATTGAAATTGATGCAAATTTGATTTTTGAATTTTAATCGCACATTTGATTTTGAAATTATTAACGTAATATTATGATTTTCAATATAATACTAAATTCTATTTTTCGTTATAAAAGTATAAAAGTCAATTGTGCAGTTGATAATTCTTATGAAAGTTAGTTAAATTCATTTGTTTTTGTTTAATGAAAAAGGCGTTCTCGATAAAAATTCGAAAACGCCTTTAGTTTTTTTGTTGGATTAATTAGTAACTCATTTCAACAATTTCCCGTACTTTTTCGGTAGTAATATTTTGTTTTTCACCGAGTCCGTTCCAACCTCTTTCTTGAAAACGTTTCACAATAAAATCGGCTGTTTTGTTATAGTCTTCAGTATATTCCGAGAGTTTAGTTTGCATTCCCATAGTGTGAAAAAATGCTTCAGTTCGATTGATGGCCTCGGCTGCAATTTCGTCTTCCGTTCCCGTTAAATTAAAAATTCGTTTTCCGTATTGTGCTAATTTTTGTTTTTTAGTTTCAAACATAACTTTAAACAAATTTGGGGCGATAATTGCCAATGTTCTGGCGTGGTCGATGTTGTATAAAGCGGTCAATTCGTGCCCAATCATGTGTGTTGCCCAATCTGAAGGAACGCCTTTTTGAATTAATCCGTTTAGCGCCATCGTGCAACTCCACATATAATTTGAAGCCAAGGCATAATCAGTTGGGTTGTCCATGACTTTTGGGCCTACTTCAATGAGCGTTTGCAAAATTCCTTCTGCAATTCTGTCTTGCAGAAAACCATCGTGCGGATAGGTTAAATATTGCTCCATTACGTGCGTGTAGGCGTCAATTATACCGTTTTGAATTTGTCTTTTTGGCAAAGAAGCAATTACGGTTGGGTCGCAAATTGAGAATTTTGGGAATAAAGCGCTTCCGCCAAAAGCTAATTTTTCTTGTGTCCCTTCAATGGTAATGACCGAACCTGAGTTCATTTCGCTTCCCGTTGCTGGCAAAGTCAACACCGTTCCAAAAGGAATTACTTGCGAAAGGTCTTTGATTAGGATTCTTTTTATTAAAATGTCAACAGGATTTCCATCAAATTTTGTGGCGCCAGAAATGAATTTTACGGCATCTATTACAGAGCCACCACCAACGGCAAGAATAAAAGTAATGTTTTGTTCTTTAACAACGGTAACGGCTTTCATCACGGTTTCGAAATGCGGATTGGGCTCAATACCTCCAAATTCTACAATTTCAAAACCATTCAAAGCAGCTTTCACTTGGTCATAAACTCCATTTTTGAATATACTTCCGCCGCCATAAACCAATAATATTTTCGCGTTTTTAGGAACTAATGTTGATAATTTTTCTATTTGCCCTTTCCCAAAAATATAATTGGTAGGATTGCATAATTCAAAGTTTAGCATAAATTTATTTTTTACAAATTTAGGACAAGCTTTTGGAAATGTTTGATAAAAGGATGTTAAGATTAAATTTATAATTTGCAATCCTATTTTCGATACAAATTATTATGATCGATATATTCCCACACTTTATTAGGTAAAAGCGGCTGAACATTCTTTTTATTTTTTATCGATTCGCGAATAAATGTAGCCGAAATTTCTACAATTGGAGCAGAAATAAAATGAATTTTAGGATGATTTTTGAAAGCTAAATAATTACTTATTTCGTTTGTTTGATTTTTCAAATCAATTCGCGGATAGACATAAATATCGTGATTTTGGAGAATCACTTCGTAGTTTTTCCATTTGTGAAAAGACTTTAAATTGTCTTCGCCCATAATTAATGAAAACTCATTTTTTGGATATTTTTCTTGTAAATAAGCCAAAGTATTAACCGTATAATTGGGCTGTGGCAATTTGAATTCTATATCCGAAGGTTTAATTTTTGGGTAGTCTTCTGTTGCCAAATGAACCAATTCCAACCGAATGGAATCGTTGAGTAAAGTATCTTTCTTTTTTAGCGGATTGTGCGGCGTTACGACCATCCAAACTTGCTTCACATCAGAAAATTCTGCTACGTAATTGGCAATAATCAAATGCCCAATGTGAATGGGATTAAACGTTCCAAAATAAAGTCCGATTTTCATAAATTCTCTTTATTAACATAACACAAATTTCACAAATTCTCACAAATTAAATCTGAGTTAATTTGTGGAATCTGTGTTTACAAATGCTTTTACCAATTGATACGCCTCTTCTTTTGCGGTTTCCAAATCGTAATTTTTTATGATTTTATCAAATTGTGGGGCTGTCGCCAATTCTACCGAAGCTTTTGCAATTCTCATATTAATTTTATCATCACTTTCCGTTGAACGTTTTTTCAAACGGATTTTAAGCTCGTCGATGCTTGGTGGTTTCACAAAAACTGCCAATGTTTGCTCAGGAAATTTATGTTTAATTCGCAAACCGCCAGCCACATCAATATCAAAAATTACATTTTTTCCTAAAGCCCAAATGCGTTCGATTTCGCTTTTTAGAGTACCGTAAAAATTATCGCGATACACTTCTTCCCATTCTAAAAAATCTTCCGCTTTAATGTGTTTCTTGAACTGTTCTGTAGAAATAAAATAATACTCTTTTCCACTCACTTCTTCGCCACGAGGCTCGCGGGAAGCTGCCGAAATAGAAAATTCTAAATTCAAATCTTCTTTTCCGAGTAAATGTCTAACTATCGTTGTTTTTCCTGATCCCGAAGGCGCCGAAAAAACTATTAATTTTCCTTTTTTCATTTTAAAATCATTGCGAGAAAAGCATTCGCATCCTCAATTTAATATTGAAATCACCCTGATTTATTCCCCCTTTGGGGGTTAGAGGGCTTTACAACACATTCAAAACCTGTTCTTTAATTTTCTCCAATTCATCCTTCATCATCACGACTAATTTTTGCATTTGTGCGTGGTTTGATTTGGAACCCATTGTATTAATTTCACGACCCATTTCTTGCGTGATGAAACCTAATTTTCTTCCGTTAGCTTCTGTTCCTTTAATCGTTTCTAAGAAATAATCCAGGTGATTTGTCAATCGAACTTTCTCTTCAGTAATGTCTAATTTCTCCAAATAATAAATCAATTCTTGCTCAAAACGATTTTCATCTACATTGACTTTTAATTCTGCTATTGCAGTTTGTAAACGGTCTTTTATTGCCTGAACACGTTCTGGATCGAGCGCCAAAGCATCGTTCATATATTGACGGATATTTCCAATTCGCAACTGAAATTCTTTATCTAACGACAACCCTTCCGCTTGACGGAAATTCAAAATATTGGCAAGTGCTTCTTTGATGACAGTTTGTATTTGAATCCAATCATTTTCATCTATTTCGTCGCGTTCCACTTTCAAAGCGTCTGGCATCCGAATCGCCATTTTCATTAATTCAGTTTCATCGGCATCGCCATAAACTTCACCAAGTTGCGCCATATAGGCTTTTACTATTGGCACATTTACCTTGGTTGAGGTTTGTTC
>CAMCDQ010000026.1 GCA_945873505.1 Chitinophaga pinensis
GATATTCCTGGATTCCCAGAAGTTTTAGCGGGTGATTTAGTTTCTAATTTAATGGAACAAATCAAACAATTCGAGCCTGGATTTACATTAGGCGAACGTGCCGAAACTATAGAAAAACAAGAAGACGGAAGTTTTATTGTTACTTCAAACAAAGGAAAAAAATTCCACGCTCCAGTTGTTGCGATTGCTGGTGGATTGGGAAGTTTCGAACCAAGAAAACCACTTATCGAAGACATCGAATTTTATGAAGATAAAGGAATTAAATACTTTATTAAAAATCCAGAAAAATTCCGTGACAAAAGAGTGGTTATTGCAGGTGGTGGAGATTCTGCATTAGACTGGAGTATTTTCTTGTCGAATGTTGCTTCCGAAGTAACCTTAATTCACCGTAGAAATGAGTTTAGAGGCGCATTAGATTCTGTAGAAAAAGTGCAGGAATTGAAAAATATAGGAAAAATAAAAATGATTACACCAGCCGAAGTGGTTGGTTTGAACGGAGCAGAACATTTAGAATCAATTGTTATTGACGAGAACGGAGCAAAAAGAACCATTCCAACCGATTATTTTATTCCACTTTTTGGATTGACACCAAAATTAGGACCTATCGGAGACTGGGGATTAGAAATTGAAAAAAATGCCATCAAAGTAAATAACGCCTTGGATTATCAGACGAATATTCCAGGAATTTTTGCTATCGGCGACGTAAATACCTATCCCGGAAAACTAAAATTAATTCTTTGTGGTTTCCATGAAGCCACGATGATGTGTCAAGCGGCATACCAAATTATCAATCCAGGAAAAAAATATGTGATGAAATACACCACTGTTTCTGGGGTTGACGGATTTGACGGAACTCGAAAAGAAGCTCCAAAAGCGGTAGTGAAATCAATTCTATAATTTTATAGTAAATCACTATTTCGAGAAAATGGCCTGCTATTAATTTAGAATAAAACGCATCAACTTTGTACCTTTGCAATTCTAAAAACCTTTGCAACAACAAAAATGATTGAAGATAAAAACCCACAAAGAACAAGTATTGCACAATTAGGCGAATTTGGTTTGATAGCCCATTTAACCAAAAATTTCTCCATCAACCAACCTTCTACCTTAAAAGGAATTGGAGATGACGCTGCAGTTTTGGACTTTGCCGATAAAAAAATAGTGGTTTCCACCGATTTATTGATTGAAGGCGTGCATTTTGATTTGGCCTATATGCCACTGAAACATTTAGGGTACAAAGCGGTCGTAGCAAACATTTCAGATATTTGTGCGATGAATGCAAAAGCAACTCAAATCACCGTTTCCGTAGCAGTTTCAAACCGATTTCCTCTTGAAGCATTAGAAGATTTATTTGATGGAATTACAGTTGCCTCTCAAGAATATAATGTAGATGTCATTGGTGGCGATACCACTTCGTCCCAAAAAGGATTGATTATTAGCATTACCGCAATTGGTCAAGCCGATGAAGCCGAATTGGTTTATAGAAATGGCGCTAAAGAAACTAATCTTCTAGTAGTTTCAGGTGATATTGGTGCGGCATATATGGGATTGCAAGTTTTGGAACGTGAAAAACAAGTGTTCCAAGTCAATCCAAATTCGCAACCAGATTTAGAAGCGTATACCTATTTAATAGAGCGTCAATTAAGACCAGAAGCCCGAAAAGACGTGCGTACTTTACTACACGCTTTAGAAATAAAACCAACGGCAATGATTGATATTTCGGACGGATTGTCATCAGAAATTATGCATATTTGCAAACAATCAAAAGTAGGTTGTAATTTATATGAAGACAAATTACCACTCGACCCACAATTGATAAATGTATGCGAAGAATTCAATATCGATGCCACAACTGTTGCAATAAATGGTGGCGAAGATTATGAATTACTGTTTACCATTGCAATGGAAGATTTCGAAAAAATCAAAGGAAACCCAAACTTTACTATTATAGGTCACATGACTTCCGAAAGTGAAGGAATCCATTTAGTAACTCGGGCGAATACAAAAATCCCGCTGAAAGCGCGTGGTTGGGACGCCATCGCTGAAGAATAAAAATCTATACAAATCCTGTCATTAAACCGTCAGGATTTTTTTTAGAATTAAATTAAAGTTAAATCTCATTTAGAGTTTTCTCTATTCAAAACTATATCGTAATATTGCGATATGGGAATAACAAAAAAAATAGGTTTCTCAGAAGAAACAATAGAATTGTCTGAAATATTAAAAGCATTTGGGCATCCCGCACGTTTGGAAATCGTAAAATTTTTAATCAATTCGCCAACTTGCATTTGTGGAGACATAGTAGAATTCTTACCATTATCACAATCTACGGTATCTAAACATTTATCTGAATTGAAAAAAGCAGGAGTTATAAAAGGAACTATTTCAGGCAATTCCATTTGCTATTGCTTGAATGAAAATACCATAAATAAACTTCAAAGCTTTATCACTATTTTACAAACCAACAGCAGTTCTAAAGAATGTTGTTAAAAATCAAAAGTCATGAACTGGAACAAATTTAAAAAACAATTGGTTGAAAATCCTAGACTTCATTTGCAATTTGAATTTGCTAAAAATCAAAAAGTAAGTCCTTCTTTTCATATCACTGAAATAAAACAAGCTAACATCACTGCTGTAGATTGTGGCGGAAAAATGAATGCTTGGACAGAGGTAATTGTTCAACTTTGGGAACCCAACACCTCTGAAATTGGACGATCAATGCAAGTTTCAAAAGCAATGACAATTATTGATTTAGTTGAAAAAACGCTACCATTAAACCCAAATAGTATTGTGAAAGTTGAATTTGGAAACGATCTTTTTGAAACACGTCAAATGCTTCCTCAAGATTTTGAAATAATAAACGACGAAATAATCGTAAAACTAGTAGCCGACAAAACCGAATGCAAAGCTATTGGAAGAGGCGAATCGTGTGGAACCCCTAAACCAAAAATAAAAATCACCGACATTCAAAACAATTCTTGTTCGCCAGAATCGGGGTGTTGTTAAAATTTAATAAATATGAAAGAAGTAATTATAAAATATAAAAAACCAATCATTATTACCATTGGGATAACCATTTTAAACATCCTTTTTGGGTTTGATGCACGATTTACATTAATCAATTTATTATGGTTGTTAGTATGAAAAAAATCTTAGTTCTTTGCACAGGAAATTCCTGTAGAAGTCAAATGGCACATGGTTATTTGCAATATTTTGGAAAAGATAAAGTAGCCATTTATAGCGCAGGTGTTGAAATTCATGGGCTAAATCCTTTTGCTGTTGGGATTATGTCGGAAGATGGAATTGACATTTCAAAAAATACTTCCAATCACGTCGATGAATATTCCGAAATAACATTCGATTATGTAATCACCGTTTGCGACAATGCCAAAGAAGCTTGTCCGTTTTTTCCAACGCAAACCAAAACCATTCACCATAGTTTTGAAGATCCTTCAAAAGCATCAGGAACTGCGAAAGAATTAATCGCCGAATTCCGAAAAGTGCGCAATCAAATCAAAGAATATTCAAAAGCGTTTATTGAAAATTTACATTCAATTTAACAGTTTGTTTTTTAAAAAGGAATTAGATTTGTAAGGAATTAAACACCTATTTTATGAAAAATTTCCTACTTATTGCAGTATTTTTTGTTTCAACTTTCGGATTTGGTCAAGATAAATCCAATCCAATTATTGGTAAAGATGAATTAAAAATTAACGCCATTTTTTTACTTGCGGGCTCATTGGAAGTTGGTTATGAACGCGTTTTAAACGAAGAGTCTGCCATAGGCGCTTCATTATTATTCCCGTTTTCAAATGATTCCAACGTCAATTTTATGCTAACAACCTATTACAGGTATTATTTTGGTGCAAAACCGTGTACAGGATTTTTCATGGAAGGATTTGGTGCTTTAAATTCTGTTCAAGATGAAATATACGTTTATGCTTTTAATCCAGGTCCTAATTATGAATACTACAATAAACAACTCAACATTACTGACTTTGCACTAGGAATAGGTCTTGGTGGAAAATGGATTTCCAAGAAAGGCGTTACTTTTGAACTTAGTGGTGGATTAGGACGCAACCTATTTAGCGAATACAATAAAGATGGTAGAAATTTTGAATTTATAGGTCGTGGTGGGATTTCGGTTGGGTATCGATTTTAACAAATAGTATTCCAAAAGTAAAGGCTTCTCGATTGAGAAGCCTTTTACTTTAATAACCGATTAAACAATTAACCGAATACACTTTTTTCTACATTTTCATCAACCAGTTTTTCATGGATACTTCCTTTTCGATAATCGATTTTAAATCCGAAATTTTCACGCGGTCTTGTTTCATAGTATCTCTGTGACGAATTGTTACCGTTAGGTCTTCAACTGTTTGGTGGTCAACGGTAATACAAAATGGAGTTCCCAACGCATCTTGTCTTCTATAACGTCTTCCAACAGCGTCTTTTTCATCATAGGCAACATTGAAATCCCATTTCAAATCATCAATAATTTGGTGTGCAATTTCTGGTAATCCGTCTTTTTTCACCAATGGAAAAATCGCTGCTTTTGTAGGCGCCAAAACCGATGGTAATTGTAAAACTGTACGAACAGAACCGTCTTCCAACGTTTCTTCTTTCAAAGAATTCGAGAAAACTGCCAAAAACATTCTGTCTAATCCAACAGAAGTTTCCACAACATACGGCGTATAATTCGCATTGGTTTCGGTGTCAAAATACTGTAATTTCTTTCCAGAGAATTTTTTGTGTGCTTTCAAATCGAAATCCGTACGAGAGTGAATTCCTTCCAATTCTTTGAATCCAAAAGGAAAATTAAATTCAATATCTGCCGCAGCATTCGCATAATGTGCTAATTTTTCGTGGTCGTGAAAACGGTAATTTTCTTTTCCTAAACCCAATGATAAATGCCAATTCAAACGGGCGGTTTTCCAATGTTCGTACCACTTCATTTCCTCGCCAGGTTTCACAAAAAACTGCATTTCCATTTGTTCAAACTCCCGCATACGGAAAATAAATTGCCTTGCAACGATTTCATTTCTAAAGGCTTTCCCAGTTTGTGCAATTCCAAAAGGAATCTTCATTCTTCCTGATTTTTGAACATTCAAGAAATTCACAAAAATTCCCTGAGCCGTTTCTGGACGCAAATACAAGTCCATTGCAGTATCTGCCGAAGCGCCTAATTTGGTTCCAAACATCAAGTTAAACTGACGCACTTCGGTCCAATTTCTTGAACCTGATTCAGGACACGCAATTTCTAATTCTTCAATTAAGGCTTTCACGTCTTCAAGGTTTTCATCGCCTAAAGATTTTGCCATTCTTGCCAAAATTTCGTTTTTCTTAGACAAATATTCAATCACGCGCGCATTTGTAGCAACAAATTCATCACGGTTAAAAGCTTCGCCAAAACGAACACTTGCTTTTTCTATTTCTTTTTCGGCTTTTTGATTGAGCTTTTCAGCATAATCTTCAATCAAAACGTCTGCTCGGTATCTTCTTTTAGAATCTTTATTGTCAATTAATGGGTCGTTAAAAGCATCTACGTGGCCGGAAGCTTTCCAAGTTGTGGGATGCATCAAAATTGCGGCGTCAAGCCCCACAATATTTTCGTTCATTTGCACCATCGATTTCCACCAGTATTCTCTGATGTTTTTCTTTAATTCTACTCCGTTTTGTGCATAATCATAAACTGCACTCAAACCATCGTATATTTCGCTTGACGGAAAAATATATCCGTATTCCTTTGCGTGCGAAACTACATTCTTAAATAAATCTTCTTGTTTTGCCATAATGATGCAAAAATATAAAAAGGGAAATTAATAAATGCATATAAAATGTACTTTGAACCTTACTTTTCGTTATTTTTATAGATAAATCAAAAAACCGATGTTTAAAAACATAATAAATCTCCTTTTTCCAAAAGTTTGCATGGGTTGCAAAAGTTTTTTATTGTCTAGTGAAAATGTAATTTGCACTAATTGCCGTCATGAAATACCGTTGACACAACATTTTCGAAATCCTGAAAACGAAGCTTTTATGAAATTTTATGGTCGGATTCCCATTGAACATGCCTCAACATTGTTGTATTTTCATAAAAAAGGAATCGTTCAGGAAATCATTCACGGTTTAAAATACCACGGACATGAAGAAATCGGAACTGTTTTTGGGGATTGGATTTCGGAAGATTTAAAAACATTGAGCATTACAACCACATTTGATGCGATAATTCCTGTTCCGCTTCACAAAAAAAGATTTCGGGAACGCGGCTACAACCAGGTAACCACCTTTGGTTTGGCGTTGTCAAATAGTTTGAAAATTCCTTATAACGAAACCCTTTTACAAAGAAATATTTATTCCAAAACGCAAGTAAAAAAAGACCTTTTAGGACGAACTTCCACAATAGATTCCCTTTTTGATGTGACCTATACCGAAAACGATCACAACAAACATTACTTATTAATAGATGATGTTTTGACAACTGGCGCCACGCTTGAAGCCTGTGGAAGAGCTTTGCTAAAAATTCCAGGTGCTAAAATCAGCATCGTTTGTATGGCGATGTCGCATTCTTAAAACCTAAAAAATACGTTGAGTTTATAAAGCGGCTTCTATTTTTTTGATGATTTCAGCATAATCTACATCAGAAAGTATTTTTTTTTGTGGGTTTAAAAAGACCCCAAACTAAGTTTAATTTTGGATTTGCCGTGTTAATTTCTCTTATGGCTATTGAATTTCTGTTGTTCAACAAGATACTATCAATTGTTGTTTTTTAATTTGAAAAGCGCTGAAATTGTGATTTCCCTCGAATCGTTTTTAGCCCTGATAGCAGCGGTATCCCACGCTTTTGGGCGTGGATTAAGCGGATAGCAGGAAATAGCTCCTAATAAAAATATAAAAGATTTCGATTACAGAAAATATAATTGTTAATTTGTGGCTTCTAATTTAGAGTGGTATGTTGAAAAATAATTTGAAATATATTTTTGTTTTGCTGGTTTTAACGGTAATTGGGTGCGCCAAAAGGGGCTCTATTTCTGGTGGATTGAAAGATACTCTTGCTCCTGTTATGAGAGTGAGTATTCCGAAGAATTTTAGTGTAAATTTTAAAGGAAGTGAAATTAATTTAACTTTTGATGAATATGTAAAACTGAAAAGCGTCAACAAACAGTTGATTATTTCTCCACCGATGAAGACCACTCCGTTGATTTCTCCCTTGACGGCAAGTCGAATTATCAATATAAAAATCAAAGATACGCTTCAGGAAAACACGACGTATAGTTTTAATTTTGGACAAAGTATTGAGGATAACAATGAGGGAAATGCTTACAAACAATTCAAATATGTGTTTTCTACGGGTGCTTTTATCGATTCGTTGCAAGTGGGCGGAACTATTAAAGACGCATTAAACAAAAAAGAAGATTCATTTGTGTCGGTGATGTTGTATGAAGTGAATGATACATTCACAGATTCGTTGATTTATAAATCGGTTCCGAGATATATTACAAATACGTTAGACAGTTTAAAAACCTTTAAAATAGAGAATATCAAGGCTGGAAAATACCTTTTGGTGGCTATGAAAGATGAGAATAGCAATAATAAATTCAATCCTAAAGAAGACAAAATTGGGTATAGAAAACAGTATGTTACGATTCCAAACGACAGTTTGTTTGAGTTAAAATTATTCAAAGAAGTGTTGCCGTTTAAGGCGGTTAAACCCGTTCAAGCATCGGGAAACAAATTGTTTTTGGGTTATGAAGGAAAGCCAAAAAATATGAATACCGTTTTGAAAAATGGAAATGAAATTCTGCCTACAATAATTACAAAATTCCCTATGAAAGATTCAGTTCAAGTTTGGTTTAAACCAATAAAAGCCGATTCGCTGAATTTGGCGGTGACCAATGGAACGTATAAAGCTAATTTTAATTTCAAAATTAAAGCACAGAAAAAAGACACTTTGAGTTTTTCTGGAAAGTCGAGTTTGGGATTATCGAAAAAGGATAAATTCACGATTACGGCTTCGCGACCACTGGTGAAATTTGATAACTCTAAAATTAAAGTTATTGATAAAGACTCGGTGAGTGTGGCTTTTACTTCGGATTATGATGTTTATAATCAAGAATTAAAATTTGATTTTCAAAAAGAGCCGCTGCAAACTTATAAATTCCAACTTATGCCAGGCGCTTTAACGGATTATTTAGAGCAGCAAAATGACACGCTGAATTATAAAGTGACTACAAAAAACGCTTCTGATTATGGGAATTTGAGAGTGAATTTGACCCATGTAAAACGGTTTCCACTACTTGTGGAATTAACGAATGCGAAAGGCGATGTAATGGCTTCGGAATATTCTGAGAAGGAGACTTCTGTAGAATTTACATTTTTGGATCCAGCGAAATTTACGTTGCGTGTTATTTATGATGCAAATGCAAATAGGGAATGGGATTCGGGGAATTTCTTAGAGAAAATAGAGGCTGAAGAGGTGATTTATTTCCCTAAAGAAATTGATGTTCGTGCCAATTGGGATGTGGATCAGGGATTTGATTTAACGCAATAATGCTACATTTTAAATGCATCCCGATCATTCAAAAAACCAAATTTTTGACGGCTTTCTAAAAGTGTATTTTTGTCTAAATTGACAATGAATACCCCTTCTGTTTCTTGAGGTTCGATGATGTAATTCCCTAAAAAATCGATCGCTTGAGAATGCCCTGGATAATGGTGTTGGTTTGGGTCTTCGCCAATTCTATTTACGCCAATTGTATAGCACATATTTTCGATAGCGCGCGCTTTTAGCAAAGCATCCCAAGCGTTTATTCTTGGTTTAGGCCAGTTGGCAACGTAAATCAAAACATCATAGTCTTCGGTATTTCTTGAAAATACTGGAAACCGTAAATCGTAACAAATGAGCGGACAAATTTTGAATCCTTTGTATTCGATTATTAGTTTCTCGGTTCCAGAAGTATATATTTTGTCTTCGCCAGCAAGCGTAAACAAGTGTTTTTTATCGAAGGTTTTAATTTCGCCCGATGGAAAAACAAACACCAACCGATTATAGAAATTGCCGTTTTCTTGAATGACCAAACTTCCTGTAATTGCGATGTTTTTGGCCTTCGCCACTACTTGCAACCACAAAACCGTTTCGCCTTGCATTGGTTCTGCAACGGCTTTTGGATTCATAGTGAACCCTGAGGTAAACATTTCTGGAAGTACAATCAAATCTACATTTTCAGTAATGGAAATGATTTTTTCCTCGAAATAATTCCGATTTTGGATTGGGTTTTCCCAGATTAAGGGTGCTTGTAAAAGGGCTATTTTCATGGTATTATTTCACAGAGTTACACAAAGAAACACAGCGATTCGCAAAGTGTTATTTTAATAAAACTATTTTCAAATTAAAAGGTTATTTCACAAAGTTACACAAAGAAACGCAGAGATTCACAAAGGGTTATTTAAGAAATTTTACACATTAAAAAAGAGCAGCTATTAGGCTGCTCTTTACTATAAGTGATTTTCCCAATTGGGGCATCTGTTTATTTATTTTTTCTTTGATTTGGCTTTTGCTTTTTTCTTTTTTGCAGCCGCTTTTTTCTTAGCCGTTTTTTCTTTTAATTTCTTTTTGGCTTTTTCTTTCTTCGCTTTTTCTTTTTTATTTTTCTTCGCTTTTTTCTCTTTTTGCTTTTGTTTTTCTTTAGCAACAGCTAGTTTCTCTTTTTTCTTTGCTTTCTCTTTCTTTTCTTTTTCAGTAAGTTTTTTACTCATCTTTTTGGATTTATTGTTTTTAATTTTATCATTGTTAATTGTAGTGTCCAGTTCCTCTGATACAACTATAATTTCCACTGCAACAGTTTCTATTTGATTTTCGTCGGCAGAAATAATTTCTAAAGCTGGTTTTTTTGCTACTACCCTTCTTTTTATTGAAAGTGGCTCAGTTGCTGGAAGTTGAACTTCTTTTTTCACTACCGGTTTTCTAGTTACAGTTCTTCTAACTGGGGTAGCCGTTTTTTTTGGTTGAACACTATTAGCTACTGCTTTTTCTACTTGATTGGTTGCATCTATTGGTTTATTTTCTTCCATGTCAGATTGTTGTTTTTTGTTCAATGTTAAGTAATTGTTATACAAAAGTAAACTAAATAATGGATTTCCAATGTTAAGTTTTTAGTTTTGGTAAAAACTTAACATTGGAATTAAAATATTCATTATAAAAAGAAAACCCTAACTACTTTATTTATAAGTAATTAGGGTTTTGTGGTGGTCCCACTTGGAATCGAACCAAGCACCTACTGATTATGAGTCAGTTGCTCTAACCGAATGAGCTATAGGAACGACAGGATGTTTAAAAGTCTTTCACCGATTGTACAAACTATGTGCAAACCAAAACCTGGTTATAAAAATAGGTTTGTTGTACTTGATCCAAATGTATTACATTTTTCAAAACAAAAAAAGAGAAAAAAGAAAGTGCTACAAATTGAGGTAATGACTTACGAGAATGGAGTGAAGAATGAACGACTGAAGTAAGGAATGCACTCTAAATTTGCCGCCTTTTTTCTGTTATGCAAAAACGTTCTTGTTAGTTAAACACCCAGCTGTACCGCAGAAAAATGGAATTTATGGAATTTTTCGAGGAATAAGATGCGGTGTTGCGGCAAATGACTAGCAGCCTAAGGATGGGAACAAAACGTAGCTTTAGCGAAGTGATGTGGAATACTTAGAGCGTTTCGTTGGGGAATGAATAAAAAGCAGCGTAGCGTACCTTATTTGAGTGCAAAACGATAGTGGAGCAAATTCCCAACTGCTAGGCATAGGAGCAACCGCTGAAAAATCATAGAGCGAGAGACAACAATACTGCTGAATGCAGAGAAGCGAAATGAAGCTGTACGTTGGATTAAATAGCTCTAACGAACGTAATGAGTGAGCGTGTGAAGATTGGGAGCGTAGAAAGCAAAAAAGGGCTGTTATTTTTCATAACTGCCCTTAGTTTTGGTTTCAAGTGGTCTGTGGAATGGAAGCTTGTTAAAGCGACTGGAACAGCCCAACGCAACAAAGCAAACGATTGTAGTGAGACCTTTTGTTTAAAGGGACAACCTTGTGTGTGTGTTTAAAAACTTTTAGAAAAACTTAGTAAAATTGTTTGTTTATAATTCGGCTTAAATTGATCTTGAAAAAAATCGCATTTTAAGGTTGCGCGATACGCTAACGATACATTTTTTATGATTTTAAATTTGGTAATAAATAAACCATCCATCAAACCATTTTTAGTAATCCCCGAAAAGTAATCCGATGAAACACTCAATCTATATTGCATTTCTAGCCATTTTTTATATTTTCTATCATACCAAATATTCAATTCTGCCCCTAATTTTTTGAAGACAAAAAGATCATAATTACCATTGTCATCATAAGTCTGTGTATAATATCCTGTGTTAGCAATATCTTGATCTGTTAACCCATAGAGACTAACCGAATATGGCGAAAGTGATAATCTAAAATAGCTATTAGGCTGGTATTTGATACCTGGCGAAAGCATTACTTCATATGGATTAGCAAAAGCTTGTGTTTTTCCATTTTGATTATAATCTTTAAAAGTGTCACCGTCATAAATCGTGAAAATGGAAGTATTTGATTTAAAAATTAAATTGGCATTCCATTTACTACTTTTTGATAATGTATATGAAAAATCATGTAAAGTGGCTAATTCATCGTTAGCTCTTTGAATTCGGTCTGCACCTGTTAAACCTGATTTTTGAACAGCTAAATTCCAGTGTAATTCGTTGGTCATAGCAAAACGGCTAGTTTCTTTATAATAATCAAATCCTATATCAATAGCACTCGTCCCTGAAAAGCTTTTTTTATCAGGACTAGATGGTGCATTATACTCCAAAACATTTCCTATATTCAAACCTATAGCAAAAGTAAAAGTATAAGCTTTTTGTGGTTCTTGGCTTTCTTCATTAACAACTGGTTTTGCTTCAAAAAATTTATGTTCAACCAAATTTAAATCGTATTTATCATATTGAGTTCTTTGAACAATCGATTTCAAAATACTGGCTTTAATAACCTTGTATTTAGAATTTATAGTAGCATAAGTATATTTTGTCTGATTTTCTTTTAGAATTTTACATCTAATTTCGGTGCTATCTTTTTTAATAATGGCATCTTTTTGAGCCAATACATTTGCTGAAAAAAAGAGAAGAGCAAAAACCAAAACTGGATTTCCTATTATTAATTTGCAAAATAAATAATTCACAATAAAACTAAATTGATGAGTTATCATAAGTATATTCCTTTTCATAGTGACGAATTTTTAGAATGAATTTTGATTTTAAAACAATAAAAAAAGAAGTTTTTTGAGCTTCCTTTTTTATGATTATTTTTTTTTCCAGGTGCTAAATCATAACTACTTATCATGACATCTTTTTTAGTGATAGCAGTACAAGTACCGTCTTCAATTTCTAGTGAGAATCCTTCAGCACATCGACCTGATGTAGCTCCAGAACCTGAAGTCATTGAACCTGTATTTGTGGCTCCCCAACTCCATGAACAAAATAAATCACAAGATCCATTTGGACAATCGTCTAAAGGTATTTCACAATCACCATTTGGATATCTAATTTCGGTTGTTTTTCCATCGCATCTTTTGGTAATTGTAAATTCTTTGAAAGTTGCTTTTCCAGCACTCGTAACGCTTAAGTCACTAAAACTTGCTTTCACTGCACCGCCTCCACCAACTGGTTTTTGCTCCCCTTTTCCTGTCGATTGTCCTGTTGCCAAATCTCTAGGACTTTTAACTTCTGAAACTGCATTATCACTCGCTTTTACAAAAACACTAAAAGGTTTGTGCATTCTTCTTCCTGTTGCTAGCCCGCTGGCAGCATCTCGTGGTAAGTTAATACTGCTTTCTAATGTAACAACACACCCATCATCTGTTGGTGTTACATTACATACTGTAGATTTTCGAAAGCGTTTACCTTGAGATGCTTTGGCATTATTTGCATCCCAATCATCTGCTGCCATAGTTTTGCCATCAGTTTGACTTACTCTAGCTTTTACATTTTTTTTCAAGTCGTAACTTGCTTTAGCTGGAGCTACAGCAGAAACTTCTTGAGCAAACAATGGATTACCAATTTCTGATAGTTTTTCAACAGCGAATTGTTCGTCAAATAATGATTTTTTACCCGTGGACTTGTATAATTGTCTGCTCATATTTTATAGTGCTAGTTTAAGGAATAAATATAAATATAATTATTTGAAATTCAATGCTTTAATTTATAGAACTCCCCTATAGCCGTTTGGATCGTGATGGTTGGTTGGGGTGATTTAGTGATTTTGAATGGGCACGGATTGCAAATCCTCGCTAACGGGTTTTAAAGGTTTTAAAAAGCATTTCAATTTTTTTTAATTTGTATTAACTTTTTTTTGAGAACAATAGGGTATTCGTATAAAAAATATTCACCATTTTCAAATGCAGTCATATAAATTTTATTATTACTTATACATAAACCATCTCCATTGTTAGGTATAGTTGCATTTAACTCTAATTCTTCAAACCCTTTTACATGTTCTAAACTTGTAACTTGAATAGTTTTTAAATTTTTGGTAATACCATCTATTTCTAATAATTCAAATACAGGTTTATCTTGATAATAATAAATAGCTAATATAAATCGGTCATTCAAAATAGAATTTATACAGAGGCTTCTATAATTTATTTTAAGCTTTATGTTGTCCTCAGCAAATGCTGGTATTTTTTCCTGAATTGGTTTGTCACCAAGTCCCAAGAGTTTATAATCCATAAAATTGCCACTAAGGTTACTAATTACTCCACCATTTAAAAGGTTGCCGAATACTTGCCCATCACAAGTAAAATAATTTGTTCTGCTATGCCAATTCATATATTTCAAATAGCTTTTGTCGTAAGTCGTAGGAAGAAATTTTTCAAAATAAAATGTATTATTAAGACCCAGTTTAAAAACTGAAAAAGATTTTTCTGCAATTTTCGGCAATACTTTTAATGGCAAACTTGCATCAGGATTATTATCAACTATTAACAAAGAATCTTTAATATAAAAACCACGGTCCAACCCACACCAAAACCCAGCTTTTTTAGGAACTAAATTTTCCTTAGGATAGCTTCGAGTATTTATATAATATGCACTTAGATAATTTAAACTGGTATCAAATTTTAAAATTGCTGGGTACGCCTCTCCAATCAAGTTATATTTTTCTTGTTGTTTTTCACCCAATTCGTTAACATATGTCATATATTTAAGACTTGAATAAACTGAACTTTCCCAAGGCACCGTTACTTCAAACCCTGTAGAAACATAAATAAAATTATCTTTAAATGACGCGCCTGAAAAATAATTTGGATCTCGGTTGTATTTGTTTTCATTATTATTTTTTGCTATTTCACAATTTTTTTCATTTGCTGAAATATATCTACAATAGAAATTTAAATAATCAAATTCACTTTTATTCGATTTTTTTTCAAATCTACCTGTTTCAACATTTAGAACATTTATGTTATTTTTCATATCTGTTATATAAAGCAATTTTCCAGAATAATATGGTCTAATTATATCTCTATTTGTTGAAAGTCTTAAGCTGTCTGGATAAATTTTTGTTTTTTTTGGCTCCCCAATGCCAATTATATCTTTCGGTAAATTAAATCCATTATCACTCAAAGAATGAAGTTTAATACTATTAGCACCTCCAATTAATCGGTAATTATAAATATAGAACCATTTAGTCATAAGTGTTTGTACGTTTAATAAATTATAAAGTTTGGCATCTTGTATATAATGAACATTTTTATCAACGTTTTTATTTATATAAAAAATTTCATTAAAGTATTTTTCTTCATCATTTTGCTCTTTACTTACCACTCCATTATTTATATAAACGATGTAAATTGGTATGAATTTAGCAAAAAGCCTCATTTCAGTATAAGCTTTAATTACTTCAGGAACAAGTGTAAGTGAGCTGAGTGTAGGATCAAAAGTGATAACAAAGTATGAAGACGGTATTTTAGTATTGTGATATTCTCTGAAATTTTTATCAAATTTTCCATTATCTAAATATGTCAAACCTGTTATTGGTTCTATTTGAGAAAATGATTTAAGAAAAATAAATGTCGTTAAAATAAGCAATACTAATTTTTTCATTTTTGTAAATTGATAAACAAGAAGGATAAAAATCCTTCTTGTTTTATTAATGACTTGTAAAAAAAATTACCCTTTAATAGGTTCGTCCATTAAATCTTCGTCTGACAGACCTTCAAACCTTAAATACTCAGCACCATTTTTGATTCCTAAATACATCTTAATACTACTCTTAGTTATGTTTTCATTAAGGTCAACAGATATTTCAACAGAAGAAAATTTACCACACCATCCCCCATTAAATTGACAACATCCCCCGCTTCTTCTATGCCCCTTTGAAATGGCGCTTGAAATTGCATAGCCTACAGTTTTATTTTTTACTTTAATTGGTGTTTTCTTATTAAAATTTATATACTTACTTACTTCTTTAATATTAGTGACTTGTGTTTCTGTCTTCCTAATTTGCTTTTCTGTAACTTCCTTTTTTTCTTGTGCATATACTTTAGTCGTACTTAAAGTAAATACTAGGCCTAAAAGAATTAAGCCTTGAGCTGATTTTTTAATAATTTTTTCCATAATTTTTGTTTTTATTTTTTTGCCTACTCTATTCAGTTTTCGGCTTTCCTGTTTCTGTTATTTGTTTTCTTGGTGTTTTCATAATAATTCAAATTTAATAATTTTTGAAAACACTCTCTTAGTTTTTGACTAAATCAGTACACTTTTTGCTGACGATTTACAGTTTCAATTTATACCCAAATGTAGTAAATTAATTCAACATATTGTAGCTTCCAAAGATACTTTTATTATCCCCATTAGTTAACGTATGTATTTCGTTATTAAACATTTATAGATTTAATAAACCTAACTTGAAAAGTAACAAGACTGTTTTAACTGTTTTGTGCAAACTATGTGCAAACTATTTAAACAAAAAAGACCTCACATTGCTGTGAAGTCTTTCATTTAATGTGGTCCCACTTGGAATCGAACCAAGCACCTACTGATTATGAGTCAGTTGCTCTAACCGAATGAGCTATAGGACCATTATTGAGGTGCAATAGTACTACTATTTTTGATTTTCTGCAAATCTTTTTGAAACTGAATTTTAGATATTATAAATGCTCCCCCAATTAATATAAAATCAGAATTACTAATTCACTATAAATCAGTCTTATTTGATTTCCTGACAAAGCTCTATCAAAACACCATTGGTGGTTTTTGGATGCAAAAAAGCAACTAATTTATTGTCGGCGCCTTTCTTAGGAACTTCATTTAAAACTACAAAACCCTCGGCTTTTAATCGCGCTATTTCGGAAACGATATCTTCTACATCAAAGGCGATGTGGTGAATTCCCTCGCCTTTTTTTTCGATGAATTTAGCAATGGGACTTTCCGGATTTGTAGCTTCTAAAAGCTCAATTTTGTTTGGACCGTTCCTAAAAAAGGAAGTGTTTACACCTTCACTCGCTACTTCTTCGGATTTATAGGCTGGGACGCCAAAAAGTTTCTCAAACACTACATTTGAAACCTCAAGACTTTTGACCGCAATTCCAATATGTTCTATTTTTCTCATTTTAAATGCAATTAGATCAAACAAAGATAAAAAACTTTATCGCTTTGCGACTTTGAAACGCCAGAACTCAAAAAAATTGTATTTTTGCAGCATGGAAACAAATAGACAGAAAAAAATAGGTGGTGTAATCCAAAAAGATTTGGTAGATATTTTGCAAGGTGAAATACGAAAAAATGGAATTTCAAATTTAATTATTTCCGTTTCCAAAGTAATTGTAACAACAGATTTGTCAGTAGCAACGGTGCATCTAAGTATTTTTCCTCAAGAAAAAGCTGCAGAAACATTAGTGGCAATTCGATCCAATACCAAATTAATCAAGCACGATTTATCGCAAAGAGTAAAACTTCAATTGCGAAAAGTACCAAATTTGACTTTCTTTATTGATGATTCTTTGGATTATATTGAGAAGATTGACAATGCATTAGCATCAAAAGAAAATCCTATTGAAAATCGCGAGCTTTTAGAAAAACGAAGAACAACCTAATTTGAATTTCCCCTTTTACATAGCCAAACGCTACCTAAAAAGTACCAATAAAAACAATGCAATTAACATTATTAATGGCATTGCTTCACTTGGAATTATAGTTAGTTCGATGGTTTTGTTTGTGGTTTTATCAATTTTTAGTGGCTTGGTAAATTTTAGTTTGTCGTTCAGCAATGACTTTGATCCCGACTTAAAAATCAGCAGTACTTTTGGGAAGTCGTATACTATTTCGCCACAACAAGAAAAAGAAATCAAGAGTATTGATGGCGTTGCCTCTTTTAGTAAAATCATTGAGGAACGGGTACTTTTTATGTTTGATGGGAAAGAACAATTTACCTATTTGAAAGGCGTTGACGCTTCTTTTTTAAAGGTTAGTAATGTCAAAAAAAGTATTTTTAACGGACAATGGCTAAGTCCAAAAACATCGCAAGTTGTGGTGGGTTACGGAATTTCGCAAAAATTATCTTTAGGGATATTTGATTTCAATAATGCTTTTGAAGCATTTGCTCCAAAACCTGGCAAGGGAAACATAGAAAATCCCGATGATGCTTTTACTAAAATTGGATTGATTCCTGTTGGTATTTATGCCGTTAGCGAAGAATTGGATTCTAAATATGTGTTTTCAGATATTGAAGTGGCAAGAGAATTACTCGGTTTTCAGACCAATCAAATTACTACTTTAGAACTAAAACTGAAGCCCAATGCAAACGAAAATCGAATCAAGGAACAACTACAAACTATTTTTAATAATAAAATCACCATTAAGAATAGGGCGCAATTAAATGATGCGTTGTATAAAATGTTGAACACTGAAAATACCGCTATTTATCTATTATTTACACTTGTAATAATTCTGACGTTATTTACACTTGCGGGCGCTATTATCATGATGATTCTGGACAAACGTGGAAATCTTAAAACGCTTTACAATCTGGGAACAGAAGTAAAAGATTTAAGGAAAATATTCTTGCTTCAAGGAACTTTACTGAGTGTTTTAGGAGGTAGTTTAGGTCTTGTTTTAGGAATTATCTTGGTTTTAATTCAGCAACAATTTGAAGTAATTATGATTACGCCATCGCTTGCCTATCCTGTGGCGTTCTTATTTAAAAACGTGGTAGTTGTATTGTCAACAATTGTTTCATTAGGGTTTATAGCTTCGTTGATTGCTAGTAGTCGGGTAAGTAAAAAATTATTGGAATAACCGCTTTTTAATACCAATCTAGTTTGTAAATTATTGTTTTATACAAACTCATAATCCGCATAAACTGTCTCAATTTCATTTAAAGCGGCAAATAATTCTTCGGGGGTACTCAGTGTAACCAGTTTTTGTCGGTGTTCTTTAAAGGATTGAATTCCTTTGAAATAATTAGAATAATGGGGACGCGTTTCTACAATTCCGAGTCGTTCTCCTTTCCATTCCATAGCCCAAGTTAGGTGATTTCGAACAGCTTCTACCCTATTAACAACAGATGGTTTTGACAAATGTTCCCCCGTTTTGAAGTAATGTTTTATTTCATTGAAAATCCAAGGATACCCAATAGCGGCACGACCAATCATAATGCCGTCGATGCCATATTCGTTTTTATATTTTAATGCTTTTTCTGGCGAATCGACATCCCCGTTTCCAAAAATAGGCATGGTAATTCTTGGGTTGTTTTTCACTCGAGCAATGTGCGACCAATCGGCTTGTCCTTTATACATTTGAGCACGAGTTCTGGCATGAATCGTTAGCGCCTGAACGCCAATGTCTTGTAATCTTTCGGCAACCTCATCAATATTAATGGAAGTATCATCCCAACCCAAACGTGTTTTTACGGTTACGGGAAGATTGGTGCCGTCGATTACTGCTTGTGTCAAACGAATCATCAAATCAACGTCTTTTAAAACTCCGGCACCGGCGCCTTTGCAAACAACTTTTTTTACGGGACAACCAAAATTAATGTCAATTATGTCTGGATTTACGGTGGTTACAATTTTGGACGACATCGCCATTGCTTCTTCATCGCCCCCAAAAATCTGGATTCCAACGGGGCGTTCATAATCGAAAATATCCAATTTCATTCGGCTTTTTATGGCGTCGCGAATTAATCCTTCAGAAGAAATGAATTCAGAATACATCAAGTCGGCACCGTGAGATTTGCACAATCTTCGGAAAGGCGGATCGCTTACATCTTCCATTGGAGCGAGAAGTAAAGGAAAATCCGGGAGTTCTATGTTGCCTATTTTTATCAATGTAATTTTTTTTTGCAAAGATAGAATTTTAGACTGAAAGATAATAGACGAAAAGATAATAGACAAAGAGATGGTCGGCGAGGAGATAAAATACCGATGAATTAAAGTGATGAGTTTGTAATTTATTGACTTTGAAAGTGCTCAATTTAAACTATATTTGCAGATTAATTGCGTGCGCGTGAGAGATAGAAGCGGCATCCCACGCTTTTTAGCGTGGATAGAGCGAATAGCACGACCCGTAGTTGCGAGGAGGAACGACGAAGCAATCTAAAGGGACACGCCCTAAAACAAATTTAGGGTAAACCAAATAAAATTGATACCAACAAAGAATGAAACACATACGGAATTTTTGCATTATTGCACACATTGACCACGGGAAAAGTACGCTTGCGGATCGATTATTGGGGGCAACTCAAACGGTTACAGCGCGGGAAGAAAAGGCGCAATTGCTTGATAATATGGACTTGGAACGCGAACGTGGGATTACGATTAAGAGTCACGCGATTCAGATGGAATACACGTATAAAGGGGAAGAATACATCCTGAATTTGATTGATACTCCGGGACACGTTGATTTTTCTTATGAGGTTTCTCGGTCGATTGCGGCTTGTGAAGGCGCGCTTTTGATTGTGGATGCAGCACAAAGTATTCAGGCACAAACGATTTCGAATTTGTATTTGGCTTTGGAGAATGACTTGGAAATTATTCCGATTTTGAACAAAGTAGATTTGCCAAGTGCAAGCCCTGAAGAAGTTAGCGATGATATTGTGGATTTGTTAGGGTGCAAATTAGAAGAAATTATTCACGCTTCGGGTAAAACTGGTTTGGGTGTAGAAAATATTTTGGCGGCTATTATCGAGAGAATTCCTCCTCCAAAAGGAAATGTTGATGAGCCGTTGCAAGCTTTGATTTTTGATTCGCATTACAACCCGTTTCGCGGAATTGAAGTTATTTTTCGTGTGAAAAATGGACAAATCAAAAAAGGTCAGAAAATTAAATTCATGGCTACGGGAAATGAATATTTTGCGGACGAAATTGGTACTTTAAAATTAAACCAAGTTCCAAAACAAGTTATTTCTGCTGGTGATGTTGGGTATTTGATTTCGGGAATTAAAGAAGCCAAAGAAGTAAAAGTTGGTGATACGTTGACGGACGCAAAAAATCCAACAATGAATAGTATTAAGGGTTTTGAAGATGTGAAACCAATGGTTTTTGCAGGGATTTATCCTGTGGACACCGAAGATTATGAAGAGCTTAGAAACTCGATGGAAAAATTACAATTGAACGATACTTCCTTAGTTTTTTTGCCTGAAAGTTCGGCGGCTTTAGGATTTGGTTTCCGCTGCGGATTCTTGGGAATGTTGCACATGGAAATTATTCAAGAGCGTTTGGAAAGAGAGTTTAATATGACTGTGATTACTACAGTTCCCAACGTTTCGTATTTGGCTTACACCAAGAAAAATCCAGAAACGCCGCTTATTGTAAATAATCCTTCGGACTTGCCAGAGCCTTCTCGTTTAGAGAGAGTTGAAGAGCCATTTATAAAAGCGACCATTATTACAAAATCGGATTTTGTGGGTAATGTAATGAGTTTGTGTATTGAAAAACGTGGATTGATTACGAACCAAACGTACCTTACCACGGAACGTGTTGAATTGACATTTGACATGCCATTGGCAGAAATTGTATTCGATTTCTATGACCGTTTGAAAACCGTTTCTAAAGGTTATGCTTCGTTTGATTATTCACCAATTGGAATGCGAACTTCGAATTTGGTTAAAGTTGATATATTATTAAATGCAACGATTGTGGATGCCTTGTCCTCGTTGATGCACGTTGACAATGCGTATTCGATTGGTAAAAAAATGTGTGAGAAATTGAAAGAATTAATTCCACGTCAGCAGTTTGATATTCCTGTTCAGGCTGCAATTGGCGTGAAAGTTATTTCTCGTGAAACTATAAAAGCGTTGCGTAAAGATGTAACTGCCAAATGTTATGGTGGTGATATTTCTCGTAAACGTAAGTTATTGGAAAAACAGAAAAAAGGTAAAAAAAGAATGCGTTTGGTTGGAAATGTAGAAATTCCACAAGAAGCATTTATGGCTGTTTTGAAGTTGAATGATTAATTTTTTAGAGCTAAAAGAAGAAACCTGCTGATGTAAAAAGCGATGGTTTTTTTAAAGTATTGAACGAGAAAAGCGATAATATTATAGGATTTAAAGGCATATTCGTTTTAATATAAAATTATTTTGTAATAATTTAATTATATTTACTACGTTATATTTAAGCAATGAAAAAATACATTTTTAATTTTATACTGCTATTTACAAGCCTCTCTTTTTCGCAGGGAATCGTCGTAGACACTACTGCGTTGAGTGTTCCCAATCTAGTTAACACTGTTTTAATGCAAAATTCATGTTCGAATGGAACTAATTTTTCGTTTTCTTCTCACGTGGGAATTGGAAAATTTACCAATACAAATCCCGTATTTCCTTTTACAGATGGAATTGTTCTTCGAAACGGAATAGCCAAATATACCGAGGGACCTTATACGGGGATTAATGAAAGCACCCTACTTTCTTTAGCTACAGATGCTGATTTACAACAAATCAGTATAAATACTGGACAATCAGCTCCAATTACGGATGTGGGTTTTATACAATTTGATTTTACCCCTATTTCTAGTAGTTTTAGCTTCGATTTTCTTTTTGCTTCTAACGAATACGGGCAGTACCAATGTGGCTTTAGTGATGTTTTTGCATTCTTGCTAACTGATTTAACCACAAATGTCCAATCAAATTTAGCCGTAATTCCAAACACTATATCACCAGTAACCGTAAAAAACATTCGTGATTCGGCTTATAACAGTTCTTGTTTGTCAAACAATGCCAATTTATTTTCCCGATATAATGTTACTGATGCTGCAAATTCTGCAATCAATATGCGAGGTGAAACCGTTTTGCTAAAAGCATTTTCACCAGTAATTCCGAATAGGACTTATCGCATAAAATTGGCAATTGGCGATTATTCAGATAGCAATTACGATTCGGTAGTTTTTATAAAAGGCGGTAGTTTCACGACAACAACCGATTTAGGACCTGATAAAACAATTTGTCAAGGCGAAAGGATATTGCTGAATAGTGGTATCAATCCTCCTTTTACCGTTTCATGGACATTCAATGGTGGAATAATTCTAGGGCAAAATGGAAGAGATTTATTAGTAACACAACCCGGAACTTATAGCGTTATTGGCAGTCTTCCTTCTTCTGGATGTGCTATAACAGATGAAATTATTATTACAGATTTATCCATTAATACACTGAGTAACTTATCCGTTTGCAACTCTGGGGCAGCGAGTTATCAGTATAATTTAACACAAAATAACCTTTCTACCTTAGGACTCAATCCAACAGAATATTCCGTTTTGTACTTTGCTTCTTTGACTGAAGCCAATGCAAATACTCCTCAAATTCCCGTTAGTCAACTAAATTCTTATACGAGTGCTGGTGGACAAACCATTTATGTAAAAGTAATGCACCTTTCAAACGGAAATTATATTTGCGATAATTTACTTTCATTTGATTTACTTGTAAACGCTCCCATTATTGCTACACCCCCAACTAACGTGTCCTTGTGTTCCGATGCGTCCGGAAATAGCACTTTCGATTTAACGAGTCAAACCGCTTTAATTTTAAACGGACTACCCGCTGCAAATTATAGTGTTACCTATTTCAGTAGCCAAACCGATGCACAGAACAATACAAACGAAATAACAAATCCAACTTCATATATTGCAACAGTTGCGCTATCACCACAAACAATTTGGGTTCGGATGAGTCCTCTTGCTGATGTAGACTGTTTTGATATAGTAAACTTTTCCATAACCGTTTATCCTAAACCGCTGGTTGATGTTTTAAACAATGTCATTGAATGTCATAGTTATTTTCTCCCAGTTATAACGAATGGAAATTATTTTACAGGTGCAAATGGATCGGGTACAATGCTAAACGCTGGAGATGAAATACTAATTCCTGGAGCTTATTATATTTTTAATGGTCCCGATGCAAACGGATGCATCAATGAAAGTTCTTTTACGATTACCTTGGTAGACCAACTCGTTTTCCCATTAACCGGCTGTGAAAAATATACCATTGTTGGAACGCCTATTGGAAATTTTTACACTGGAATTGGTGGGACTGGAACACTATTAGCCGCTGGGACAGAATTAACCAGCAGCCAGACCATTTATTATTATGCCGTTATCAATGGAATAGTGTGTCGAGATGAAGCATTGAACATAACCGTTTTCCCATTACCACTTGTAGATACCGTTCAAAATGTGATAACTTGTAACTCTTTTAGTTTGCCAACATTGGTAAATGGAAATTACTTTACAGGAGCTGGTGGCACTGGAATCGCATTATTTGCTGGAGATTCTATTACTTCTAGCCAAACGCTCTATATTTATGCTTTTGATGGTCAATGTCCAAATCAATCCTCATTTAATGTTACAATTATAGATCCAAATATTTATGTTCCCATTACTCGTTGTGGTAGTTTTACACTTCCGGCAGTTCCTACAGGTAATTATTATGATGCGCCTTTGGGAGCAGGAACACTTATTCCTTCAGGAACATTAATTACAACTTCCCAAGTTGTTTACTATTACGCTTCCACAACTACATCTCCAAATTGTACCGATTCCTTAAATTATGCAATAACAATTAACGCTTTACCGCCTGTAGACTCGCCGATAAACCGTTTGGAATGTGAAAACTATACCCTCCCAACGTTAACAAATGGAAATTATTTTACTACAACGGGCGGAGTTGGACCTTTGAATGCTGGAGATGTAATTTTATCAACCCAAACACTTTTTGTTTTTGCAACTTCAGTTCTTGGATGCACAAATGAAAAATTCTTTACCGTTGAAATTAGAGAAAAACCTTTAGTAGATACCTTTACGGATGTATTCTCTTGTGTCGACTTTGTTCTTCCTGCTTTAACAAACGGATCCTATTATACTTCAACTGGCGGGCCAAATGGCACGGGAACACCGCTTGCGGTTGGAACCACAATTTCGACGAGTCAACGAATTTATATTTACAATTCATGGGCAGATTTTCCAATTTGTGATAATGAAAGTTTCTTTAGTGTAGATTATAGTGGTATCGACGTTGGTACTTTTACCGATATTAATGCTTGTGATAGCTATACATTACCCGCTCTAACCATTGGTGATTATTATTCCCAACCCAACGGGGTAAATCCAATTGCGGCAGGAACAGTATTAACCACTTCGCAAACTATTTATGTTTACAAAAGTGTGGGAACTCGCTTGACTTGCTCAGATCAAGATGATTTTTTAGTGACTATTACTACAACTCCTGTTTTGCCTAATTATCCAAATGTTCAGGCGTGCGGAAATTTTGTTCTTCCAGCTTTGGGACTGGGAAATTATTTTTCTGGAACTAACGGAACAGGTACTTCTTATTTAGCAAATCAAAGTATTACCTCCTCTCAACAGATGTATGTTTACGCCGCAGCGACAGCAAATGCGACTTGTTCGGCTCAAGATGACTTTAATATAACGGTATATCCTCTTAGAAACTTAGTACTCACTAATGGTGTAATTTGTGTAGATAATAGTACGGGGGCATTGCTCAAATCCTACCAAATAATCTCGGGATTAAATCCTGCTATTTTTACTGTTAAATGGTATTTAAACGGTACTTTGATGGGAACAGGAGCAAATTATACCGCAACACAAGAAGGAACTTACGATGTGGTTATCATCAAAAACACGCCCGATATCGGAAATGATTGCGGTTACAATCCAACAACCGTAGTTGTAGAAAAATCAAGTGGTGCCATTGCAACCGTAACCGTTTCGGGAGCTTTTGAAGATACTATTGACGTGATTGTAAATGTAACGGGAGGGTTTGGAAACTATGAATTCCAAATAGACGGCGGTGCATTTCAAACTGATCCTGTTTTTCATGATGTAGCTTCTGGAACTCATACTATAAATGTCGTTGACACTAAAGGAGAATGCACTAAGGTTTCCCTACTTGCACACGTAATAAAATACCCAAACTATTTTACTCCAAACGGCGACAGTTACCACGACACTTGGAATATTCTTGATTTGGCTTTTCAGCCAGATGCTGTAATTTTAATTTACGACCGGTATGGTAAATTTATAAAAGAACTCAGAGCAAACGGCCCAGGATGGGATGGAAATTATAATGGAAACCCACTTCCGTCAACCGATTATTGGTTTCAGGTTTTTTATAAACTAAATGGAACCGCTCAAGAATTTAAGTCTCATTTTAGCATGAAACGTTGATTTAGACTTTTTTAATCACATAAGTCACGATTCCCCATATAATTAATTCATTTTCTTCAGTAATCTTTATAGGAGGATAATTTGGGTTTTCAGGCACAAGGTATAAAGATTCTTTTTCAATAAGAATACGTTTTACGGTAAATTCCCCGTCAATAAAACAAATCGCTATTTTGTTGTTTTGAGGTTCTAAACTTCGATCAACAACTAGAACATCTTTATCATTTATTCCTGCGTCAATCATCGAATTTCCTTTGACTTTTATATAAAATGTGGCCAATGGATTTTCGCTTAATTCTTTGTTTAAGTCGATATTTGTTTCCATAAAATCAGCTGCCGGAGATGGAAATCCAGCCGAAACGCCCTCTTTTATAAAAGGAATTTTTAATTCACTTTCGAAATCGGGCAGAAAAAAAGTAAGCTTTGTGTTTTTGTTTATTGACATTTTATCTCCAGAATATCTTTAAAATTAGTAGTGAATTTTGGTGACAAATGGTTTTGATTCATGTTCCAAGTAAGGTTTAAATTTTGTGATGCCAACTTCACTTTTTTATCTCCTAGCTTTTTATTCAAAAAATCAATAGATTTCATTAATGCCAAATGTTTAGGATTTTCCTCTTCAAATAATTGGAATTGTTTTTGATCTTCTGGAATAAATTCGGTGACAATTACACCCGCTTTTTTAAACTTTACATTTTCATTCCCAAGATGTAATTTCTTTAACATGTCTATGGCGATATTAGAAATGGTTAAGGTAGAATTTGTGGCATAGGGCAACGTAACGGCTATATTAAAATAATATTTGGCCGTTTTAATTGTGTGTCTATCAATCACCAACATCACGATTATAGTATGACAACACGATTTTTGATTGCGTAATTTTTCTGCGCAAATTGAAGCAAAAGTAGCAACTCGTTCCCTCAATAAATCAAAATCAGAGATTTGTTTTGGAAAACTTCTTGTGGTGGCGATACTTTTTTTCTGATTTGGAATAGGTTCTAAATCTAAGACGGACTTTCCTTCCAATTCATATTTCAATCGAAGCCCTACAACCCCAAGTTCTTTTCTAATCCAATTTTCATGCTGCGGCTGAATAAAATCGAAAGCCGTATTGATATTTCGAAGTTTTACTTTCTTAGTGGTTCTGTTTCCAATACCCCAAACATCTTCAATTTTAGTCCATTTTAGGGCTTTAATCCGTTTTTCATCGGTATCGATTGTATAAACTCCAGAGGTTCTATCTTGAAATTTTTTAGCAATTTTATTGGCGACTTTAGCCAATGCTTTTGTAGGTGCAAAACCAACACAAACAGGGATTCCGACCCATTTTTGAATTCTGGTTTTCATTTGAATTCCATAAGAATCAAAATCTAAAACCGACATGCCGTCAAAATTTAAAAAAGCTTCATCAATACTATAAATTTCTAAATTAGGTGAAAATTGACCTAAAATAGTCATTACCCGATTACTTAAATCGCCATAAAGAGCATAATTTGATGAAAATACTTCAATGTTTTTTTCTTTTACTAAATCTTTGATTTTAAATAAAGGAACGCCCATCGGAACGCCAACTGCTTTGGCTTCATTGCTTCTGGAAATTACGCAACCATCATTATTTGACAATATAACAATCGGTTTTCCGTTGAGTTTCGGTTGAAAAACACGTTCGCAGGAAGCATAAAAATTATTACAATCAACTAAAGCATACATGTTACAAAACTAATAAATAAGTAAGTATTAGGATACTACGCTTTCGTTAATTTTTAGGATTGTTAATAAAAAAAAGGATGGGGAAATAACTTCAGATCAATGGCATCCACAATCATCAGGGCCACAATTTTTTGATTTATCTTTCTTGAAAAAGAATTTTTTAATCAAAAAAGCAATTGCAATTCCCAAAGTAATAAAAGCGATTATTTCTTGAGCCATGGATTCTATTTTAATAATTGAAAAGCAATTAAAGCCACAATATAAGCCAGTCCACTCATGAAAATAAGTTGCCCAAAAGGCCATTTCCACGAATTCGTTTCTTTCTTGGTAATTGCCAAAGTACTTGCGCACTGCATTGCAAAAGCATAGAACAATAACAAGGAAATTCCGGATGCAAAGTTGAATATTTTAGCACCCGTTTCTGGATTAATTTCAGCACCCATTTTGTTTTTTATAGTATCTTGATTTTCATTACCGCCAACACTATAAATGGTTGCTAAAGTTCCTACAAAAACCTCCCTTGCGGCAAATGAACTGATGATTGCAATTCCAATTTTCCAATCGTAACCTAAGGGTGAAATTGCGGGTTCAATTGCTTTTCCCATAATTCCGATATAGGAATTTTCTAATTTGTAGGCGGCTACTTTATTCTTAAATTCTAATTTTGATAAACTTGTATTTTCGTTTTTTGCGGTTAGAATAGCTTCCGCATTTTTGAATTTTTTTCCAGGGCCGTACGATGCCATAAACCACAATACGATTGAAATAGCAAGAATTATTTTACCCGCACCGAAAATAAAAGCCCTCGTTTTTTCAACTACATTAATGGCAACATTTTTAAACATTGGCAATTTATAGTTTGGCATTTCAACTACAAAAAAGGTTTTACCTTTAATTTTTAAAATCTTATTTAGAATATAAGCCGAAAAAATAGCCATCCCAAAACCTAAAAGATATAGCAACATTAAAGTCAAACCTTGCAAATTTAGAAAGCCAAATATTCTAGTATCTGGGATTACTAATGCAATAATTATGGCGTAAACAGGTAATCTTGCAGAACAGGTAGTGAAGGGAGTAACCAAAATTGTAATCAGTCTTTCTTTCCAGTTTTCTATATTTCTGGTTGCCATTATTGCAGGAATTGCACAAGCTGTTCCTGAAATTAAGGGAACAACGCTTTTCCCAGAAAGCCCAAATTTTCGCATTATTTTATCCATCAAAAAAACCACGCGACTCATATAACCACTTTCTTCGAGAACAGAAATAAAAAGAAATAAAAAGGCTATTTGTGGAATAAAAATTAAAATGCCGCCAATTCCAGGGATAATTCCTTGGGAAATTAAATTTGTTAAAACGCCGGAAGGCAATGCTTCACTTACTATAACACTCAAAGATGCAAAAGTAGTGTCAATAAACTCCATCGGCACTTTTGACCATTCAAAAATAGATTGAAAAATGACAAATAATATGATAAAAAAGATAAAATATCCCCAAAATTTATGGGTCAAAACACGGTCTAATTTACTACGAAAATCCTTGGCAATAGAAGCGTCAATTTTATATCCAACTTTCAAGACATCATTTATAAATTGGTATCTTTTTATGGTTTCTTTTTGTTGCAAACGCTTCAAATCAGAATGTGATTTTGTAAAAGAGTTTCGGATTTCCTTACGCTCCAAATTCATAAAATTCACGTCTTGCGTAATGACCAACCACAATTTATAAAGCAGCTGATTTGGAAATGTTTTTCGAAGCATTTCAAAATATTCCGAATCAATACTTGACGCATTCAAGCACGGTTCGCTGGAAAGTGACGTATAATTAATTATTAGATCTTTCAATTCATCAATTCCATACCCTTTTCTGTAGCTTATTAACACAATCTTCGTTTTTAGTTGTGCTTCTAAGTAAGTAATGTCTAGAGAAATGCCTTTAAATTTCATTCTGTCAGCCATGTTTATGACTAAAATAGTTGGAATTTCAAGGTCTTTTATTTGGGTGAAAAGCAATAAATTTCGCTTTAAATTTTCCACATCTGTAACCACTAGAGCAACATCAGGATATAATTTATCGTTTTTGTTTAACAGCAATTCAATAACAACATTTTCATCAATGGAACTCGCATTTAAACTATAAGTCCCAGGTAAATCAAGAATATTTGCTTTTATTTTTGAAGTCAATTTACAAAAACCAATCTTTTTTTCGACTGTAATCCCTGGATAATTCCCTACCTGTTGGTTTAAACCAGTCAATTGATTAAAAACAGTAGTTTTTCCGGTATTCGGATTTCCAATTAAGGCAACATTTATGTTTTTGCTACTCATTTTAAGTTGGATTTTAAAATTTCAACTTCAATTTCTTTAGCAGTTTCAATCCGAATGGCAAGGTGCGAACCATTAATATTCAAATACAAAGGATCTCCAAAAGGGGCAATCTGAAGCAATTCAACCACATTCCCTGGTAAACAACCCATTTCCAATAATTTCAATGGAATGGTATCGATGTCAAAATCTTTGATGATTGCTTTTTCGCCTTTTTTAAGTGAATTTATTGTCGTTTGCAAACCTTATTTAGATTGAATTTAGATTGCAAAAGTAAATATAATAATATTCAATCGAATGATAAATATCAGTTTTATGACATTTTTAAGCAAATGCCACTATGAATTTGTTGGAAAAAGTATTTATCTGTTAATTAGATTGCTCGGTACACAAAAAATTAATATCTGCAATTAAGCGCTGAACATCTTCTTTTTTAGTTCCGTCGTAAAAACCACGAACGCGTCTTTTAGAATCAATTAACACAAAATTTTCTGTATGAACCATGTCATATAATTCATTTGGTTTTCCCAATTTTACAGCCAAATAGGATTTTCTAGCCATCGTATAAATTTGTTTTTTATCCCCCGTAACTAAATTCCATTTGGCATCAATAACTCCATTTTTTGTAGCATACTTTTTCAAAACAGAAACGCTATCTGATTCGGGGAAAACGGTGTGAGAAAGCAGCATCACTTTTGGATTATTGATAATTGCTTTTTGAACTAAAACTAAATTTGTAGTCATTTTTGGGCAAATTGAACCACAGGTTGTAAAGAAAAAATCGGCAACATAAATCTTACCCTCATACTCTTTTTGAGTAATTTTTTTACCGTTTTGATTGGTAAAGGAGAAATCTGCAATTGTATGGTATTTACTGATATATTGAACCGTAGAGTCAACCAATTCAGGGTTTACCATCGAAGGATTGTAAATGGGTAACATCTTTTTGGGCTTTAAAGCCGAATAAAAAAGGAACAAAATAATTGCCGAAAGCACAATTACTACACTCAAAAACAAACAGTATTTTTTTAAAAAAAGCAGCATTTTTATAATTTTAGCAAATTTACGAAAGAACAATATACAATATTAAATTTAATGTTAATTTTTTTGAATTGATATTAAAAGGTTATAAGTTTGTTTAAAACTAACAAAAAA
>CAMCDQ010000027.1 GCA_945873505.1 Chitinophaga pinensis
CAAAAATACCAGTTGGAGGAACACAGCTATCAATTCGTTTGCAACAAACCTACCCATTAGATTCTGTCAAAGTTCAAAATGACGAGCATAATGTAAATTATAAAGTATATTATTTAAAACTTCGTGAAGGAACCAATCAAAGAACAACTGCAGTAGATTCTGTTTATGTTTCCTACAAAGGAAATTTGCTTACAAATGGGCAATTTGATTATTCAGAGAGTCCAATTTGGTTTCAATTGCAAACCGTAGTTGCAGGATGGGGAGAAATTATTCCATTATTCAAAACGGGAACCTACGACACTGCCGAAGGTCCAAATCCAACATCCTTTTCAAACTTTGGTGCTGGTGTAATGTTTCTTCCTTCAGGATTAGGATATTACAACCAAATACCATCTGCTTATATTCCTTCTTATTCTCCGCTAATTTTTAGTTTTAAATTGAAAAGTCAACGGTACAGAGACCATGACAGAGATGGAATTTTATCTAAAGATGAAGTAGACCCAACTGTTGTTGGACAAAAACCAGAAGATTATAATAGTGATGGTGATACGTTTGCAAACATGTATGACACTGACGATGATGGAGACCATTATATGACTAAAAATGAAATTCATAAAAATGCAAATGGCACAATCATTTTTGAAGACACCGATGGTGATGGAATTCCAAACTATCTGGACAAAGACAATCACTAATTGACAAAAATTAATCAATTAAAAAATCCCATTCCGTTAAGAATGGGATTTTTTTTTAAAACCAATTAGCGATTACTTTCTAGTTACAACTTTTTCAACAGCTTCAAATATCGCTTGGTTGTTTAGTTTGTATTTTTCCATTAATTGTGCTGGAGTTCCACTTTCGCCAAAAGAATCTTGAACGGCAACAAATTCTTGTGGAGCAGGATGATTTAAGGACAATACTCTTGCAATACTTTCCCCCAATCCTCCCAAGATGTTGTGCTCTTCGGCAGTAACAATACATTTTGTTTTTGCCAATGATTTCAAAATCGCAGCTTCATCCAAAGGTTTAATAGTATGAATGTTGATTACTTCTGCTGAAATACCTTTTGCTTCTAATGCTTCTGCAGCTAATAAAGCTTCCCAAACCAAATGTCCCGTTGCGACAATAGTTACATCAGTTCCTTCATTTAATACAATTGCTTTTCCAATTTCAAATGGTTCATCAGACGGCATGAAATTTGGCACAACTGGACGTCCAAAACGCAAGTAAACAGGTCCGTGATGATTGGCAATTGCTAATGTTGCAGCTTTAGTTTGATTGTAGTCACACGTATTGATTACGGTCATTCCTGGCAACATTTTCATTAATCCGATGTCTTCTAAAATTTGGTGTGTTGCGCCATCTTCACCTAGAGTTAATCCGGCGTGTGAAGCACAAATTTTCACATTTTTATCAGAATATGCTACCGATTGACGAATTTGGTCGTAAACTCTTCCCGTAGAAAAGTTTGCAAAAGTTCCTGTAAAAGGTATTTTTCCACCAATTGTTAATCCTGCTGCAATTCCAATCATGTTGGCTTCTGCAATTCCAATTTGGAAAAAACGTTCTGGGTGGTTTTTCTTAAAATCATCAAATTTTAATGACCCAATCAAGTCGGCACAAAGCGCCACCACTTTTTCATTGGTTTGTCCTAATTCTGTCATTCCTGCTCCAAAACCTGAACGGGTATCTTTACTTCCTGTATTTGTATATTTTTTCATTTTTATTTAAAATTGAATGATTAAAAAGATTATAAAATTGAAAGATTCAGTATAGAATCTGAAATCTGAAATCTGAAATCTGATTTAATAATCCCTTTCCTCTTCAGTATAATTTTGAGCTAAAGCTATTTCTAATTGTGCATCATTTGGAGCTTTTCCATGCCAAGCATGACTGTACATCATAAAATCAACACCATTACCCATTTCAGTATGCAACAAAACACAAACAGGTTTTCCTTTTCCAGTTCTTGATTTCGCTTCATTCATTCCTGCAATAATTGCCTCAATATTATTTCCTTCTTTAATTTCTAAAACATCCCAATCAAAAGCTTCAAATTTGGCACGAATACTTCCCATTGCTAATACTTCATCTGTAGAACCGTCAATTTGCTTTCCGTTAAGGTCGATTGTAGCAATTAAATTATCTACTTTTTTTGCTGACGCATACATAATTGCTTCCCAGTTTTGACCTTCTTGCAATTCCCCATCTCCGTGAAGTGTGTAGATAATGTGTTTATCTCCATTTAGTTTTTTAGCTTGGGCAGCACCAATTCCAACAGATAATCCCTGTCCTAACGAACCCGATGCCATTCTAATTCCTGGCAGATTATCATGAGTTGTTGGATGACCTTGTAACCTAGAATTGATTAATCTAAAAGTAGCCAATTCGGCAACTGGAAAATAACCACTTCTTGCTAAAACACTATAGAAAACTGGAGAAATATGTCCGTTGGAAAGGAAGAATAAATCTTCACCAATACCGTCCATATCGAATCCTTCTTTTCTATCCATAATGTTTTGATATAGCGCTACTAAAAATTCTGTACAACCAAGAGAACCTCCTGGATGACCTGAATTGACGGCGTGAACCATTCGAAGAATGTCTCTTCTAACTTGGATTGTTAAATCGCTTAATTGTTGTGTGTTGGGCTTCATTGTGTGAGTTATAGTTAAACTGTTGCAAAGATAATCAGATAATTGGATTGATTGATTATTAAATAAAAAATCCTACCGAAGTAGGATATTTATTTTATAAAATTAGATTAATTATTTAGCATACAGATTTTTGTCAACTACTCTATCCATATAATCTTGAATAAATGCTTTACAATGGAGTTCAATTGCGTTCATTTCCGGGTTTCTATGTGCAATTAAATTGGTTTTTAAACCTTTATCATTTTTATCATAAAAACCTATGGCTTGATTTCCATCAAATGTACAAATGTAATTTCCCTTTGAAAACTGATAGATAGTACCCGTAGAATTAATTACAAATGGTGTGGTTGTTTTTGTATCAAATAGACTTCGCCCCCAACTTCTGAAAGGTTTTTTGTAACCAATCATGTCTAAAATGGTGGGATAAATATCAATTTGCTGCGCCAAATCGGTATTCACGCCAACCAATTTACTGTTGGGTTTATAGATAATAATAGGAACTGCAAAACGATTTATTGGTTTTTGAAATTCGTCATAATAGATTTGGTTGCAATGATCAGCCACAAAAACGAAGATGGTATTTGAAAACCAAGGTTCTTTTTTGGCTTCATTGAAAAAGCGTTTCAACGAATAATCGGTATATTCTGCACATTTATGAATAGGAACTCCACCTTCATGAAATTTGTTTTTATATTTTTCTGGAATAATATAAGGTTCATGGGAAGAAATAGTAAATACAGATGCAAAAAAAGGGGTTTTCTTTTTATTTAGTGTATTCTTCATGAATTGTAGAAAGGGTTCGTCCCAAATTCCCCAAAAACCATCAAATTGAGAATCATCATTGAATTCCGTTCTACCGTAATAATTATCTATTCCAAGAATATTCGCAAAACCTAAAAATCCCATAGATCCATTAGCAGCTCCATGAAAAAATGAAGTGCTGTAGCCTTCACTTTTCAAAGTAGAAACCAAAGATTCAATTTTTTGTTTTGGATATGGCGATGATGTAAAAGCATCTTTAAAAGCTGGAATCCCTGCTAATACCGATGACATGCCATGAATTGATTGTCTCCCATTTGCGTAAGCATTAGTAAAAATCATACTGTGTTGTGACAAGGAATCTAAAAAGGGAGCATGACTTTTATAATTGGGTATTTTAGCTGCTTTATTTAAAGCTCCAATATATTCTCGACCATAACTTTCCAAAATAAAAAAAACTACATTAGGTTTTGTTTCGGGATTATTATGATAGGTTTTTATGGGTTGAACTAAACTATTAATGACTTGTGGATTTACATCTTTATAATCGGTTTTTATAAAGCTGTTGCTAAATAATGTTCTAATTATGGCAAAAGGGGTATTCAAAACAATATCCGAATGTACAATGTTTTTTACGTGACGGCTTGCGTCTAAGATATTAATTGGTCGGGTTGATTTTTTAAAATCACCACCACGAATTCCTCCAATTATCATTAAAGAAACACATAAAAAAACTAGGGTTGAAAATCCAAAATAAACTACTTTTTTTGTAGGATGAAATGCCAAGACGGTCACTTTTTTATATAAATAAATCCAAAGTGCTGAGAAAAGCAGAAATAATACCCAAACATGCCAATAATCGATAATAAAACTAATAAACAGTGGTAATAAATTAGTTTCGTGCTTCATTACATTCCAAACCACAATTGTAGTTCTTGCAAAAGTAAATTTGTAATAAATGAAATCGATAAAATTAGTAGCATAAGCCAATAAATTCATTGAAAAATACAAATAGAACAAGAATTTTTGATAGCCACGATTGGTATTTTTTAAAAGTGGAAAAACGGAACATACTATAAATAATAGGTTTGCATATAATATAGCGGTGGTATCAAAAGCCAATCCATAATAACAAAGCGATATAAAATCTGAAATAGAATCGACTTGTAGTAAACGGAAATTATAGAAATAAAATAATATGCGGGCAAAAAAATAAAATAAGTAAGCTAGGGAAAGTCTATAAAAGAGTACTTTGTATTCGTTTAAGCGCAAGTGTTGGTGCATTTTGCAAGAAATTGATGTGTATTTTACAAATATATTATAAATTATTTATTTGTTAAGTTAATATTAAAATAAAGTAAAGTTTAATATCAAATTGTTCTAGTTTTCCTTGGATTGCGTGAGTGATGGCAGTGGAAATCCTCCTGCGGAACGAAGTGGAGCGGGAGATTGTAGCAAACAGCACGACCGAGTTTTCCGATTGTATTATTTTTAGCAATGCTATTCAAAACGAGGGCACGCCCAAAGAAAAATTATAAATTGTATTAATGTTAATTAATTTGGTATTTCTCGACTCGTAAATCACAATTCACTTATCTTTGCGGACTGAAAAAAGCCAATATGAAGTTTGATTTATTAAAGACTGATTCGCAAACGCAAGCCAGAGCGGGAACAATTACGACCGATCACGGGGTAATTGAAACGCCAATTTTTATGCCTGTGGGAACGGTGGCGTCGGTGAAAGGCGTGCACCAAAGGGAATTGAAGGAGGAAATTAATCCTGATATTATTCTTGGAAATACGTATCATTTGTATTTACGACCACAAACCGAAATTCTTGAAAAAGCGGGTGGATTGCATAAATTTATGAATTGGGATCGGAATATTTTGACTGATTCTGGTGGTTATCAAGTGTATTCGCTTTCAGCAAATAGAAAAATTAAAGAAGAGGGAGTAAAATTCAAATCGCATATTGATGGTTCGTTTCACTTTTTTACGCCTGAAAATGTGATGGAAATTCAACGTACCATTGGTGCCGATATTATAATGGCATTTGATGAATGTACTCCTTATCCTTGCGATTACCGATACGCACAACGCTCGATGCACATGACGCACCGTTGGTTGGATCGTTGTATCAATCATTTGGAAAAAGTACCCGTGAAATATGGTTACGATCAAACATTTTTCCCAATTGTTCAGGGAAGTACCTATAAAGATTTGCGGATGCAATCGGCAGAATATATTGCGAATGCTGGTGCGCAAGGAAATGCAATTGGTGGACTTTCAGTGGGGGAACCTGCCGAAGAAATGTATGCAATGACAGAAATTGTTACTGCAATTTTACCTCAAGACAAACCGAGATATTTAATGGGTGTGGGAACGCCTATTAATATTCTAGAAAATATTGCACTTGGAATTGATATGTTTGATTGCGTGATGCCAACAAGAAATGCCAGAAATGGAATGTTGTTTACGGCAAACGGAACGATAAATATTAAAAACAGAAAATGGGCTGACGATTTTTCGCCTGTTGACGAAATGGGATTGACATTTGTAGATACCGAATATTCAAAGGCCTATTTACGACATCTTTTTTCAGCTAACGAATATCTTGGAAAGCAAATTGCTACGATTCACAATCTTGGTTTTTACATGTGGTTGGTTCGTGAGGCCAGAAAGCATATCTTAGCGGGAGATTTCAAAGTTTGGAAAGAAATGATGGTGAAAAACATGAGTCAGAGATTGTAATAGTTTTATGAAAATAATAGATAAATACATATTAAAGCGGTATTTGACCAACTTTTTTGTAATGTTGGCGATGTTTATTCCCATTGGAATAATCGTTGACGTTTCGGAAAAGGTCGATAAAATGATTATTAATAAAATTCCGTTTTCGGCTATTGCGTTGTATTATTTTCACTTTACCATATACTTTGCCAATCTTTTATTTCCGATATTTTTATTTCTTTCTATTATTTGGTTTACTTCCAAATTGTCAAATAATACCGAGATAATTGCAATATTAAGCTCTGGAATATCTTTTTCAAGATTCATGCGTCCTTACTTAATTGGGGCAACAATAGTTTCTATTTTAGCATTTTTAATGGGGATATTTATATTGCCAAAAGCTAGTGAAGGCTTTAATAATTTTAGATATAACTATTTAACCCCTGGAGGAATAGAAAAAATGCGGAAGAATTCTGATGTATTCAGACAAATAAGCAAAGACGAATATATATATGTAGGAAGTTTTAATGATGTTTCCAAAATGGCATTTAACTTTTCGTATGAAAAATTCAAAAAAGACGAATTACAATTCAAAATTACCGCCAGCAGAATCAAGTGGAATCCAATAAATAAAAACTATACCTTATTTGAATATACCAAAAGAACGTTAGGTGAGTTTGGAGATAAAATAGAAGTCACTTCCAAAAAAGACACCGTTTTTAGTTTCGATTTAGAGGATTTAACGCCAACAGTATACGTTGCAGAAACATTGCCATTATTGGATTTATATCATTTTATAGATAAAGAAAAAAAGCGAGGTTCCTCAAATATTAGTACGTATTTAGTAGTGCTTTACAAAAAATATAGTTTACCCGTTTCCGCATTTATCCTAACAATAATTGCTCTTGCCGTATCATCTATGAAACGTCGAGGCGGAATGGGAATTAATTTAGCAATAGGAATTGCAATTTCTTTTGCATTCGTGTTTTTTGATAAAATATTCGGTGCATTAGCAGAAAAATCAGCAATAAATCCAATGGTTGCTGTTTGGTTACCCAATGTTTTATTTGGGATTTTAGCAATTTTACTCCTTCGAAATGCCAAACGATAATCTAAAAAGCTACCTTCATCTTCATTTCATTGTATTTATCTGGGGATTTACAGCAGTTTTAGGAAAGTTAATTTCTCTCGATGCAATGCCTTTAGTTTGGTACAGAATGTTGCTCGCCGTTGGTTTCATATTATTATTTATAGGTTATAAAAAAATACCGATGAAAGTGCCAAAAAAAGTCTTAATTGGGTTTTTATTTGCTGGTTTGGTCATCGCTTTTCACTGGTTTACTTTCTTCAAAGCCATAAAAGTTTCTAATATTTCGGTTACTTTAGCTTGTCTTTCAACAGGTGCATTTTTTGCCTCATTATTAGAACCCATTTTCTACGGACGCAAAATTATTTGGTATGAAGTGCTCTTCGGAATCATAGTTTTCATAGGTCTTTATATCATTTTTAATATAGATGGTCACTTCATAAACGGAATACTATTGGCGCTTTCATCTGCGTTTTTATCCGCCTTATTTTCTATGATAAATGGAAAATATGCCAAAGAATATAACCCCACAATCATCTCTTTTTATGAGCTCTTAGGAGGGGTACTCTTTTTCTCAATCTTCCTTTTTTTTACTGATAGTTTCAATTCTAAATTCTTTGAAATATCAAATTCCGACTGGGTTTACCTCATCATTCTATGCACGTTTTGTACTGCGTATGCATTTATTGCATCGGTGAAAGTTATGAAATTTCTAAGCCCCTACACCGTAATGCTTACCATAAATCTCGAACCCATTTACGGGATTATTTTAGCTGTAATTGTATTCAAAGAAACCGAAAAAATGAGCGTCAATTTCTACATTGGTGCCCTCATCATCCTTTCAACCGTAATCCTAAATGGAGTATTAAAACACTTTCACAAAACTTCTAAATAGTTTTAAAAATTTTATTTCAGGAGCTAATTCCAGCTTTCCGCTTCAAGTCCTCATTCAAAAGTTGTTTTTCTAAGTGAAAAAAGTTGCTTCCTTTGGGCGCTCTTTTTACCCTGAAAAACTAACTTTTTTCATTCCGGGCTTTCCACTTTAATCTGGGCTAAGACATTCCGAATCACCAGAGCATTCTGTTTTTAATGCCCATCAACCAATATCCAACATCTAAATATTATCAATTTACAATCATTAAATTTTCTCATCTTTAAATTTAAAACTATATTTGCCTACTAAAATTAAATTTAAACGCACAGATCCTATGGAATATTTAGATTTTGAGCTTCCCATAAAAGAATTAGAAGACCAATTAGACAAATGTGAAGTCATTGGTCAAGAATCCAATGTTGATGTAACCACGACTTGCAAACAAATTGAGAAAAAATTAGAAGAAACAAAACGCGAAATATACAAAAATCTAACCGCTTGGCAGCGCGTACAATTATCTCGTCATCCAAGTCGCCCCTACACAATGGACCACGTTAATGCTTTGTGTGGAGAAACGTTCCTAGAACTTTTTGGTGATCGAAATTTCAAAGATGACAAAGCAATGATTGGTGGTTTAGGCAAAATTGGAGGACAATCTTTCATGATTGTAGGCCAACAAAAAGGATTTAACACAAAAACACGTCAATTTCGCAACTTCGGAATGGCAAATCCTGAAGGATATAGAAAAGCATTACGATTAATGAAAATGGCCGAAAAATTCGGAATTCCTGTTTTAACATTAATTGATACTCCAGGTGCCTATCCCGGATTGGAAGCTGAAGAACGTGGACAAGGTGAAGCTATTGCAAGAAACATCATCGAAATGATTCGTTTGAAAGTACCTATTATTACTGTAATTGTTGGTGAAGGTGCTTCTGGTGGTGCATTAGGAATTGGTGTAGGTGACAGAGTTTATATGTTAGAAAATACGTGGTATTCTGTAATATCGCCAGAATCTTGTTCTTCTATCCTTTGGAAAAGCTGGGAATACAAAGAACAAGCGGCCGAAGCACTAAAATTGACTTCAGCTGATATGAAAAAACAAAAATTAGTTGACGATATCATCCCTGAACCACTTGGTGGAGCACATTATGATAGAGAAACTACATTCAAAACTGTAGAACAATATATATTGAAAGGTTACAATGAATTGAAAGACTTATCAACAACTGAGCTAGTTGCCCAAAGAATGGACAAATACAGTAAGATGGGAGAGTTTAAGGAGTAAATTCTTACAAATTAATGTTAAATCCGAAGCCCAATGGTTTCGGATTTTTTTTTGGTTATAAACAAAAAATAGTTGGTTATCAACAATTATTTCTAATAACTCCTAAACGAACTTTTTTATTTTTTTGTTACTTTCGCTACATGGAAAAATTCGCAAACCTCAAACCCATAAATGTAGACAAAACTACTATTATCAATTTAGAAAAAGGGAAACTCCCACCTCAAGCTTTAGAACTCGAAGAAGCAGTTTTAGGTGCTATGATGATTGATAAAAAGGGAGTTGATGAAGTTATCGATATTTTACAACCCGATGCATTTTACAAAGACGCACACAAACATATATTTGAAGCCATTTTTCAGTTGTTCACAGACTCACAACCCATTGACTTATTAACAGTTTCGGCACAGTTAAAAAAGAGCGCCAAATTAGAATTGGCCGGTGGTGATTTTTATTTGATTCAACTTACTCAAAAAATCTCCTCTTCTGCACATATAGAATTTCACTCAAGAATTATTTTACAAAAATTTATTCAACGTAGTTTAATCCGAATTTCCTCTGAAATTATTGAAGAATCGTATGATGAATCTACAGATGTTTTTGATTTATTAGATAAAGCAGAATCTAAATTATACGAAGTTACTCAGGGAAATATCAAACGTAGTTCAGAAACAGCACAAAGTTTAGTTATTCAAGCTAAAAAAAGAATAGAAGAAATTGCTGGAAAAGAGGGTTTGAGTGGAATTGCATCTGGATTTGATAAACTAGACAAAGTAACATCTGGATGGCAACCAAGTGATTTAATTATCATTGCTGCCCGTCCAGGTATGGGAAAAACAGCATTTGTACTTTCAATGGCGCGAAATGTCGCTATAGATTTTGGACATCCCGTGGCGTTATTTTCATTGGAAATGTCATCTGTTCAGTTAATAACCAGATTAATTTCATCTGAAACAGGATTGTCATCAGAGAAGTTAAGAACAGGAAAATTAGAAAAACACGAATGGGAACAATTGAGTATTAAGGTTAAAAATCTGGAGAAAGCACCTCTTTTTATTGATGATACTCCTTCCTTATCTATATTTGATTTAAGAGCAAAATCCAGACGTTTAGCCTCTCAACACGGAATCAAACTGATTATTGTAGATTATTTACAATTAATGACAGCGGGTGGGAGTAACGGAAAAGGTTCAGGGAATAGAGAACAAGAAATTTCTACAATTTCTAGAAACTTAAAAGCCTTGGCTAAAGAATTAGGAGTGCCAGTAATTGCACTATCACAATTGTCACGTGCTGTAGAAACACGACCTGGCCACAAACGTCCATTACTATCAGATCTTAGGGAGTCGGGAGCAATTGAGCAAGATGCGGATATTGTTTCTTTCATTTACAGACCCGAATATTACAAATTAGACGAATGGGATGATGAAGCAAGTTCGCCATCTCAAGGACAAGCAGAATTTATTATTGCGAAACACAGAAATGGAAGTTTAGAAAGTGTGCGTTTGAAATTCGTTGGAAATCTCGGTAAATTCGAAAATTTGGAAAGTTATAGCGGTAGTTATGATGATTTACCATCAAAAATGAATCACGATGACAATCCATTTCAAACGAAAAACTTACCCTCAGCAAACGAAGCTTTTGGCAGTAATTTGAATGGTTTTGAGGACGACAGTGATGTTCCTTTTTAAAAAAAATTTTTTATTAGATAATTAATTTAAACTCCTTTCAATCCTTCAATTAACAAATCGATATCATGTTTGGTATTGTAATGACTGAATGAAATTCGCAAACTTGGTTTTTTCAAATCTTCGGCAGAAAGAAATTCGGCGAGAACGTGTGAAGGTTTGATACTTCCTGACTGACAAGCGCTTCCACGGGAAACCGATATTCCTTTAATATCTAATTCAAAGAGAATCATTGCGGTTTTATCTTCTGAAAAAGGTAAGATTATATTCAAAACTGTATAAAAACCATCTTGAGAACCGTTAATTTGAAATTCCGGAAATTCCAATTCTAATTGTTGAATTAGGTAGTTTTTAACTTCCGTAATAGCAGTTCTCTCTTTGTCTAAATTGTCTAAAGAAAGTGTTAGAGCCTTTGCCATTCCGGCAATTTGATGCACTGCTTCAGTCCCTGGACGTAAACCTTTTTCTTGTTCACCACCAAATATTTGAGGTTGTAAACCAGAATTTTTTCTTACAAATGCAAAACCAACTCCTTTTGGTCCATGGAATTTATGTGCAGAAGCAACTATGAAATCAATTGGCGTTTCTTGCAAATCTAATTCTGTTTTTGCAACAGATTGAACCGTATCAGAATGAAATAAAACGCTGTTTTGTTGGCAAATTCTCGCAATTAAATCCAATTCTAAAACTGTTCCGATTTCATTATTGACGTGCATCAAACTAACCAAAGTTTTTATATCTTGAGATAATAAATCTACTAAATCTGTTTTGTCAATAACACCATTTTCTTTAATTGAAACATAATCAATTTGAATATCAAACTCTTTTTGCAATGCTTCAATAGTATGTAAAACTGCATGATGTTCGATTTTAGTAGTGATTATTCTTTTTACTTTCAAATCTTTCACACAAGAACGAAGAATTAAATTATTAGATTCTGTTCCGCCTGAAGTAAATATAATTTCTTGGGCATTACAATTCAATTCTTTAGCTATGGCTTTTCGAGAAAGTTCTACTATGCTTTTTGCATTTCTACCAAAACCGTGTGTTGACGATGGATTACCATAATCATTTGATAGAATAGTGACCATTTCGTGAATAACTTCTTCACGAATTTGAGTAGTTGATGCGTTATCTAAATATACTTTTTTCATTTTTCTTTTTTTATCGCTAATCGAAATAAAATCGATACAAATGTAAGGAATTCTATTGTCTTTAATTCATAGGTGTGTGTTTTCTTAAAATCGAAAATTTGACTTTGAATATTATAATAAAGAGTTAATTTTTATGATTTTAAACAGTTATGCTTTTGAAACAAATTAAAAATTCTATTTTTGCTTTAAATATGAAAAATATGAAACGATTTCTTGGATTATTACTTTGCACCTTACTTTTCAATAGTTGCGATGATGGAAATATAAAATTAGACACTTTCAATTTTGATCCTTCAGCAGCAATAAATGATTGCGATGTAAATAACGGATTGTTTTTCAAGGTTAAAAACAATGAAGCATTGATTTTACAAACACCAATTTCGACTTTTGCAAACGTAGTGACAGTGGCAAATACACCGCGAACGGTTTTGATTAGCAGCGCTAATAAAGTGATTTACAGACTTTTTAATTCCATTATTAGTAATGCTTATTTCTGCGCTTCTTTTCCACCGGCAAGTCCAACTGTTTCTGACGAATGGAATGCTGCCGCTGGTGTTGCAGGAACTAGTGGAATTATTGAAGTTACAACTACTGAAATTTTAAACCCCACAACTCAGGTTTTGACTGGGTATAATCACTATGTAGTTTTCAAAAACATTACTTTTTCAAATGGCATAAATTCATTTACATATGCGCAATATGTCTACGGAAATTTCGTGACTTCTATTTAGAATGAATTCACAAAAATGTACGCTACTTTGAGAATTTTAATTTTCAAAGTAGCGTTTTATTTTGTTTTTTGTCTGATAAAAACTTCAGTTGCCCCCATTCCATAGCGCTGGTAATTGCCTTCTCTGAAATCTATAGAATCGTATCTTCCCAATAAAAAATCAAGTTCTGCTTTTAAAATTCCTTCGCCAACACCATGAATAAAAACGATTTTTGGAATGCGATTTCTTATGGCAAATTCAAGGTGTCGTTTTGCCGTTTCTGTTTGTAAAGTTAGGATGTCATAATTACTCATTCCTTTAAAACTTGGAATTAACTTTTCTATATGTAAATCAAATTCTGGAGCGGGAATTTCATACTTTGCCTTCTTGTCTTTTATAAAACTTCTCGCTTTTGGCTCTTCCTTTTCTTTTTTAATTTGATTTGAATTAAAGCTTCCAATACTTTTACTTAAATCACTGGTATCGTTAATCTTAATCAATTCTTTGACAAAATATGTCATCACGAATCCGTCTGCTGTTTCTATAGAAACTTCGTTATTTTGAACAGCTAACACTACTCCATTTATGGCATCGTCAAGCACCGAAACTTTATCGCCTTTTTCAAACATTATCGTCTTCTTTATCTTGATTTTTACTTGGTGTTTTAGCACTTAATTTCATCATTCCAAACATAAATACTGCGATTGCAATAACTAAAATATAGACATTTTTCTTCTCTAAACTTTGCTCATAAAACGCAATCAAGATTGCAATTATCATAATTGGAAGCAATAATTTTTTCATTTCCTTTTGTATTAGAATTCAAAAATAGGAAACTTTAAAATAACAAACTTACTATTCAAGAATGAATATTATTTTTATTAAATTGCAATGCAAATAAATTATGTTTTGGATATAGAAAAATACATATTGCCTTGTATGAACAAGTCGCTTTTTGGAGTAGATTGTTTAGGTTGCGGAACACAACGCTCTTTACTATTATTAATCAATGGTGATTTTATAAAAGCTTTTTATCAGTTCCCTGCAATTTACACAACACTTCTCTTATTGGGATTTTTAGGATTACATTTCATCGATAAATCTCGTGACTATCACAAAATTATCATTGGAATGGCAATTACAAATGCATTAATTATGATTATTGCCTATATTTACAAAATAACAAACCTTTAAATTTAAATTAAAACATGGAAAAAAGAAACTTACCCAATGGAACCGCCGTATTAGTATTAGGAATACTTTCAATAATAACTTGCTGTTGTTATGGTTTTATAGGATTAACATTAGGAATTATTGCTTTAGTTTTAGCAAAAAAAGATTTGAAATTATACCAAGAAAGTCCTGAATTATATTTGAATTATAAAAATTTAAATACCGGTAAAATCTTAGGCATTATTGGAATTATATTAAGCTCAATATATTTAATTTGTACTATCTATCTTTTTGTATTTGTTGGAGAACAAGGTATTAAAGATATGGAAAAAAATCTATTAGAAAAATTAAAATACCAAGAAGAACAAAATCAATAATTTATTGCTTTTTAAGAACACAAAACCCACTCATTTACTTGAAGTAATTCATATAAATGAGTGGTTTTTTAATGTAAAAACTATTTCTCGAATTGCTTTAACGTCTTGATAATAATAGCAACGCAATCTAACAATTGATTTTCATTTATCACCAAAGGTGGAGCAAAACGGATAATATTTCCGTGAGTTGGTTTTGCTAAAAGTCCATTATCACGCAAAGCCATACAGATATTCCAAGCAGTATCACTTTCCTCGGTATCGTTGATAACAATTGCATTCAACAAACCACGACCACGCACTAAAACAGCAATATTTGATGTGTGTATGTATTCATTTAATTTACTTCTGAATAACTTTCCTAAAACACGAGCATTTTGAATTAAATGTTCTTCGTTAACAACTTCAAGAGCCGCAATTGCTACTGCAGCCGCAATTGGATTACCACCAAAAGTAGATCCGTGTTGTCCTGGTTTTATTACATTCATAACGGGATCATTAGCTAAAACCGCTGAAACTGGATACGCTCCGCCGGACAAAGCTTTTCCTAATATCAAAATATCTGGAGTTGCATATGTTTCTTGTCTTTCACATTGATTTTCACAAGTACAATTTCCACAAACTGCAAGCAAGGAGCCCGTTCTTGCAATACCAGTTTGAATTTCATCGGCAATAAATAATACATTATATTGATTACACAATTCTTTGGCACGCATCATGTATTCATCTGCTGGAGTATAAACCCCCGCTTCTCCTTGAATAGGTTCTACAAGGAAACCCGCTATGTTTTTTGAGGATTTTAAGGCGATTTCCAATGCTTCCAAATCATTATAGGCAATTTTAATAAATCCTTCGGCATAAGGTCCAAAATTCTTACGGGCATTTTCATCATTTGAAAATGAAATAATAGTAGTTGTTCTTCCGTGGAAATTTCCATCACAAACAATAATTTGTGCTTCTTGTTCTGCAACTCCTTTTACCTCGTAAGCCCATTTTCTACAAAGTTTCAAAGCGGTTTCAACAGCTTCAGCACCAGTATTCATTGGCAAAACCTTATCGAAACCAAAATATTTAGTTACAAATTCTTCATAAGGACCTAATTGATCATTGAAAAAAGCACGAGAAGTTAATGTTAATGTTTGCGCCTGTTTCATCATTGCTCCAACAATCTTAGGATGACAATGCCCTTGATTTACAGCAGAATAAGCTGATAAGAAATCGTAATATTTTTTTTCATCTACATCCCAAACGTAAACTCCTTCTCCTTTATTTAAAACTACTGGAAGTGGGTGATAATTGTGGGCACCATACTTGTTTTCTAGGGCAATAATCCTATCGGCATTTAATTTTTCTAAAACTGACATTGTAAAATTATTTTAATTTTTCAAAACTCAATTCCTTCTTACGGAGAGAAATCATCCAATATAATGCAAAATTAGTGATATTACTTTGAATTCATAAGGGATTTAATAATGAAATACAAGTAATGAATTGTTTTTAATACTATTTAAATATTTAGTTTGAAATAATAGACATATCAATTGAGAATTCTATTGTAAAACTAAAAGATAACTACGCTAAAAAAAATGAATTATCTATTCTATATGATTTTATACAAAAAAAAGAGAAAATATTAAATATTATTTGGGAAATTAGAAAAGGCAATTTCTAATCAATGAATTATACAACTTCACCATTCCATTCCATAATTCCGCCAAGTAAATTATAGGTGTTTTCAAAACCAAGCTGATTCATTATAGAACAAGCTTGACCGCTTCTAGCGCCTGACCTGCAATAAACATAATAATTTTTTGATTTATCTAATTCTTCTATTAAATTTATAAATCCTTGTCCCTTATATATATCAATATTTATTGCTCCTGGAATCATTCCTTCATTACATTCATCTTCCGTTCTAACATCCAAAATAACTGCGTTTCCATCATTTTCTAATTGGTCAACCCAAACTTCTTGTGCTAAATTCATAACTATTTATATTTTTTACAAAATTACACAATAAAGTCTCAAATGAAAAAGATAAATGGAAGTTTAATAATTAACATAAAAATAACAACTAAATAAGTTCAAAATTAATTAAATCAATTATATTTGTACATACAAATATTGTAAATACAATTATGAAAATTGAAGACGCAATAAAATCAAATGCAATAATGGAACCTTCTCAAAAAGCAGTGATCAATATCATTTATACTCAAAATGATATTCACGAGCGTTTTGCAGAAATTTTAAAGCCTTATGATTTATCAAGCGAACAATATAATGTTTTGCGAATATTAAGAGGCCAAAAAGGAAACCCTGCAAACATGTGCGTTATTCAAGAACGAATGCTAGCAAAAACGAGCAATACTACACGTTTAGTAGATAAATTACTGTTAAAAGGATTGGTAACTCGAACAGTTTGTAAAGAAAATAGAAGAAAAATCGAAGTTTTGATTACTACAAAAGGATTATCTATCTTAACTGAATTAGATCCAAAAGTAATCGTTTATGAAAAAAAAATAGTTCAAAATTTATCAAATCCTGAATTAGATCAATTGAACTTCCTTTTAGAAAAAATTAGAAATCAATAATTAATAAATAACAAATGAGTACATTCTTAGAAAATCAAAACTGGCGTTATGCCACAAAAAAATTCGATGCAACCAAAAAAATCTCAACGGAAGATTTAAATTTCCTAAAAGAAGCTATTCGTTTAAGCACTTCTTCTTTTGGATTGCAACTTTACAAAGTAATTATCATTGAAAACCCAGAATTAAAAGCGGAATTACTTCCAGCAGCTTACGGACAAACTCAAATTACAGATGCTTCTCACCTAATTGTTTTTGCAAATCAAACTGTAGTAAACGATTCTGATATTGATGCCTATATTAAAAATATTAGCGAAACTAGAGCGATTCCATTAGAAGCTTTATCAGGTTTTGGAGATTATATGAAAGGTTCCGTAAACCCTATTCCAGCAGACGCAAAAGTTATTTGGACAGCAAAACAAACCTATTTAGCGCTAGGAAATTTACTTAATGCAGCCGCTGAACTTAAAATTGATGTTACACCAATGGAAGGTTTTGACGCTAAAAAATTCAATGAGATACTTGGATTGGATGCTTTAAATTTAAATGCCGCTGTAATTGCTACTGTTGGGTACCGTCATCAGGACGATGCGACTCAGTTTTACAAAAAAGTTCGAAAATCAAACGAAGATTTATTCTTAACTCTATAATTATTAACTAAAATCAAATTTAAACATGAAAAATTTAAAAACAATTGCAATTGCATTATTAGTAACAATTGGAACAGCAACATTAACTGCACAAACAAAAAAAGTAGATGCCGCTAAAAGTTCAATCACTTGGTTGGGTAAAAAAGTAACTGGTCAACATGAAGGAACTGTAAACCTAAAAGAAGGTGCTTTAGTTTTCAAAGGTAAAAATTTAGTAGGTGGAAATTTCACCGTTGATATGACTTCTATGACAACAACGGACTTAAAAGCGGGTCAGGGAAAAGAAAAATTAGACGGTCACTTAAAATCAGAAGATTTTTTTGGAACTGAAAAATTCCCAACTTCAACATTAGTATTCAAAACTATTGCCGCTAAAAGTACTGGTGTTTACACAGTTACAGCAGATTTAACTGTAAAAGGAATTACAAATCCTGTAACTTTTGATATTACTACTACTGAAACTACTGCAACTACTACATTGAAAATTAACAGAACTAAATATGACATTAAATACGGATCAGGTAGCTTTTTCGACAATTTAGGAAATAAAGTTATTTATGATGATTTCGATTTATCTGTAACTTTGAAATTCTAATATATTAGAACTTAAAAACTAAACAAAAAAGCCTTAATAAAAACCTCAACATGCCCCAAAAAGTTAGACACTATTTGGGGCATTTTTTATGGAAAGAAAAGTAATGTTTGATTATGCATTTAAGTTTACAAATTCTGCGGAAAATTGTATTTTTCGATTGGTATAACTTTTCATAATTCAATAATTAAAACAAATATAAGTTAATAATTACGAGAGTAAATTAAATAAAATTGTTGAAAAACAAAAATCCACAAAATAAAAATTGAATGGAAAATTCCCCTACTAATTCCCGTATTAAAAATAAAAAATATACGCACAAATCTTCGTAACTTTGCAATCTTGATCTGTAAATTATGATTCAAAACGATACTATTGTGGCTTTAGCCTCGCCTTCTGGAGCGGGAGCAATTGCTGTTATTCGTGTTTCTGGCTTTGATGCAATTGTGGTTTCTAACTCGGTTTTTAATTCGGTTTCGGGAAAAGACATCACGAAACAGAAAACACACACGCTACATTTGGGTCATATTGTAGACGGGGCAAAAGTTATTGATCAAGTATTACTTTCTGTTTTTAAAGGCACTAATTCCTATACTGGCGAGAATACAATCGAGATATCCTGTCATGGTTCAACCTATATCCAACAACAAATCATTCAATTATTGCTCAGAAAAGGCTGCCGTATGGCAAATGCGGGAGAATTTACTTTACGCTCTTTTTTGAACGGAAAAATGGATTTATCACAAGCAGAAGCCGTTGCCGATTTGATTTCTTCAGATAATGAGGCATCGCACCAAATTGCGATGCAACAAATGCGTGGCGGTTTTAGTAATGAAATTAAGCAACTACGACAAGAATTATTGAATTTTGCTTCGCTAATAGAATTAGAATTGGATTTTGCTGAAGAAGATGTGGCTTTCGCCGATAGAACGCAATTTCGAGAATTATTGAACAGAATTGAGTTTGTTTTGAAACGATTAATCGATTCGTTTGCGGTTGGAAATGTCATCAAAAACGGAATACCTGTTGCCATTGTAGGCGAACCTAATGTAGGAAAATCGACTTTATTGAATGCTTTATTGAATGAAGAACGCGCCATAGTTTCTGAAATTGCAGGAACGACTCGTGATACGATTGAGGACGAATTGGTGATTGGCGGCATTGGATTTCGATTCATTGACACCGCAGGAATTCGAGAAACGGAAGATCATGTTGAAAGTTTAGGGATTCGGAAAACATTTGAAAAGATAGAACAGGCACAAGTCGTACTTTATTTGGTTGATGGTTCTCAGTTGTCGGTTGATGGTAAATTAGAAAATTTACTACTTGAAGTTGGAAAAACAAGAAACCAGTTTCCACAAAAACCAATAGTTGTAATTATTAATAAAACGGATTTAATTTCGCCAGAAAACGTATCCATTATTGATAAAAAACTAACAACTAACAACCAACAACTAACAACTATTTACATTTCCGCGAAAGAAAATATTGGAGTTGATGAACTCAAAAATCAGTTGCTTTCGTTTGTAAATACGGGTGCTTTGCGCAACAATGAAACCATTGTGACCAACACGCGTCATTATGATTCTTTGCTAAAAGCCTTGGATGAAATTCAGAAAGTGAATTTTGGTTTGCAAACCAATTTATCGAGCGATTTAATGGCAATTGATATTCGAGAAGCTTTGTATCATTTTGGGATGATTACTGGCGAAGTCACAAATGACGAGTTGTTGGGGAATATTTTCGCGAATTTCTGTATCGGAAAGTAATTACCATCAGTTGTAATTAGAACTGGAGAAAATTAAATAGTTTTAAATTTATTAAAATAAAAAAGGGTTTAGCATCGTTTCTAAACCCTTTTTTAAATTTTACAGTTTACTAATGTAACTGCCATATAAATCCTTGAACTGATAGCCCTCAGAAACACGGTCTTTGCTCAACTTTTTGTATTCAACCAATCCCCAGAGAATGAATTCCTTCATAAAATAAGTATCTTCTTTAGCTAATTCTGGTTGGTGTTTTTTGATTAAGATATCTAATGGCATAATACTATCTAAAATAGTTTTATATTCTTCATCGGAACAATCGTCCAGCAATTCGAAACCACTTTCAGCAAAAAACCATTCCAAAGTATCAGAATAGGGATTTTTCTCGTCTTGTTTTTCGAGTTTTTCAATTTTTGGAAAATAACCCGGAAAGAACGTATGAATTGCATCGCCAATCAAATGTTGTGCTACAACCGCTGCTCCCTCCTGCTCTCCTTCATAAACTAATTCGACTTTTCCAGTAATAGCGGGAATAATTCCCATAAAGTCAGATAATCTTAAAGTAGTTTTATCGGCACCTGATTTAAGGGCTCTACGCTCGGCAGTACTTAATAAATTCTCAAAAGCAGTGATGCTCAATCTGGCACTTATACCACTTTTATTGTCAATGTATTCACTTTCGCGAGCTTCAAAACTAATTTGCTCTAATAAATCTCTGGCTAATGATGGTACATAAACCAAGTCGCTTTGAGCAAGATCTAATTTGGCTTCCTGCTCTGTTATGGTTCGGGCAATTTTGATGGTTTCAGGATAATGCGTTAGGATTTGCGAACCTATTCTATCTTTTAATGGTGTTACAATACTGCCACGATTGGTATAATCTTCTGGATTTGCGGTGAAAATAAATTGCATATCAAGTGGCATTCTTAGTTTAAAACCACGAATTTGAATGTCGCCTTCCTGCAAAATATTGAACAAGGCTACTTGGATTCTGGCTTGTAAATCGGGTAATTCGTTGATGACAAAAATGCACCGATTCGCTCTTGGAATCATCCCAAAATGAATGACTCTGTCATCAGCATAAGAAAGTTTTAAATTGGCCGCTTTTATCGGATCAACATCACCTATTAAATCAGCAACGGTTACATCTGGCGTGGCTAGTTTTTCGGAGAAACGTTCGTTTCGATGCAACCAGGAAATTGGCGTATCATCGCCTTTCTCAGCAATCAAATCTTTGGCAAATCGAGAAATGGGATTCAAGGGGTCGTCATTAATTTCTGAGCCAGTTACAAACGGAATGTATTCGTCTAGTAACTCGATCATTTTTCGAGCTAATCTCGTTTTGGCTTGACCACGAAGTCCTAACAAGTTGATGTTGTGACGGGATAAAATGGCGCGTTCCAACTCTGGAATTACGGTGTTCTCAAAACCGTGAACACCTTCGAAAGTAGGTTTTCCAGATTTAATTTTCTCTCTCAAGTTATGACGCAATTCGTCTTTGATGCTTTTGCTATGGTATCCCGATTTTTTTAATTCGCCAAGTGTTTTTATAGTATTCATTTTTTTGTTTTTTTATTGCTATTGTAATTCATATTGTTATTGATAACTGCAGTTTGCGTTAGGGATTGCTTCGCCAGTTCGCTTTGCTCGTGTGCAGCGGTATCCTTTTGAGAGGTCCCGATAGCAATCGGGACGGAGCAAAAGATATAGCGAATAGCCCGACCAGTCATTGCGAGGCACGAAGCAAACTGGTAACGCCCAAAAACTATTTTATCCTTTTCTTTCTATTGGTTTCATAATCCTCGAAAATCATCTCGCCCAAACCTTTTAAACCAGTGTAGAACGCTTTTCCTTGATTTGCTTCCGTAAATTTATTGACGAATTGCTGCAAATACGGATCTTTGGCGATCATAAATGTGGTAATCGGAATGTGTAATTTTCTCGCTTGTTGGGCTTCGCTGTAGCATTTATCGACAATATATTCGTCGAGACCGTTGCTATTCATATAGTAGTTTCCGTCTTTTTCGCGAACACAACTCGGTTTGCCGTCGGTAATCATAAAAATTTGCTTGTTGGTATTTCGTTTTCTGCGCAATAAATCCATTGCTAGCTGCAAACCTGCGACAGTATTAGTATGGTATGGACCTACTTTTAAATAGGGTAAATCCCGAATAGCAATGGTCCAAGCATCGTTTCCGAAAACGAGAATATCCAAGGTGTCTTTTGGATAACGGGTGGTGATGAGTTCCGCTAGAGCCATTGCCACTTTTTTAGCGGGTGTGATTCTGTCTTCACCATACAATATCATACTGTGGCTGATGTCAATCATCAAAACCGTGCTCATTTGGGATTTGTATTGGGTTTCTTCGACCACCAGATCATTTTCAGTGAGCATAAAATCGGCTACACCATTATTAATCTGGGCGTTGCGTAAACTTTCGGTCAGTGAAATGCGTTCCAATCCATCGCCGAAATGAAATTCGCGAAATTCTCCTGTGTGCTCGTCGCCATTTCCAGCTTGTTTTGTTTTGTGATTTCCTGTTCCAGAACGCTTTAAATTACCAAAAATATTGTCTAATGCTTGTTTGCGAATGGCTCTTTCGGTTTTTGCAGTAATGCCAATTCCTCCGGTTCCATCGTCTTTGAGTTCTTCACGAATGTATCCTTTTTTCTTTAAATCTTCGATAAAATCATCGATGGTGTAGGCTGAATCAGTGAGTTTGTATTCTTTATCCAATTCCCGCAACCAATCAATAGCTTCGTCAAAGTCGCCCGAAGTATGCGTGATTAATTCCTTAAAAATCGCAAATAGTTTTTCAAACGGAGACTGAAATGGTGCTTCGTATGTCTTGAAATAAAAGCCTTTTTTGATGGTGTTTTTCATATATTTAAAATTACATTATTTTAAAAACAACCTTAGCCAAACATATATTAATTTTTCGTTAAAAGGGAGGGATTGCAGATTTTAGATTTTTGAAAACATTCCAATAAATTGAATAAAACACCTGAATTACTCGCTTTCTGGATTTATTTTTTGAAACAATTGATTGAGCAATACTTGATATTTACTTATCTCTCGCAGGTCTTCATCCTCATCGGTATGATCTAAAAAATCATCTAATTTTTCACTGATTTCTATTAGTTTATTGTTAGCCGATTTATTGTCTTTATTGGCAATTAAATCAATAATTTCCTGAACTCCTTTTTTTAATTCTTCGAATGGACTTTTTTCCATAATTAGTTATTTTCAGATGATTTATCCTCGTTAAATTTTTTCGCGATTAACTTCAGCTTTTCTTTTCGAAGGACTTTGGCCGCTTTAACCTTATCTTGCTCTTTGTGCAGTTTATCGTTGTGTTTTTTAATATTTCTTTCGTTATTACGTCCCATTATAGTTCTCGTTTTATTTCTTCTAATGTTTTATTAGTGTATATGAGTTGTTCGACTATTATTTTTCTTAAATCGTCAATATCTTCATATTCAAAATACTTCGCCCATGATGTCAGCGTCAATATATTCCTAGCTTGCTTGATTCTTTTTGTGGTTTCAAAACTAGTTCTGAGAATGGCTTTGTTATCGTAATCAGGATTATTTTTATGTTGGTAATTGACTGAATTGTTTAAATAATCTGGCTGAATAAAATACAATTCATCTAAAGCATTATCAGGATAAAAGGAAGTCCAGGGTGCAAAACCCCATTTAAATTTTTTGTCAGTCTCAATTGATAAAGGGATTAAACGCCATTTGCTATTGGCTAATCGTCCCCAATGGTTGGATAAACGATACATACCTTGCTTTGTAAAATAGTAACAACTACCGGATTTACTTTCGTAATCGAATTTTCTTTGCTCTATTTCTGGAACTTGAATTTCATTGAAAACACAAAATGTATTTTTGAAAAATCCTTCAGGAACATTAAACTTTTTATCCATTTTTCAAATGTAATCCAAAAAATTTAAAATTAAAACTCAAAAAGAACTTCTACAACGCACTATTTGATTTAATATACTTCTTACTTAATTATTAATTTCTTAGTGACGGATTTATTATCCGAAATAATTTTAGCAAGATACATTCCTGATGCTAAATTTAGAGGCAACTGTGTTTCTCCAGAAAAAGCAACATTCATTAACTTAATACCAGAAACAGTATAAATCTCAATAGTGCTTTTTTGATTTAGACCTGAAATCGCAATCTGATTTTGTGCAGGATTAGGATAAACAGAAACCTTTAAAGCATCAAAATTATCATTAGAAAGTGATGAAAACCAAGTATCACCAACATGAGTTCCCCAAATATAATCTGCCAAAGTTGGATAATCAATAAATGGATTTCGGTTCATTTGCCATGTATATACAATATTATTTCGGTTCATTTCAAAATCGTCAGAAATATCCGTAGTATTCCATGTCAATAATGTTGCTAAATCGCCTATTTGACCAACAATAGCATCACTTGGGTTACCATTAATAACGTTTAAACCATTGTAGCGAACGGCCATATAAAAAAGCGCTCTAGCCACATCGCCATGCCAACTTCCCACATTTCCAGTTGGGCCGTTATAATCTACACCATAATTTCTATTACTCCTAGAACTGTTTTCGGGACTGTCTTCTGCTCGAATATGATGCGCATCGGCATGACCCGCAGGAATATCATTGGCATCGGTTGGTAGCCAAATATCAATACCATCAGGAGTACTTGAGGTTCCATCCGAAAATCCACCTCTAGATTGACTATAAATATGCTCTCTATTCCAAAAACCTATTGAGCCACTGGTGCCCGTTTGATAATCTAACTTTGAACGTGGTTGTTCTACATACATCAACCAAACTTGATTGCTGTTTTCAGGGTTTTGATCGGCAGTTTTTAAAACATCATAAACATCTCCATAATTTTGCGCTCTAACAACTGCTGGATTTGCTATTATATCTTGAATTGCTTGTTTTAATATTGCTCCTGATTTTCCTTCTAGAGAACTGTAATATCCAATTGGAACCGTTGAAGGACATAATCCATAAGTTGGATGAATAGGTGAACCCCAAGGTCGAACCACATAATTTATATCGTGAACTCGAATTGAGATTCCATTATTTAATAGAACATAATTGGAAGGGATGTTACTAACATTTATCAACATATTTTCGTCACCATCATTTACACCATCGTTTAAAATCTGAATTACAGTAGATGCTGAATTAGTCCCCGCAAGAATTGTTGCATTTAAATTTCCTAAAAAGTCAGAATTAGTAAAACCTCCATTATTTAATGTGAATGAAATATATAAATTTGTTGTTACTGCTGTATCTGTTTTAAAAGTAATCGTGAAATTTTGTCCTTCATTTATTGGATTTGAAGTGTAACTTACCGTTATTCCATTATAAATAATTCCAGAACCGTCATTATTGGCTCTTGGAGTTGGCGTTTTTATTTCATAAGTACCATCGGATTTTCTTTGAATAGATTGGGTAGAAGCCAATCCGTTCTGATTTTCATTATAGCTTACAGTTTCACCTAAAATGGTCATCAACGCTGTGGCAGAAGTATTCCCGCTATTACTATAAGCAATTGCGTCAATAAGATTTGACGAAGTTGCAGGAGTAATTAATGGAAAATCAGATGCGTTACCAATGTATAATCCTACTGCGTCAGGACCATTTTGAATTGTGCTTTGAGGAATGATAAAAGATGCAGCTGGAGACACTTGAAGGTTTCCTAGCAAAATTATTCCATTTACATCAGTAACTAATCCATCCAAATCAATAGCATAATAACTTGCTGTTCCTGAATAAGGACTCGTCGAACCTGCATTAAAAAAAACAAGTACATAACCGTCTAAGGAAAAATTTGGAACACTAGACTTTAATTCGATAAATTCTAATACGTCTGTTGAGTTTGTATCAGGATCAATTTCATTAATAACTATTTGACCGTACGATAATAAACAGCAACACAATAATAAATAGACAAAGAGGGACTTAATCATTTTTAGCTTTTAGTCTACAAAGATAATCAATAAAAATATGTATAAATGAAAATTTAAAACAGCATTACAGATTTTAATGGTGTTATAAAATTTTCAAAAATATAAAAAATTAAAATTTGAATACAAAAAAAAAGAGTTCCCAATTGCGGAAACTCTTATTATTTATATCGAAATTAAAACTATTTGTCTCTAGTAAACAAAAATGTCTGTCCATTGATTAACAAATTAAATTCACTTTTACTTTCGTTAAATTGAATTGTTAAACCAGCTTGTTCAAACGTGAATTTATCTTTACCAGCAGTTGTTAAAGGCAATTTTGGTTGCCCTGTTGCATTGGCTACAAGTGAACCATCTTCTTCTGTGAAATTAATTTTAATTGGAATCATTGTACTTGAAAAGTTTCCTAAGTAATTGTCTAAAATCACATCTTTTTCTAATTCGCCTTTTTCAGCACTCCAAATATTGTTGGCACTATTTACATCAGGAAAAACATGATCTGGATCTAAAGTAATGGTTTCAATTTCTTCAGTAGAATTGTTTTTGAAAGACCAATCTGTATTTTTCTGCCAGATTTCGACAGGTAATTTTACACGAGAAACGGTTCCGCTTTTAAACTTAATATCTAAAACAACGGGAAGTGCCATTTTTTCAAGGTTTTCAATAGATATTATTGCCCCTAATTGAGGATTATTTTTCACATATTTAACCTTAGTGATTGCTTGGTCAAAACGCCAGTTGTTAACGAACCAACCTCTCCAAAACCAATTTAAATCTTCACCAGCTACATTTTCAATGGTTCTGAAAAAGTCATCTGGCGTTGGATGTTTAAATGCCCAACGAGCTACATACGTTTTTAAAGCAGCATCAAAACGTTCTTTTCCAAGAATTTGTTCTCGTAACATTACCAATCCTGAAGCTGGTTTATAATATGCTAAAATTCCCATATTCGCTTCTTTAAAACCGTCAGGTGCAGTAATTATTGGCTCCAATGAGGGTTTAGTTAAGGCTTCAGACATTTGGTGCATGTCCGTAACAGGTGATTTATATTCTCCATTATTGAAGTCTTCAGAGCTCAAAGAATTTATAAAAGTATTAAACCCTTCATCCATCCAAGCAAATAAACGCTCGTTAGATCCCACAATCATTGGAAACCAGATGTGTCCAAATTCGTGATCTGTAACTCCCCATAATCCTTCTCCTTTTGATTCCCAACCACAGAAAACGATTCCTGGATATTCCATTCCGCCCTCATTACCAGCAACATTTGTAGCGGCAGGATAAGGATATTCAAACCATCTTTTAGAATAATTTTCAATAGATGTTTTTGTGTATTCAGTTGAACGTCCCCAAGCAGAATTGCCATCGCTTTCTACTGGATAAGCTGATATTGCAAGCGATTTTTTGCCACTTGGTAAGTTAATTTTAGCCGCATCAATTATGAAAGCAGGTGACGAAGCAAAAGAAACATCACGAGAATTTTTAATTTTAAAATGCCAGTTTAAAGTTGGTTTCGTTAATGGTTTTGAAACGGCATTTGCAACATCTTCCGCAGAACGGATTACAACCGTTTTATCACTATTTGCAGCATCTGCCCATAGTTTTTGTTGTGCCACAGAATAAACTTCTTTTGGATTCACTAATTCTCCCGAACAAACTACAACGTGATTTGAAGGCGCAGTAATTGTTACATCAAAATCACCATATTCTAAATAAAATTCACCAGCACCTTGATACGGAAGTGTATTCCAACCTCTTACATCATCATAAACACACATTCTCGGATACCATTGGGCAATAGTAAAAATTTTACCGTTTTTAGTATCTAAAACACCTGTTCTATCCGAACCGTATTTTGGTGAAATATAGGAAAAATCAATTTTAACTTTCAATGAAGCTCCGTTAGCATTCAAGTCTTGTGGAAGAACGATTTTCATTCTTGTATCATTGATTTCAAATTTAGCTACTTTTTCAACTGATTTTCCTCCAATTACAGCAACTATTTTAACAGATTTAATTTTGTGACCTCCATCAAATTTCTCTCCATCTGCTCCGTTACGACTACCACTTACTGGAATTACAGCATTTCCACGTGAGTCAGTTTTGAATAAATTTTGATCCACATTCATCCATAAAAAAGACAATTTATCAGGACTGTTATTGGTATAGGTTAAGGTTTCAGTACCAATTATTTCAGATGTTTTATCATTTAAATTTGCTGTCAATTGATAATCTGCTCTATTTTGCCAATATTTTTCTCCTGGCTGACCACTTGCTGAACGCGTTGCAGTACCATTTTTGGTATAAAAATTGGGTGCAAAAGCATCGTGGTAATTGTAATTTGAAACCGATTTGGTTTCTGTTAATGGGGCTTGTTGCGCATTTGCAACTACTGTTCCGAAAAATAAAGCCGAAAATAAAATGGCTTTAGTGAAATGGTTTTTCATTTATTTATTTTTTAGGTTTTAGATAAAACGAATCATTCAATTATATGTTACAAGCAATTAGATTAAACATTTAAATAAGTAAACAATACGAATTTCAAAGTTGCTACTTTTTATTGAAATAGGATTTTTTTTAACAAAATTTAATGAAAATTTGAGTACAATAGCTCAGTTTTAATACTTTTACAAAAAAATAAAAAACTTTGAATACAACTATTTCAAATTCTAATTTGACTGCAATAATAAATCCATTAGGTGCAGAATTAATATCGCTAAAAAACTCCAATAACAAAGAATATATTTGGGAAGGAAATCCTGAATTTTGGGGAAAACATTCGCCTATTTTGTTTCCAATTGTTGGCTGTTTAAAAGACGATGCATATTCCTATAAAGGCAATTCATATTCTTTATTACGTCACGGTTTTGCTCATAAAATGGAATTTAATATTATTGAAAAAACAGCTCAAAATGTTGTTTTATCAGTAACAAATAATAAAGAAACATTTGAAAATTATCCGTTTAAATTTGAGTTACAAATTAGTTATTCGATTGTAAACTCAAGTTTAAAAATTGGTTATAAAGTCATCAATACCAATGATTTTGAAATGCCTTTTTCAATTGGCGGACATCCAGCATTTGCATTGCCAAATGGATTTGAAAGTTATGAATTGGAATTTGAGAAATCAGAAATTTTAGTCTGTTCGCAACTTGAAAATGATTTAATTTCCAACGAAACTATTTCATTACCAATGAACGAAAATCGTTTACCACTCTCCTATTCTTTATTTGAAAATGATGCGTTAATATTTAAAAAATTAGAATCTAAATCGATTACAATTTCTGAAAATAATGTTCCATTTCTAAAAGTTGAATTTGAAGATTTCCCATCATTGGGGATTTGGACAAAACAAAAAGCACCGTATATTTGTATCGAACCGTGGTTTGGATATGCCGATACAATGACAAATTCAGGGGAATTATCAGAAAAAGAAGGAATTCAAATTATTGGAATTAATAAACAATTTCAATCCGAATATTCAATTGAAATTTTATAAAAATAAAAACTATGTTAGTCCTTAATTTCAAACCATTTCCGAATTTAGAAAGTGACCGTTTATTGCTTCGACGCCTAGTTGAAAATGATGTTAAAGAAATTTTCGCAATGCGTTCTGATGCCGAAAACATGAAATATATCCCCAGACCTTTGTTAAAAAACCATGAAGAAGCATTGGAACACTTGGCTATGATTGATTCTGGAATAGATAAAAATGAAGCGATAAATTGGGCAATAACTATCAAAGGAAGGTCAAAGTTATTAGGTATTATAGGTTTTTATAGAACAAAACACGAACATTATCGTTCAGAAATTGGGTATATGTTACTTCCTGAAATTCACGGAAAAGGAATTGCTTCAGAAGCAGTTGGAATTGTTGTGGAATTTGGGTTTAATGAAATGAAGTTGCATTCCATCGAAGCCATTATTGACCCTGAAAATGGGGCTTCTGAGAAAGTTTTACAAAAAAATGGATTTGTAAAAGAAGGACATTTGAAAGAAAATGAATTTTATGATGGTAAATTTTTAGACTGTTTTATTTATTCTCGGTTGAATACTAAATCGTAAATTAAAAAAAGCAGACCTATAAGCCGGGTTCTGTCTCCGATAAATCGGAGCCTTATCATTTATCTAGTTCCGATATTACTATCGGAATCCATCTTTCTACCCTTCAACAACGGACGAGAAGCCCTTAACTATTGATATACTTGAAATTTCACCGCATAGAGTTTACCTGGTTTCACTACAGCCTTACCTGTACATACTTTCTGTTGCACTTGTCCTCTCTCGATTGCTCGAAATGACGGGCGTTACCCGCTATGCTTCTCTTTGGTGTCCGGACTTTCCTCCCCGATTAAATC
>CAMCDQ010000028.1 GCA_945873505.1 Chitinophaga pinensis
GAACAACTTATCAAAAGTAATGACGACCAACAATTGGAAGTGTTGCTTAATGATATGCACCATGCTGATATTGCTGAAATTCTTGAAGAACTCGATTTTAATGAAGCAACCTATATTTTCAAAGTATTAGACAGTGATAAAACTGCCGAAATTCTATTAGAATTAGACGATGATTTAAGAGAAAATATACTAAGCCGATTGTCTCCAAAAGAAATCGCCGAAGAGCTGGATGAATTAGATACTAATGACGCTGCCGATATTATCGCCGAACTTTCTCAAAGTAAAAAAGAGGAAGTAATCTCGGAACTTCTAGACGTTGAACACGCAAAAGACATTGTCGATTTATTGCGTTACAAAGAAGATACCGCAGGGGGAATTATGCACAAAGAATTAGTAAAAGTTTACGAAAATTGGAATGTGCTTACCTGCATAAAAGAAATGCGTATCCAAGCCGAAAATATTTCCCGGGTGCATTCCATTTATGTTGTTGATGAGCAAGATAAATTATTGGGACGCCTTTCTTTAAAGGATTTATTAACAACATCAGCTAAAACACCCATTAGCGAAGTCTATATTCGTAAATTAAATTTTGTAAAAGTCGATACTGAAGACGTTGAAGTGGCTCGAATTATGCAAAAATACGATTTAGAAGCTATTCCTGTAATTGACGAATTGGGGAGATTAGTAGGTCGAATTACCATTGACGATATCGTGGATGTAATTAAAGACGAAGCCGATCAAGATTACCAATTGGCTGCGGGTATTTCTCAAGATATTGAAGCCGATGATAGTATTCTCGAACATACAAAAGCCCGATTACCATGGTTAGTATTAGCACTTTTAGGCGGTTTTATCTCTGTCAAAGTTTTAGGATTATTCGAAGGAGCAATGCTGCTACACGGAAATTTATTCTTTTTCACCCCTTTAATTGCCGCTATGGCTGGAAATGTTGGGGTACAATCTTCGGCAATTATCGTGCAAGGTTTGGCAAACGACTCCTTAAGCGGCACTTTATTTAACAGATTAATAAAAGAAGTTTCTTTGAGTTTATTGAACGGAATAATTCTAGCAACTATTTTATTTTTAGGGAGTCATTTTCTTCTAAATGTTGAAATTATTATTGGCGTAATTGTAACTACGGCATTGATTTCTGTAATAATAATAGCTTCATTAATAGGAACATTTATACCGCTATTGTTAAATAAATTTAAAATAGATCCCGCTCTAGCAACAGGTCCATTTATCACTACAAGTAATGATATTTTTGGAATTCTTATCTATTTCTCTATCGCAAAATTAATATTAGGTTTTTAAAAAATAAAAAATGAAAATTCACATCATCGGAGGCGGAAATTTAGGAGTTGCAATTGCTGTTGGAATCTCCAAGTATTCTTCTGAAAATAAAGTAACCATAACTAGAAGAAATACCCAAAGTATTCTGCATTTAGAGCAACAAGGAATCATTGTTTCCCCAGATAACAAGCAGGAAATTCAAGAGGCAGACCTTATCATTTTAACCATAAAGCCTTTCCAAGTTGATGTAGTTTTAGAAGAAATTTTACCCTTAATTAAAAACAAAATTATTGCATCGGCAGTCAGCGGATTATCCATAGAATCCCTTCAGAAAAAAACAAATTCTGCACATGCTATAATCCATATAATGCCTAATATTGCTGCTCGTTTTGGCGAGTCTGCAACCTGTATTTCCTATCTTGAAAAAGATAAAAATGACGCAGAAAAAGTCATCCAACTGTTCAATGATTTAGGCACTGTTTCTGTAATTGACGAAAAATTAATGGATGCCGCAACAGTTCTTGGCGCTTGTGGAACCGCTTACGCTTTGCGCTATATTCGCGCCTCAATGCAAGCCGGAATCGAAATTGGTTTCGACGCTGCCACCGCACTTTCCATCGCTTCACAAACAGCAAAAGGCGCTGCAACAATGGCATTAGTAGAAAAAATCCATCCCGAACAATTAATAGATCGTGTAACCACACCACAAGGATGTACCATAGTAGGTCTTAACGAAATGGAACACGAAGGATTCAGCTCCTCATTAATCAAAGGAATAAAAACATCCCTAAAGAAAATTAAAGAATAATTTTTCTTATTTGGGCATTTCCCCACTTCCACTAGCGTTGCAGTGCGGTCGGGCTGTTCGCTTCAATCCACACGAAAAAGTGTGGGATTTTCACTGCCATCCCTAATGCGAAAAATTAACGTTGATTACTTTCTATATAGATTGTTGTGATCAATATATTTCCAAACTTTATTGGGTAAAAGGGGCTGTATATTCTTCTTGTTTTTAATTGAATTTCGGATAAATGTAGCAGAAATTTCAACTATTGGAGCCGCTATAAAATGGACTTTAGGGTGGTTTTTGAAACCATATTTCTCCCCATCATTATTCGTTTGACCATTTTCATCTACTCTAGGATAAACATAAATAGCGTAATTTTCAAGAATTACCTCATGGTTTTTCCATTTGTGAAAAGACTTCAAATTGTCTTCTCCCATAATCAATGAAAACTCATTTTTAGGATATTTATCTTGTAAATGTGCTAAAGTATTTACGGTATAATTTGGTTGAGGCAAATGGAATTCAATGTCGCAAGGTTTAATTTTTGGAAAATCTTCTGTTGCCAAATGAACCAATTCTAAACGGGTGGAATCTTTAAGTAAAGTATCTTTATTTTTCAATGGATTGTGAGGAGTCACCACCATCCAAACCTGATTTATATCAGAGTGTTCCGCAAAGTGATTGGCAATAATTAGGTGCCCAACATGAATAGGGTTGAAGGTTCCAAAATAAAGTCCAATTTTCATAATTGTTTTGTTTCACAAAGATTCACGAAGTTTTTCACGAAGATAAGAAAAGAATTTTGTGCGTCTTTGTGTTTTTTTAGTGAATCTTAGCGTAATACTATAAATCTTCTACAAATGCTTTCACCAATTGATACGCCTCTTCTTTAGCAATATCTAAATCGTAATTTTTAATAATTTTGTCAAATTGTGGTGCTGTTGCCAATTCCACTGAGGCCTTTGCAATTCTCATATTTATCTTATCATCACTTTCTGTAGAACGTTTTTTCAAACGGATTTTAAGTTCGTCGATGCTTGGTGGTTTTACAAAAACTGCTAAGGTTTGCTCAGGAAATTTATGTTTAATTCGTAATCCTCCAGCCACATCAATATCAAAAATCACATTTTTTCCTAATGCCCAAATGCGTTCGATTTCGCTTTTCAAAGTCCCGTAAAAATTATCCCGATACACTTCTTCCCATTCTAAAAAATCTTCCCCTTTGATGTGTTTCTTGAACTGTTCTGTAGAAATAAAATAATACTCTTTTCCATTTACTTCTTCGCCCCGAGGTTCGCGGGAAGCTGCCGAAATAGAAAATTCTAAATTTAAATCTTCTAATCCAAGTAAATGTTTTACAATTGTTGTTTTACCTGATCCTGAAGGTGCAGAAAAAACTATTAATTTTCCTTTTTTCATTTTTTATTTGCTTTATGCCTATAGCCTAATGCTTAAAGCTTTTTACAACACATTCAAAACCTGTTCTTTAATTTTCTCTAATTCATCCTTCATCATCACTACTAATTTTTGCATTTGCGCGTGATTGGATTTAGAACCCATGGTATTAATTTCACGACCCATTTCTTGAGTTATAAATCCTAATTTTCTACCATTGGCTTCTTTTCCTTTTATAGTTTCTAAGAAATAATCCAGGTGATTTGTCAATCGAACTTTTTCTTCTGTAATGTCTAATTTTTCAAGATAATAAATCAATTCTTGCTCAAAACGATTTTCATCAACATTGACTTTCAATTCGGAAATAGCGGTTTGTAAACGGTCTTTTATTGCCTGAACACGTTCTGGATCGAGTGCCAAAGCATCATTCATATATTGACGGATATTTCCAATTCGCAACTGAAATTCTTTCTCTAACGACAACCCTTCCGCTTGACGGAAATTCAAAATATTAGCCAACGCTTCTTTGATAACTGTTTGTATTTGAACCCAGTCATTTTCGTCAATTTCGTCCCGTTCTACTTTCAAAGCGTCTGGCATGCGAATGGCCATTTTCATCAATTCGGTTTCATCGGCATCGGCATTTACTTCTTGAAGTTGGGCGATATATGCTTTTACGATTGGCACATTCACTTTTGTAGAAGTTTGTTCGGCAGTTCTTTCAATAAAAATTGAGAAATCAATCTTTCCACGTTCCAATGCCAAAGCGATTTCATTGCGCAAACCCAATTCCATTTCTCGGTAAAGTGAAGGCATTCTTACGCTTAAATCTAACCCTTTACTGTTTAAAGATTTGGCCTCAACTGTTATTTTTTTTGTTGGTAATTGCACCGTTGCTTTCCCAAAACCCGTCATTGATTGTATCATAATTTTATTAAAATATATTCAAAGATAATGAAAAACTTTTCAGTGGTTGTTTTCAATTTTTCAGTGGTTGTTCCTTTTTCTTAGCGGTTACCAAATAAACTCCCGAAAATATCAAAATTGCAGCACCGATTTTCACCCAATTCAATTTGTCTTTTCCTAATCCGATGGCAAAAATTGTAGCGAATAAAGGTTGCAAATAAACAAAAACTGCTACCAATGTTGGATTCAATTCACGCATGGAAAGTAGGTTCAACAAATACGTGAAAAAAGTTGAAAACACGACTACAAATCCTATTTTCCATAAAATATCTGTTGGAACAATCGCCCAATGAGCGCTTTGAAATTGGCTCCAGCCAAAAGGTAAAACCATTATAAATCCGAATAAATAAATCCATTTTACAAAGGTAAAAGCATTGTATTTATCCATTAATTTCTTTACAATTACGAGGTAAAAACCATAAGAAATAGCATTGACTAAAACCAAAAAATTCCCCAAAATTGCCGATGAAGTATCGCCAACTGATTTACCGTAAAGTATCAAAAAAGAAGTGCCAAATAATCCCAAAAAGATTCCGAAAACTTTCCTTTTGCTCATTTTTTCCTTGATGATTATAGCCGATAAAACCAAAACTATTAACGGCGTACAAACCATAATTACCGCTGCGGAAATGGGCGAAGTCATACTCAACCCTTTAAAAAAGGAAAGCATATTTAAAGCAACTCCAAAAAAAGCACACGCAATAATACGAGGGAAATCATTGGACGCTATCTTTTCAATAGTTCCAATTTTTAACAAACACATTACAAGCCAAACCGCCCAAAATAAAAGTACAGAACCACCCACGCGCAACAAAATAAAGCCGTAAGCATCAATGTGTTTTGGCATTACATCTTTTGCAATCGTGAAGGTTACTCCGTAAATTATGGAAACAATTGTAGCTCCAATTAAGGCAATATTTCTTTTAGACATTATTCAAAACTTTCATAACTTGAAGCATATTTTGCTGGCTGTTGCCAATGTAAACGCCGCCGTTAATCAGAAAAACAGGGCGACTTAAAAACGTATAATGTTCCAAAATTAATTTTTTATAATCGGCTTCCGTCAGTGCTTTGTTTTTTAAATCCATCGATTTATACAAAACTGCTTTTTTGCTGAATAGTGCTTCATAACTTCCCGAAAGTTGGTGCATTTCTTCCAATTCTTCATTTGTAATTGGATTTTGTTTGATGTCACGATAAACCAAATCATTTCCTTTTGGTAACGATTTTATAATTTTGCGACACGTATCACACGAAGCCAAGTAATATATTTTGTTCATTTGAATAGCAGTTAATATTTTTGCAAAGGAAATTCATTTGAAGTAAAAAAGGGAGTTTTTAATAAAAAATAAAGAGTTACAATTTATATCTTTACAAAAAATTAGCTCTTATGAAATTCAATACCAAAACCATTCACGGCGGACAACACCATGACCCAGCAACAGGAGCTGTTATGCCTCCCGTTTACCAAACTTCAACTTTTGTACAAACAAGTCCTGGGCAGCCTTTGAATCCAGATTACGAATACAGTCGTGCTGCAAACCCAACGCGTTCAGCATTGGAAAATGCTTTGGCAAGTATTGAAAATGGAACTCGTGGATTGGCATTTTCATCGGGACTGGCAGCAACAGATTGCCTTTTGCGCTCCTTTAAGTCAGGTGATGAAATTATTGCAATGGATGATTTATATGGAGGAACCTACAGAATGTTTACTCGGATTTATAAAGATTCTGGAATAAAATTTCATTTTGTAGATATGAATGATATTGAAAAATTCAAATCGTTAATCAATGAAAACACCAAATTAGTTTGGGTTGAAACTCCAACAAATCCTTTGATGAAATTGGCGGATATTCAAGAAATTGCAAAAATCACCAAACAACATAAAATCCTTTTTGCTGTTGACAATACTTTCGCAACCCCTTATTTACAAAAACCATTAGATTTAGGAGCTGATATTGTGATGCATTCGGCCACAAAATATCTTGGGGGACATTCCGATGTAATCGCGGGCGCACTAATTGTGAAAGAGGAAGAATTGGGGAACCAATTGCATTTTCAGCAATTTGCAACAGGAGCAACATTGGGGCCAATGGATAGTTTCTTGGTTCTGAGAGGTATAAAAACGCTTCATCTTAGAGTGCAAAGACACTGCGAAAATGGTGGAAAAGTAGCTGAATTTTTAAACAATCATCCTAAAATAAAAACCGTTTATTATCCTGGATTAGCAAGTCATCCACATCATGAAATTGCAAAAAAACAAATGAGCGGTTTTGGAGGAATGGTTTCGTTTACATTTCTTTCAGGGCAAAAAGAAGATTCTATTCATTTTCTTGAAAAATTAAAAGTTTTCACTTTAGCAGAATCTCTCGGAGGAGTAGAATCATTGGCAAATCATCCTGCATTAATGACACACGCTTCTATTCCTGAAGCCAAACGAAAAGAAGTCGGAATTACAGATGATTTAGTGCGTTTAAGCGTCGGAATTGAAGATATTGAAGATCTTTTAGAAGACTTAACTCAGGCATTAGCATAATTAATATAAAATAATAGTAAAATTCTATTTTACTTAATAATAAATTGACATTCCAATATAAATTAATGAATAATATTCACGTTTTTTCAATTTTTCATAAAATAAAGATAATTCTATTGTCAAATTAAAATATATTTCGATTTTTATTGATTAAAATGTATATTTGTACCAAATTACGAAAACGTTTTCTTAAACCGTTAAATTAAAAAACAGTATGTCAGAAAGTATCAAATCTTTTATAGAAGCAGTATCTAAAAGAAATCCAAATGAGCCTGAATTTATGCAGGCAGTTCACGAAGTTGCTGAAACAGTAATTCCGTTTATTGAGGAAAATAAAAAATACCAAAACAAAATGCTTTTGGAAAGAATGGTGGAATCTGAGCGTATCATTACATTCCGAATAGTTTGGATGAATGATAAAGGGGAAACACAAGTAAACAGAGGATATAGAATTCAAATGAATTCAGCTATTGGCCCTTACAAAGGGGGTATTCGTTTTCATCCTTCTGTAAATTTAAGTATTTTGAAATTTTTAGCTTTCGAGCAAACATTCAAAAACAGTTTAACCACATTGCCAATGGGCGGTGGAAAAGGCGGTGCCGATTTTGAACCAAAAGGGAAATCAGATAATGAAGTAATGCGTTTTTGTCAAGCATTTATGACAGAATTATCTAAACATATCGGAGGAAATACTGACGTTCCAGCAGGAGACATTGGCGTTGGAGGAAGAGAAGTTGGTTATATGTTTGGTCAATATAAGAGATTAAGAAATGAATTTACAGGAGTTTTAACTGGGAAAGGAATTTCTTTTGGAGGCTCATTAATTCGTCCAGAAGCAACAGGATATGGAGATGTGTATTTTGCAGAAAGCATGTTAAAAACTAAAGGAGAAAGCTTTACTGGTAAAACAGTAGTTATTTCTGGTTCTGGAAATGTAGCGCAATATGCTGCTGAAAAAGCAACTCAATTAGGAGGAAAAGTAGTTACAATGTCAGATTCATCAGGATATGTTTTTGATGCTAATGGAATTGATGCTGATAAATTGGCTTTCATAATGGAAATCAAAAATGAACTTCGTGGAAGAATTAGCGACTATTTGACGAAATATCCAACTGCTAAATTTGTAGCTGGAAAACGTCCTTGGGAAGTAAAATGTGAGGTAGCTTTGCCTTGTGCAACTCAAAATGAATTGAACGAAGACGAAGCAAAAACCCTTGTTGCAAACGGATGTATCTGTGTTGCCGAAGGAGCTAATATGCCAACAACTCCCGAAGCCGTAATTGTTTTCCAAAAAGCAAAAATATTATTTGCCCCCGGAAAAGCATCAAACGCAGGTGGAGTAGCAACTTCAGGATTAGAAATGTCTCAAAACTCATTGAGATTAAGCTGGACATCTGAAGAAGTTGATGAAAGATTAAAAAATATTATGCTTGCCATTCATGCTTCATGCGTGAAATATGGTACCGATGCAAACGGTTATGTTGACTACGTTAAAGGAGCAAACATCGCTGGATTTGTAAAAGTAGCTGACGCAATGTTGGCTCAAGGTGTAGTATAAAATTACCTACAAAATTGATAAATGCCCTTCAAATTGTAGGGCATTTTTTTTGTTTGTATATGAAAATCCAAATAATTCCGTTTTATAGTATATTTGTCTTTTAACACATTTGAAAATGAAATATTTTTTTTCTTTATTTATATCCTTTCTATTCATTCAAATCGGCTATTCCCAAAACGGTCAGCTGTGGAAAGGCTATTTTTCATACAAGGAAATTAAAGCTATTTCACAATCTCCAACCTCTTTTTTTGCCGCCGCAGAAAATGCACTTTTTTCTAAAAATTTAGCAACTAATACACTCAAAACTACCAATACAATTGATGGACTATCTGGTCAAACGATAACGGCAATGTACCATAGCGCAACGTTTAACAAAACTATTATTGGGTATGAAAATGGGTTATTTATAATTGTTAACGAAGCTGATGGCTCAATGTTAAATGTTGTAGACATCATTACAAATGGTGTAAGCCAAAATTTAAAAAAAGTCAACCATTTCATGGAAAATAGTGGAATTATTTATGTTTCGTGCGATTTTGGAATTGTTCAATATAATTTAGCAACTTCCGGCTTTGGGGACACCTACAGGATTGGGGATTTAGGGTCAGAAATCAAAATATTTCAAACGGCCGTTTTCAATGGATCTATTTACGCCGCAACTGAATATGGAATGAGAAGAGCCGCACTTGCAAATCCTAACTTGAATGATTACAATCAATGGACACAGATAATGAGTGGCACTTTTTTAGGAATTCAAACCTTTGGAACAGAATTAATCGCGGCTTCAAATTGGGGACAAATATTTAAATTCAACGGAACGGGATTTGTCTCTTTCGTATCGCTTCCATTAATAGCAAAAGATTTGAGAACTAGCGGAAGTTACTTATTGGTTACAACCGAAAACAGCCTTTATATTTACAATCAAAATTTAAGTTTACTATTGCAAATAAACAGCAGTCAAATTCCTAATGTTACTGCCAAATTTACTTGTGCCACGATATTAAACGATGCCGTTTACATTGGAACATTAGAAGACGGAATTCTTACAACAACACTAACAAATCCAACTGTTTTTAACACCTTATGCCCTGATGGACCTTCGCGAAATGCCTTGTTTGCCATCAATGCAACTTCAGGAAATTTATGGGCGGTTTATGGTGGCTATTCTGCCGATTACAATCCATACACTTACGATTACAATGGATTAAACTCCTATGGTTTTAGTAAATATTCAGAAAACGGATGGTTGAATACCCCCTACTCAGCAGTTTTAGGAGCAAAAGCACTTTCGAAAATTACAGTTAATCCAACCAATAGCAACCAGGTTTTCCTTAGTTCTTTCTTTTCTGGATTACTAAAAGTGGAAAATGATATTCCTGTAATTTTGTACAATCAAAACAACAGCACTTTAGAATCTTTAATATTAAATCCTCCAAATCCAAACTACTTCGATATTAGAATTAATGGTGCCGCATTTGATAAAACAGGAAATTTGTGGGTTGGAAATGGCTGGTCAAAAAACGGATTAAAAAAATTAACCTCGCAAGGCGCTTGGTCAAGTGTTCCTATGGAATCTATTTTACAGCGGTATTACGATGATAGTTATGGCGAAGTTCTTGTTGATAAAAATGGAACAAAATGGATGGCTTCTAGCTTCGATGGAGTTATTGGATACAATGAAAACGGCAATGTATTCAAGAAAATTACCCTTGGAGCAGAATTAGGAAACCTTCCCGTTGTAGACGCACGAGTTATAGCGATTGATACAAAAAACCAACTTTGGATTGGAACCACAAGCGGATTAAGGGTTCTTTCAAGCGTAGATCGATTTTTAACGGACACTCAATTATCATCCAATTCCATAATAATTCTCGAAGATAATTTAGCACAAGAATTATTATACGAGCAATTCATTACGGACATTGTTGTAGATGGAGCCAATAACAAATGGGTGGGAACCGCAGATTCTGGAGTGTTTCAATTTTCGCCCGACGGTCAAGAAACAGTACACCACTTTACTTCTAGCAATTCGCCTTTACCAAGTAACGTAATAAACGACATTGATATCAATCCAACAACGGGAGAAGTTTTCTTTGCCACCGATAAAGGAATGGTTTCCTTCAAAGGAACTGCAACAAAGGCAAGTTCCGATTTGAACCACGTAAATGTATATCCCAATCCTGTACGTCCAGAATTCGAAGGAACGGTGAAAATTAGTGGTCTTTTAAATAAATGTACAGTAAAAATAACCGACATCGAAGGAAATTTAGTTTACGAAGAAATCTCAGAAGGTGGCACAATCGAATGGGACACGAAAGCTTTTGGCAAATACAAGGTAGCATCAGGTGTTTATATGATTTTTATTTCTGCCCAAGACGGACTAGAAACCAAAGTCAAAAAGGTAATGATAATTAGATAATTTGGTTTCGAGTCAATTTGTAATCACAAGCTGCAACTTTAAACTTTAAACAAAAAAAATGTTAGTTAAAACCAAAGCAATCGTCATTTCTTCCATAAAATTTCAAGAAAAAAGCTTGATTATAAAATGCTTTACACTCTCCGATGGTTTAAAATCCTACTTTGTTCGGGACGCTTTTTCCTCCCGTAAATCAAATCAAAAAATTGCCTATTTTCAACTCTTTTCAATCCTAGAAATAGAAGCAATTCACAAAAATAAAGGCACACTAGAAAACTTCAAGGAAATCAAATTGGCAACTCCATTTCAAACTATTCATAGTGACGTAATAAAAAGCACCATCGTGCTGTTTCTTGCCGAGATGATGCATTATTCAATACACGAAGAAGAAAAAAACGAAGCGTTATTTACTTATTTAGAAACCGCATTGTTGTGGCTAGATGCGCACGAAGATATGGCAAATTTTCATTTGATTTTCCTTTTGGAAGCCACAAAATATTTAGGTTTTTACCCCGATATTTCCGATGCCAATTTCCCGTTTTTCGAAATGACAGAAGGCATTTTTACCCCTTTCAACGCCATCAGTTCCTTGTCAGAACACGAAACGAGCCTTTTTAAAAAACTACTCCTGCTTAAATTTGATACCAATCAAAAAACTTTTCATAGTATCGAGCGCCAACTTCTTTTAAAAATCCTAATCGATTATTACAGTTTCCATCTGGAAGGTTTCAGAAGACCTAAATCTCTTGATGTTTTGAAAGAAGTTTTTAGTTAATTTTTGGGCGTGCCCTCGTTTTGAAAATCATTGCCAAGAATGAAACAATCTCTAAACTCGGTCGGGCATTCCGCTGCAATCTTTGTTTCATTTCATTCCACAAAGGATTTTCGCTACAGTCCCTCACGCAAGTTTCAGATTTAAGACGTAAGATTTTAGATTTCCCAAAATAACGATTAAACGATTAAAACTTTCATTACAAGGAAATTGCGAATCTTGTTTCAATTATTTTTTGTTTAACGGTCCAGCGGTTCGCTCTACTGTTTTAATACCTTCTGCAATTTGTATAAACTTGTTTATTATGATAATATTTATTGAGTTTTATCCATTGCATGTGTGATACTGTTTAAACAAAAAAAGCGTTCCGTTATGGTTCGCCGTTGTTATTTATAAAGTTTTAATGTAAAATTACTAGTTATTATAACTTTAAACCCACTAATGTAATTCTTGTACAATTACCACTAATCTCCATTGACATCCCTAATTCTCCGTTTTCTCCTAAAAATTCATTAATCGGCAATCCAGTCATACCATTTATTAAGATTTTTGTCAACTTCATTCCATAACTTTTTGCGCCATTAAGGAAGTCATTAGTATAATCGGTTGTGGGTGAATTTGGCAACATATATTCAATACTCATAGCTCCATCACTAAATATTTTTCTAAAGATATATATATGTTCTTCGTTACCACAAAAATAATTAGCTTCACTATTGTTATACACATAACCTTTATTTAAAAGTTGATGTTTTAAATTTGATTCATTACTTCTTAATGCTTTGACTAAATCATTAAAAGTAATATTACATTGTGCATTTGAGAAAAAACCCATAAATATAAATAATACTAATACTATTTTTTTCATCACTCAACTTTTTTAATTAATAGTAACCGAATCTAATCAATCCAAATGAAAACCTATTGTGTTTAAATCGGTGGTTTGTTTCGCTTTATATGTTTTCAAATGTAGTCTTTATTCCCTTTCAAATTCTTAAATCAATTTTTATTTTATGAGGTTATTTTGGAAAATCGAAGAAGTCTAAAATCTAACGCTCAAAGTGATCTGTTTTGCGTGAGGGATTGCAGCGAAAAGCCCGCAGACAAGTGTAGCGAAAACGGAACTTGGCGAAGACTTGTAGCGGAATGCCCGACCGAGTTTACGAAAAATGTTGTAGCTACTGGAAACTTTCAAAACGAGGGCACGCCCAAAAAAAAATAAAAAAAATCAACAAAAATTTACTTGCAATCATAACTTTCGAGCTTTGACTTTCAACTTTCAACATAAATTTATTACTTTCGCACAACGATTAAAGAAAAGGATAAAATGAGCACTAAATTTACTGAATACAAAGGACTTGACTTACCAACAGTAGCGTCAGAAGTATTGGATTTTTGGAAAAAAGAAAACATATTCGAGAAGAGCGTAACGACTCGCGAAGGAAATAAACCGTTCGTATTTTTTGAAGGTCCGCCTTCGGCAAATGGATTACCTGGAATTCACCACGTGATGGCGCGTGCTATTAAAGATATTTTTTGTCGATATAAAACTCAAAAAGGCTTTCAAGTAAAACGAAAAGCAGGTTGGGATACGCACGGTTTACCAGTAGAATTAGGGACTGAAAAGGAATTAGGGATTACAAAGGAAGATATCGGAAAGTCGATTTCCATCGAAGAATACAACGAAGCGTGCAAGAAAACCGTAATGCGTTATACGGATGTTTGGAACGATTTGACCGAAAAAATGGGCTATTGGGTAGATATGGAAGATCCGTATGTGACCTATAAATCCAAATATATGGAATCGGTTTGGTGGATTTTGAAACAAATTTACAACAAGGATTTGATGTACAAAGGCTACACCATTCAGCCGTATTCGCCAAAAGCCGGAACAGGATTATCTTCTCATGAAGTGAACCAACCGGGGAGTTACCGCGATGTTACGGATACAACGGTGGTGGCGCAGTTCTGCCCCCTAACCCCCAAAGGGGGAACAGGAGAAAACACTGTGTCTAAAGCTTTCGGTATTGCCTCTCCCCCTTCGGGGGAGTCGGAGGGGGCGTTCTTAGCTTGGACAACCACGCCTTGGACTTTGCCAAGTAATACAGCTTTAACAGTTGGTCCAAAAATTGATTATGTTTTAGTTGATACTTTTAATCAATATACTTACTTGCGTTCAAAAGTGATTTTGGCTAAAAATTTGGTTGGAAAACAATTTTCAAAAGGCTTTTTTGAAAGTACTAGTCAAGATGATTTTACTAATTTCGAAAACTTAACTTTTGAAGGAGCAAAAGGAAAAGTGCCATTTGGACCAATTCCATATCAAGTTCTTGCCGAATGTAAAGGTTCAGATTTAGTAGGAATTCGATACGAACAATTAATGAAATTGGCTTTGCCATATGAAAATCCAGAAAATGCTTTTAGAGTAATTGCTGGAGATTTCGTAACCACCGAAGATGGAACTGGAATTGTACATACTGCGCCAACTTTTGGTGCCGATGATGCGAAAGTTGCCAAAGAAGCTGTGCCTGAAGTGCCGCCAATGTTGGTCTTAGACGAAAATGGAAATCCAGTTCCGTTGGTAGATTTGCAAGGGAAATTCATTAGTGGTTTAGGAAGTTATTCTGGAAAATACGTTAAAAACGAATACTATAACGATGATGAAGCACCCGAGCGTTCTGCTGATGTGGAAATTGCCATTCAGTTAAAAGAAGAAAATAAAGCATTCAAAGTTGAAAAATACGTGCACAGTTATCCGCATTGTTGGAGAACCGATAAGCCAATTTTATATTATCCTTTGGATTCTTGGTTTATAGAAATCACAAAAGTTCGTGACAGAATGTTTGACCTCAACGAAACCATCAACTGGAAACCAAAAGCAACAGGAGAAGGACGTTTTGGAAATTGGTTGAAAAATGCAAACGATTGGAATTTATCACGTTCACGATATTGGGGAATCCCTTTGCCAATTTGGAGAACCGAAGATGGAACCGAAGAAATTCTGATTGGTTCGGTTGAAGAATTATACAACGAAATCGAAAAATCGATCGCTGCTGGTTTCCAAAAAGAAAATCCTTTCAAAGGTTTTGAAATAGGAAATATGGACGAATCAAACTATGATTTGGTGGACTTACACAAAAATGTGGTTGACGAAATTACCTTGGTTTCTGCTTCAGGGAAACCTATGAAACGCGAAGCCGATTTAATTGATGTTTGGTTTGATTCTGGTGCCATGCCTTATGCACAATGGCATTATCCATTTGAGAATAAGGAACTTATAGATGGTGTCAGTCCTTCAGACGACTCTTGTCATGCTGAACTTGTTTCAGCATCTGAGGAGAACCTGAAACCAGTTCAGGTTGACAAGCGTATGTTTCCAGCTGATTTTATTGCCGAAGGTGTCGATCAAACGCGCGGATGGTTTTATACTTTACACGCTATTGGAACCTTAGTTTTTAATAAAGTTGCCTATAAAAATGTAGTTTCAAACGGTTTGGTATTGGACAAAAACGGACAAAAAATGTCGAAACGTTTAGGAAATGCCGCCGATCCATTTGAAACATTAGCCGAATATGGTCCAGATGCTACGCGTTGGTATATGATTTCGAATGCCAATCCTTGGGACAATTTAAAATTCGATTTAGAGGGAATTGCTGAAGTTCGCCGAAAATTCTTCGGAACATTATACAATACCTATTCGTTTTTTAGTTTGTATGCTAATATCGATAATTTCAAATATGCTGAAGCTTCAATTCCTGTGAACGAAAGACCTGAAATTGACCAATGGATAATTTCAGAATTAAATACGTTAATAAAAGTAGTTGATGAATCCTATGCTGATTATGAACCTACAAAAGCAGCTCGAGCCATTTCAGAATTTTTGCAAGAAAATTTAAGTAACTGGTACGTTCGTTTGTGTAGAAGACGTTTTTGGAAAGGTGAATACGGTCAAGATAAAATCGCAGCGTACCAAACATTATACGAGTGTTTGTTGGCTATAAGCAAATTAGGCGCGCCAATTGCTCCATTTTTTATGGATAAATTATACAGAGATTTAACATTAGCGTCACAAACAGAGCAGTTTGAAAGTGTACATTTGGCTGAATTTCCGAAAAGCGTTGAAAAGTATGTTGATAAATCGTTAGAGAGTAAAATGCAGAAGGCACAAACCATTTCATCATTGGTTTTATCGCTTCGTAAAAAGGAAATGATAAAAGTGCGTCAGCCATTACAAAAGATAATGATTCCAATACTTGACGAGAAGCAACGTGCTGAAATTGAAGCGGTTTCTGACCTAATAAAAGCAGAAGTAAATGTAAAAGAAATCGTGCTTTTAGATGATGCTTCTGGGATATTGGTTAAGCAAATTAAGCCCAATTTCAAGACATTGGGCCCTCGATTTGGAAAGGACATGGGCTTGATTGCCAAAGAAATTCAGGGTTTTTCATCGGAACAAATTAATAAATTTGAAAGAGAAGAATCAATTAGTATCATTATTGCAGAAAAAAGCATAATTTTATCATTGGAAGAAGTTGAAATTTCTTCACAAGATATTGAAGGTTGGTTGGTAGCCAATTCAAATGGGATTACGGTGGCTTTAGACATTTCAATTTCAGAGGAATTGCGACAAGAAGGAATTGCGAGAGAATTGGTAAATAGAATACAGAACATTAGAAAAGATTCAGGATTGGAAGTTACCGATAAAATCAAAGTGCAATTGAAGAGAAACGGAGATTTGGAGGAAGCGATTCTGAAAAATGAAACCTATATTAAGTCTGAAACCCTAACTGATTCTTTAGTTTTTGTAGATGATTTAGAAAACGGAATAGAAATAGAATTTGACGAAATAAAAACAAGAATAGTAATAAATAAATAATTAGAGAATGGTAGATAATACATTAAGATATTCTGATGCTGATTTAGCAGAGTTCAAAGAGCTGATAATAAATAAAATAAACAAAGCACAATATGATTTAGAATTAATCAAAAGTGCGTATATGAACGATTTAAATAACGGAACTGACGACACGTCACCAACATTCAAAGCTTTTGAAGAAGGTAGCGAAACGATGTCTAAAGAAGCCAACTCACAATTGGCAATTCGTCAAGAAAAGTTTATTCGTGATTTGAAAAATGCCCTTTTCCGTGTTGAAAACAAGACTTACGGATTTTGTAAAGTAACTGGAAAACTAATAAATAAAGACAGATTATTGGTAGTTCCTCACGCTACAATGAGCATTGAAGCTAAGAATTTACAGCGATAAATGGATAACTTTATCGATAAATTATAAACGCTCCTTTTCGGGGGCGTTTTTGTATAAAAAATAGTGTTATTTTTGCGGTATTAAAATTTACAAAATGTCATTAAAAAAAGCCTATTCCCTTATTTTTATTATATTGTTAATTGACCAGATTTCTAAAGTCTATATCAAAACTCATTTTGTTTTAGGCGAAGAAGTTGCGGTTTTCAATTGGTTCAAAATTCTTTTCATTGAAAACGAAGGAATGGCTTGGGGAACACAAATACCAGGAACTTATGGTAAAATAATATTAACTGTTTTTCGATTATTTGCTGTTGCAGGAATTGGCTATTGGCTTTGGGACGCTGTCAGAAAAAACAGTTCCAATTTTCTTATTGTTGCCATTGCTTTGATATTTGCAGGTGCTTTTGGAAACATAATAGATTCTGTTTTTTATGGGGTTATTTTCGATGACAGTTACCATACCGTTGCTACTTCATTTTCTGATAAAACGTATGGCACATTGTTTCACGGGAAAGTTGTAGACATGTTATATTTCCCTATTTGGGGAGGTAATTTACCAAATTGGCTGCCTTTTTTTGGCGGAAAATATTTCACTTTTTTCAATGCTATATTTAATGTTGCGGATATGGCAATTTCTACAGGAGTTGGAATTTTGTTGGTTTTTAATAAAAAAGCGTTCAGTAAAGAGTAGTTTTTACTGCAATTTTATTAAAACGGTTGACACGAATTTCACGAATTATCACTAATTGTATTGCTGTTATTTTTTAAGAAATATTGAAGTCAAAAACACTTTTTGGAGTAACACAATAATCTAATTTTACATCGCCTTCAAAAACATCCGAAATGAATTCTTCAGATTCAAAGAAGGATAATCCTATTTTAATTACATCTGAATTGCACTCAGACAAGAATTTATCATAAAATCCTTTTCCATATCCCACACGATTTCCAGTTTTGTCGAATGCTAAAAGAGGAACAAAAACAACTTGTAATTTATTTATTGGAACTTCAATTCCATCAACAGGTTCAGAAATATTGTATTCGTTTTTATTGATTTTTGTGTTGTCTGTCAATAAATAATGCGTCATGTTCCGACTTTCAAAATCGCTTTTTGAGATGCAGATTTCTTTGTCTTTTCCAGATAATAGATGCAAAATAAATTCCGTATTCACTTCTCTTTGCTCCTGAATTGGCAGAAATAAATGAAAATAAGTCTTTTCCCAAATCGGAAGCGTCAAAATTGTATTGGCAATAACCAAGCTCATTTCTTCCATGTCAATTTGAGTTAAAGAGCGACGAAGGTTTTTGTATTTTAATCTAATTTCTTTTTTAAACATTATTTAAATGAATTGAAATATGATAAATGGCATCGCCTTGAAATACAATTGGCGCGTCGTTTACATTGATAATATACCCCGAATTTGGCGCTTTTACTTTGTGTTCAATTTTCCCGTAAGGATCAGAAATTGTTGCTAAAAACTCTCCTTTTTCAACATAATTTCCAATACTTGTAAAGCCGTGAAACATCCCTGAATATTTGGCACGAATCCAATTTGATTTTTCAATGTAAATAGTTTCCTTATCAGGAATTGATATTGTTTTTTTGATATTTAACATCCCAAAATGTTTTAGAAACCGTTTAGTTCCCTCAATTCCGTGTTGTGTAATATCGTTGTTAATATTAACAGATTTTCCGCCTTCAAACAACAACATTTTTACGCCTAATTTATCGCAAGAATTTCGAAACGAACCAATAATATTTTTTGAATACAAACCAAAAGGAGCTTGAAAAATATCTGCCAATGCTTTTAATTCTTGATTCTCAGGAACAATTCGTATTTGAGGGGCGTTGAATCTGCTTGATCCACCGGCATGAAAATCTATGGCGTAATCAACATGAGGCATAATTTCTTTCAATAAATAATAGGCAAATCTACTTGCCAACGACCCTTTTTTGCTTCCTGGGAAAACCCTGTTTAAATCACGTTTATCTGGAAATTCTCGTGTTTGATTTACAAATCCAAACACATTAATCACCGGAATACAAATTACGGTTCCAATTTGTGGTTTGTTGATTTTTCGAGTAATAAGTTGACGAACGATTTCAATTCCGTTAATTTCATCGCCGTGTAATCCTGCCGTAAGTAAAATTGTGGGGCCAATAAATTTAGAACGTTCCACAATTATTGGAATTTTCAATTTTGTCATCGTGTGCAAGGTTGCAATTTCCATATTAATGGTTTTGCTTTCTCCAGGCAAAATAATTTCCTTTAAAATGGTAATACTTTTATGTTCTAAATGATTCATAAGTAGGATTAAATGCTAAAAGTAGAAAATTATGAGTTACAAATTATAAGTTATTCATTGTTTTTCGCTTTTGAAAGTGAGATTTTGTAAATTTGAACACCAAAAGAAATCCAAAGCGGTTTTAATTTGAATTGATATATAAAATAAATGCAAAATCCTTCACTTCAACTCCAGATACAAACCCTTCCAGACAGCCCTGGAGTGTATCAATATTATGACAAAGAAGGGAAAATTTTGTATGTTGGAAAAGCAAAAAATTTAAAGAAAAGAGTCGCATCCTATTTTAATAAAATTCACGATACGGCAAAAACAAATGTCTTAGTCAAGAAGATTGTAACCATAAAACACATTGTCGTTCCCACCGAAACCGATGCGCTTTTATTGGAAAATAATTTAATAAAAACATTGCAACCACGCTACAATGTATTGCTTCGTGACGACAAAACCTATCCTTGGATTTGCATAAAAAAAGAACCTTTTTCTAGGATTTTTCCAACGAGAAGAATGGTCAAAGATGGTTCCGAATATTTTGGTCCTTATACTAGTTTCAAAACGGTAAGCACTATATTAGATTTGATAAAAGAACTGTATCCGCTGCGTAGTTGCAATTATGATTTGAGTAAATCCAATATCGAAAACAATAAATTTAAAGTTTGTTTAGAATACCATATAGGCAATTGCAAAGGCCCTTGCGAAGGATATGAATCATTAGAAAATTATCAGAAACAAGTAGATGCAATCCGCGAAATTTTGAAAGGTAATTTCAAAGAAAGTAGGAGAGATTTCAAAAAAGTAATGACTGATTTAGCTTCTGAAATGCACTTTGAAGAAGCCCAAAAAATTAAAGAAAAGATAGCAATTTTAGAGAATTATCAATCGCGATCCACGATAATCAATCCAAAAATTACCAATATTGATGTGTTTTCAATTGTATCCGATGAAAGTGCGGCATTTATTAATTTTCTGCAAATTTCCCACGGCTCGATTATTCGTTCGCATACAATGGAAATAAAAAAGAAATTGGACGAAACCGATGCGGAATTATTGGAACTTGCAATTATCGAATTGCGGGAACGGTTCCAATTATTATCAAAAGAAATTATCGTTCCTTTTGAAGTTGATTTGGGCGAAAATATCAAAATTACCGTTCCTCAATTGGGCGATAAAAAACAAATATTAGAGTTGTCCATTCGAAACGCTAAATTTTATAGAATTGAGCAATTGAAACAACTTCAAATTGTAGATCCAGAACGTCATTCCAACCGAATTATGGCGCAAATGCAAAAAGATTTACGGTTACACGAAGAGCCTCGACATATTGAATGTTTTGACAATTCAAATATTCAAGGAACTAATCCTGTTGCGGCTTGTGTTGTTTTTAAAGATGGAAAACCGAGCAAAAAAGACTACCGACATTTCAATATAAAAACCGTTGTGGGGCCAGATGATTTTGCATCTATGGAAGAAGTGGTTTTCAGAAGATACAAACGAATGCTTGACGAAAACCAACCTTTGCCACAACTCATCATTATTGACGGGGGAAAAGGGCAATTATCATCGGCTTTGAAAAGCATTGATAACTTAGAATTACGAGGAAAAATTGCCATAATTGGCATTGCAAAACGATTAGAAGAATTGTTTTATCCGGGGGATTCTGTTCCATTGTATTTAGATAAAAAATCGGAAACCTTGAAAGTTATTCAACAATTACGAAACGAAGCACATCGATTTGGAATTACATTTCACAGAGACAAACGAAGTAAAGCTGCGCTAAATTCTTCCATTGAAAGCATTCCAGGAATTGGCGAAAAAACAATGCTTTCGTTAATCCAGCATTTTAAAAGTGTTAAAAGATTGAAATTAGCCACAGAAAAAGAAATTTCTGAAGTGGTTGGGGTTTCAAAAGCCAAAAAAATTACCGACTTTTACAAAACAATTTAAAAGATAAAAATGAAAAATATCGCGGCGTTCGTTTTCTTCATTCTTACATTTTCACAAAGTTCTTTTTCGCAAGAGCCGATAAAACCTAGACAAAAAGTAGGTTTGGTTTTAAGCGGTGGTGGGGCAAAAGGATTTGCGCATATTGGGGTTTTGAAAGTATTGGAACAGGCGGGCGTGAAAATTGATTATATTAGTGGCACGAGTATTGGTGCGGTAGTTGGCGGTTTGTACGCCTCTGGATATAATGCAACTCAAATAGATTCCATCTTTAAAGATACGGATTTTAATAACCTAATAACCGATTTTATTCCGCGTTCTTCTAAGAATTTCTATGAAAAAAGAAATGATGAATTGTATGCACTTACATTGCCTGTGAACAAGTTTAAAGTGGGAATTCCGGTGGCTTTATCAAAAGGAATGTACAATTTTAATTTGCTTTCCAGACTTACAAATAACGTTCGTCACGTTCGGGATTTTAATAAATTACCAATTCCTTTTTTATGCATTGCTACCGATATTGAAACGGGTGAACAAGTAATTTTAGATAAAGGTTGTTTGCCACAAGCATTATTGGCGAGTTCGGCATTTCCATCATTATTTTCACCAGTTGAAATTGACGGAAAGTTATTGGTTGACGGTGGCGTTTCCAATAATTATCCTATTGATGAAATTCGTAAATTAGGTGCTGATGTTATTATTGGGGTTGATGTTCAAGATGATTTAAAAGATAAAAATAGTTTGAATGATGCTACTAAAATATTAGTTCAAATTACAAATCTTCAAATGATTCAAAAAATGAGGTTGAATAAGGCTTCAACGGATATTTATATCAAACCTGAAGTCAATGGATTTGGAATAATCTCTTTTGCTGATACCCAAGAAATCATTAAAAAAGGAGAAGAAGCTGCATTTTCAGTATTCGAAAAGATAAAATTATTAGCAGATTTAACTACACCTTTCAAAATAAACAATCTAAAAAAAGAGAGCGACACGCTTCGTATTAATAATATTCATATCAATAAATTAGAGAATTATACTCGGTCTTATGTTTTGGGAAAATTGGGTTTCAAAGCAAAAACTAATATCGATTATAATGACTTAAAAATTGGAATTGACAATTTGAGTGCCACACAAAATTTCAAAAAAATAACCTATTCATTTGATAAAAATGACACTTTTGACGATTTGAACATTACTCTTGCAGAAAATCCGCAGCGAACTTTTTTGAAATTTGGATTTCATTATGACGGCCTATATAAAAGTGGAGTTTTAGTAAATTTGACGCAGAAAAAAGTATTTTTAAAAAATGATGTAGCCTTGTTAGATATAGGTTTAGGGGATAATTTCAGGTATAATTTTGAATATTACATCGACAACGGCTTCCATTGGAGTTTTGGATTTAAATCGAAATACAGCCGGTTTACAAAGAATGTTTCTACTGATTTTAACAACGGACTTTTACTTACACAATTAGGAATTAAAACCCTAAATATTGATTACTCAGATTTTACAAATCAAGCGTATGTACAAACAGTACCTTTTCAAAAATTTCTTTTGGGAATTGGAATAGAAAATAAAAATCTGAAAATTAGTTCTGAAACAATATCAAATACAACTCCAGTTTTAGAAAATAGTAATTATTGGAGCGCATTTGGATCCTTAAAATACGACTCTTTTGATAATAAATATTTTCCAAAAAGCGGATGGGCATTTTCAAGTGATTTTCAAACCTATTTACACTCTTCAGATTTTAACAATCAATTTCAAGGTTTTTCAATCTTGAAAAGTGATTTTGGAGTCGTAAAAACATTTTATAAAAAAGTAACCATCAAATTTCAAAGTGAAGCTGGGGTCACAATTGGCAAAGGAAGTGTTCCGTTTTTTGATTTTGTATTAGGCGGTTATGGGTTCAATACTACAAATAATATCAAACAGTTTTACGGTTATGACTTTTTTAGCATCGCAGGAAACAGTTACATCAAGACTTCATTTACGTTAGATTACGAATTTTATAAAAAAAACCATTTGAATTTTTCAGGAAATTATGCTCAAATTAATGATGGGTTGTTTGAAAATACCGAATGGATTTCCAAACCTAAATTTTCGGGATATGCCGTTGGCTATGGCATAGAAACAATTGTTGGTCCTGTAGAAGTAAAATATACATGGTCTCCAGAATTGAGTAAAGGATATGTTTTATTCACAATTGGTTTTTGGTTTTAATAATAAATCATAGCAGAATCAATTTAAATGTTTGAAGTTGTGTAAAATTCTATATATTTGAAAATCTAAAAATTAAAATAGTTATATATGTCAATTTGGAAGAAAAAACCGCTTGCTCAATTATTAAGTGAAGCCTCAGAATCTGAAAAAGGATTAAAAAGAACATTAACAGCTTGGTCGCTTATAGCCCTAGGAATTGGCGCAATTATTGGCGCTGGATTATTTGTTAGGACTGCAACTGCTGCCGCTCAAAACGCTGGTCCATCAGTAACAATTGGTTTTATTGTTGCTGCAATTGGTTGCGCATTAGCAGGATTATGTTACGCTGAATTATCATCATCTATACCAATTTCTGGAAGCGCTTATACCTATACTTACGCTACAATGGGCGAGCTTTTGGCTTGGATTATTGGCTGGGATTTAATCTTAGAATATGCCGTAGGTGCAGCAACAGTAGGGATTGCTTGGAGTGAATACCTTAATAATTTGCTGGTCAATGTGCTCCATATGAACCCGATTCCATACTCATTATCTCATTCCCCATTCCAACATTTTACAGACCCTGTAACTGGAGTAGTTTCAAATGGAATGATCAATTTACCTGCCTTTTTTATTGTGGCGGTAATTAGTTTGTTGCTTATAAAAGGAACTCAAGAATCTGCATTTGTTAATGGAGTTATCGTGGTTGTGAAAGTTTCAATTGTAATAATGATTATTGTTTTTGGTTGGAATTTCATAAACCCAGTAAACCACACACCATATATTCCTCAAGATTCAAGCTTTACAGACGATCAAGGAATTGAACATCACTATGGTGGAATAATGGGAATTTTAGGGGCTGCTGGAACCGTATTTTTTGCATTTATTGGTTTTGATGCTGTAAGTACTGCTGCTCAAGAAACCAAAAATCCAAAGCGAGACATGCCAATCGGAATATTAGGCTCATTGGCTGTTTGCACCGTTTTATACATTCTTTTTGCCCACGTATTAACTGGAATTGCTACGGTTGAAGATTTTAGAACTGGTGGAAAAGAGGCTTCTGTAGCTTTTGCAATTGGAAAATATATGGTTGGTTACCAATGGCTGGCACAGTTTGTAACAGTTGCCATTTTAGCAGGTTTCTCTTCTGTAATATTGGTAATGTTATTAGGACAATCTCGAGTATTTTACGCTATGGGAAAAGACGGATTGCTTCCAAAATCATTCGGAGATTTACACCCAAAATACAAAACTCCTTACAAAGCAAATCTTGCAATTTTAGTAATTGTAGGTTTATTTGCAGCTTTTATTCCAGGCGATATTGTTGGAGACATGACCAGTATTGGAACACTATTTGCTTTCATTCTTGTTTGTATTTCAGTAATTGTATTACGAAAAACAGAACCAAACTTGAAACGCGAATTTAAAACGCCTTTTGTACCTTTAGTTCCTATTCTTGGCGTAATTGTTTGCTTGGCTATGATTTACGGATTAGGCTGGACAAACTGGTTGCGATTAGGAGTTTGGTTAGCAATAGGGCTTGTAATTTATTTTGTTTACAGTAAGAAAAATAGTAAACTCAACAACCCCGATAAATAAAATTTAAATCAAATATAAAAAAGGCATTAAAGAGAAATTCTTT
>CAMCDQ010000029.1 GCA_945873505.1 Chitinophaga pinensis
GTAATTGCTTTTGTAGAAGGCGGTGAAATCAAAGTTGGAGATCCTGCAAAAAGACAAGCGGTAACCAATCCAACGAAAACGGTTGCTTCTATCAAACGTTTTATGGGACATTCTTTCGCTGAAATTACAGCTGAAGCTAAAAGAGTTCCCTATTCTGTAGTTAAAGGAGACAACAATACACCTCGTGTAGATATTGATGGTCGTTTGTATACGGCACAAGAATTGTCAGCAATGACACTTCAAAAAATGAAAAAAACGGCTGAAGACTATTTAGGTCAAACCGTTACCGAAGCAGTTATTACTGTTCCAGCTTACTTTAACGATGCACAACGTCAAGCTACGAAAGAAGCGGGAGAAATTGCTGGTTTGAAAGTAATGCGTATTATCAACGAGCCTACTGCTGCAGCGTTGGCGTATGGTTTAGATAAAAAAGGAGTAGATCAAAAAATTGCTGTTTACGATTTAGGTGGAGGTACATTTGATATTTCTGTTCTGGAATTAGGAGACGGAGTTTTTGAAGTATTGTCAACCAATGGAGATACGCATTTAGGTGGAGATGATTTTGATCAAACAATCATTGACTGGTTGGCAGATGAATTCAATGCTGAAGAAGGAATAGATTTGCGTGTTGACCCAATGTCATTACAACGTATCAAAGAAGCTGCTGAAAAAGCGAAAATCGAATTGTCATCTTCTGCTGAAACAGAAATAAATTTGCCTTACGTTACTGCTACTGCTTCAGGACCAAAACACTTGGTTAAAAAATTGACAAGAGCTAAATTTGAGCAATTGTCTGATTCATTAGTAAAACGTTCTATGGCACCTGTTGCAAAAGCGTTGAAAGATGCAGGTTTATCTGTTTCTGATATTGATGAGGTAATTTTAGTTGGTGGTTCTACACGTATGCCAAAAATTGCTGAAGAAGTTGAAAAATTCTTTGGTAAAAAAGCATCTAAAGGAGTAAATCCTGATGAGGTTGTGGCAATTGGAGCCGCTATTCAAGGAGGAGTTCTTTCTGGAGATGTAAAAGATGTATTGTTATTGGACGTTACGCCTTTATCTTTAGGAATTGAAACTATGGGTGGTGTTATGACTACATTAATTGAGTCAAATACAACTATTCCAACAAAGAAATCACAAATTTTCTCTACTGCTGCAGATTCTCAACCAACAGTTGAATTGCACGTATTGCAAGGTGCAAGAGCAATGGCAGCTGATAACAAAACTATTGGTCGTTTTAACTTAGATGGTATTCCACCAGCACCAAGAGGAGTTCCTCAAATTGAGGTTACTTTTGATATTGATGCCAATGGTATCATCAAAGTTTCTGCAACAGATAAAGGAACTGGAAAATCTCACGATATTCGTATCGAAGCTTCTTCTGGATTGACATCTGAAGAAATCGAAAGAATGAAAAAAGATGCTGAAGCAAATGCTGGAGCAGATAAAATCGCTAGAGAAAGAGTTGAAAAATTGAACGAAGCTGACGGTATGATTTTCCAAACGGAAAGCCAATTGAAAGAATTAGGTGATAAATTATCTGATGAAAACAAAACGGCAATCGAATATGCATTGACAGAATTGAGAATGGCACACCAATCTCAAGATATTACAGCAATCCAATCAGGATTAGACAATATCAATGCAGCTTGGAAAGTAGCTACAGAAGCTATGTACGCTCAAGGAGAACAAGGTCAACAAGCTGAAGCGCAACCACAAGAAGCGCAAGGTGACAACGTTCAAGATGTAGACTACGAAGAAGTTAAATAAGCAGAGAACTCACGCTTTTGGCGTGATGTGAATCGCTTATCCAGCTTTAGCGGGATTGCATACCAAAAGAGGCTGTTCGATAAGAACAGCCTCTTTTTTTCTTGACACAAATAACACCAATTATCTCGATTTTTTTAGTCTATTATCAATTGATTTATTCTCTTTTAGTCTTTTTTAAATCAAAACGATCTAAATTCATTACTTTATACCAAGTTTTAATAAAATCAGTAACAAATTTCTTTTTGTTGTCGTCTTGAGCATAAATTTCAGCATAAGCTCTTAATATTGAATTGGAACCAAAAACTAAATCTACTCTTGTTGCAGTCCATTTAGTTGCACCCGATTTTCTATCAACAATAGTATATAAATTGTCACCAACAGGTTTCCAACTGTATTTCATATCTGTTAAGTTCACAAAGAAATCATTGCTTAGTACCCCTTCATTATTTGTAAAAACTCCGTGTTTAGTTCCTCCAAAATTAGTACCAAGCACTCGCATTCCACCAATTAATACTGTCATTTCAGATGCTGTAAGTCCTAGTAGCTGAGCATTATCTAGCATTAATTCTTCTGGTTGAACAACGTATTTAGATTTTACATAATTTCTGAAAGCATCGTTTAAAGTTTCTAAAACCTCAAATGATTCAATATCGGTCATTTCTTGAGTGGCATCACCTCTTCCCGCATTAAATGGAACTTTAATGTCAAAACCTCCTTCTTTTGCTGCCTTTTCAATCGCTGCACTACCTCCTAATACAATTAAATCAGCAATACTAATTTTTTTGCTTAATCTAGCTTGAATTTCAGTTAATTTATTTAATACTCTTTCAAGTCTTTCAGGCTCGTTCGCTTCCCAATTTTTTTGGGGAACTAATCTAATTCTAGCACCATTAGCACCACCTCTATAATCAGACCCTCTAAAAGTTCTTGCACTATCCCAAGCTGTATTAATTAATTCCGCTCTAGTTAAACCACTGTTTAATAGAATTGCTTTAATATCTTCTATTTCATTTTCAGTTAAAGTATAATCAACAGTTGGAATTGGATCTTGCCAAATTAAATCTTCATTTGGTACATCGGGTCCTAAATAACGATTTTTTGGACCTAAATCTCTGTGGGTTAGTTTGAACCAAGCTCTTGCAAAAACTTCTGAGAAATAAGCAGGATCATTATAAAAACGTTCTGAAATTACTCTATAAGCAGGATCCATTTTCATTGCCATATCGGCATCGGTCATAATAGGATTGTTCTTTTTCGAAGGATTGTGAGCGTCAACCGTTTTGTCTTCGTCTTTAATATTTATTGGTTCCCATTGCCAAGCACCTGCAGGGCTTTTCTTTAACTCCCAGTCATGGTTTAATAAAATATCGAAATATTCATTGTCCCAACGCGTAGGGTTAGTGGTCCAAGCACCTTCTAATCCACTAGTTACCGTATCAGCACCGTTTCCGTTGTTTTTTGGATTCATCCAACCAAATCCTTGATTTTCAATTGGTCCTGCTTCAGGTTCTGGTCCTAAAATAGATGCATCTCCATTTCCGTGTGCTTTTCCTACGGTGTGTCCACCTGCTGTTAATGCAACAGTTTCTTCATCGTTCATTGCCATTTTTTGAAATGTGGTTCGAACATCATGAGCTGTTTTTAGTGGATCAGGTATTCCGTCAACACCTTCTGGATTTACATAAATCAATCCCATCATAACAGCAGCAAGAGGGTTTTCTAAATCTCTCTCACCCGAATATCTTGTTCCTTCGCTTCCGGATTTAGCTAACCACTCTTTTTCTGAACCCCAATAAATGTCTTTTTCAGGATGCCAAATATCTTCACGGCCTCCAGCAAAACCATATACTTTTAGCCCCATAGACTCATATGCCATGGTTCCAGCCAAAATCATTAAATCGGCCCAAGAAAGTTGGTTACCATATTTCTTTTTTATTGGCCATAAAATTCTTCTAGATTTATCTAAATTACCGTTATCAGGCCAACTATTTAAAGGTGCAAATCTAATATTTCCAGTTCCAGCACCTCCACGACCATCAGAAATTCTATACGTTCCCGCAGAATGCCATGCTAATCGAATCATTAATCCGCCATAATGTCCCCAATCTGCAGGCCACCAATCTTGACTATCAGTCATTAAAACTTTTAAATCATTTTTAACAGCTCCAAGATCTAGTTTTTTAAACTCTTCAGCATAATTAAAATTTTCCCCTAATGGATTTGTTTTTGAGTCATGCTGATGTAATATATCTAAGTTCAGTGATTTAGGCCACCAATTTTGCGAAGGAGGTGTAGCATTCTTCGATGTGTTTTGATGAAATGGGCATTTTCCAATGTCGTTCGAATTTTCCATATTTTATTTAATTAAGACTAATTTTATTTTTTAAAATTTACTCACAAATATAATGTATCACTTTATTACTTTCATAGTTATTTTATGGTTTTAACTTATTTTTTAATAGATTTTATCTATACCATGTATTTTAATTCAATTATTAAAACAAACTAAATTTATGTTATATTTGTTTTTACTTTAAGTTATTTAATATACTACAATATCATATGAATTTCTCCAATTTATTCCGAAAAAAAACGGTTCAAGACATTTTAAAACAAGTAGCTAAAAACGAGGCTGACGGACATAGTTCTCTCGGTAAGTATTTAAAAACTAGAGATTTGGCTTCTTTTGGAATTGCTGCAATTATTGGCGCTGGAATTTTTAGCACAATTGGAAAAGCCAGTTTTGATGGTGGGCCTGCAGTAGTTTTTCTTTTTCTATTTACTGCAATTGCATGTGGTTTTGCGGCTTTTGCTTATGCAGAATTTGCGTCGATGGTGCCTGTTTCGGGAAGTGCTTATACGTATTCCTATGTGGCTTTTGGCGAATTGATAGCCTGGATTATCGGTTGGGCATTAATTATGGAATATGCTATTGGAAATATTACGGTCGCCATTTCGTGGAGTGATTATTTTACGAGTTTGATGAATAATATTATCCTTAATCTCAATCATAAATTCGATTGGCATTTGAAAGTGCTAGCAGATTGGGTTCAAATGGATTATTTAACTGCCTCAAATGGTTTCAAAGATGCAACTGCTTTAATGCAAGGTGGAAAATCCTTTGAAAATTTAAGCTCAGGAATGCAAGCTGCTTATTTGGCTTGGAATACTTCGCCAGTAATTGGAAACTTCCATATTGTTGCCGATTTACCTGCCTTGGGAATTATAGTTTTAATTACAGCATTGGTTTATCGCGGAATGAAAGAATCGCGAAACGCAAGTAACGCAATGGTTTTAGTGAAATTATGTATCATTTTATTGGTAATTGCAGTTGGTGTTTTTTATGTTGATATGGACAATTGGAAACCTTTTGCTCCCAACGGTGTGGGTGGAATCCTGAAAGGAGTTTCCGCAGTATTCTTCGCATATATTGGTTTTGATGCCATTTCTACAACCGCTGAAGAATGTGAAAATCCACAGCGAGATTTGCCTCGTGGAATGATGTGGGCGATAATAATATGTACGGTTTTATACATTGCAATTGCATTGGTACTCACCGGAATGGTTCATTATTCAGATTTAAATGTGGGCGATCCATTATTGTTTGTATTTGAAAAATTAGATTTAAAAGTAATGTCGGCTATAATCGGAGTTTCTGCTGTGATTGCAATGGCGAGTGTTTTATTGGTATTCCAAATGGGACAACCTCGAATTTGGATGAGTATGAGCCGTGATGGATTGTTGCCTAAAAAATTCTCAAGAGTGCATCCAAAATTCAAAACACCATCCTATGCAACTGTTGTAACAGGATTTGTCGTGGCTGTTCCAGCGTTGTTTTTAAACCTTACAATGGTAACCGATTTATGTAGCATAGGAACATTATTTGCCTTTGTATTGGTTTGTGCAGGAGTATTAGTTTTACAAAATAAAACAGATATTTCTCGTGGAAAATTCAAAACTCCTTACGTGAATTCAAAATTTGTTATTCCTGTTTTATTAGTGGCAGGGTTATTTTATGCTTTTAAATACAATAATAAGAGCTCGATGGATTTCATTACCAATGAAAAGAAAATTAATTCTCCTGAGGATATTGTAACTTCATTGGATAAAACACAATCGGAATTAGTGTATAAGTATTTGGCTGGTTTTGATGAAAATAATAGTACTACTTCGAAACCTGATTTAGAGGTTATTTTGAACAAATACTATGAAAATGAAACGCAATATGAAGCTGTGATTAAAGACTTACCAATTTCAGAATCACAAAAATTTGAATCGGGTTTCAGTCTTTTTAAACATAAAATTCCAATGTGGATTTTTCTGATAACTTTAATATTCTTAACGTTTTGGTCGTATCGTCAAAATTTATCGCTAATTCCATTGCTGGGATTAATTTCTTGTTTGTATATGATGGCTGAACTTAGTGTTTGGAATTGGATTTATTTCACCATTTGGTTGTTAATTGGTCTGGTAATTTACTTTGGCTACAGCCGAAAAAACAGTAAATTGAACCTATTACAGTAAATAAGCTCCTTATTTTTGTCACTATTAACTAACCGCTTTGATACTTTCGAAGCGGATTTTTTTTGTTTTTCCTTCCCCCAGCCTGTCATTGCGAGGCACAAAGCAATCAAAAAGGAGAGGGAGCCGGAGCGGAAGTCTAAATGAATTTATTTGGTATTGACATATTCTTTTTGGAATTGCAGCTAGCTTTCGTTGAAACTATTCGCCGAAAAAAAACGAAGTTTTTGACTTATTAATGCTAATTTATTTAAAATTAATATTTTTTAATAATGGTTAAATTGAAATCGGAGGGTGAATATCCAATAAGTTTCTTGAAATTATTAAAAAATGTAATTCTTGATTCAAACAAGCATTTTTTTGCTAATGAATCAATGGTGTGTAATTTTAAATACCCATCTTCAATTAATTGTATTGAATATTTAATTTTCAAAATGCTTAGGTATGAAATTAGAATTTGAAAAAACTACTGAATATTTTCAAGAAGCCACCAATTGTATCGATTTTAGAAATTTAGCAAACGGTAAAAAAGACACCTCACTTTTTAATTCCTACACCCAAGTATTTAGAGACAAACACGGATTTATTAATAATTTAAGTATTTTGGATTTGCTTTTTAACGAAGGTCGATTTGCTTTAAATTATTTGAAAGAACAGCAAATTTAGCGGGTGTGACAAAAATAGGGTTTTTCTCATAACTTAATCTCCATGTTGAATCATACCAAATTTATAATACTTTTCTTAGTGTATATTCTTGTGCCCTTTGAGTTCTTTGTGAAATAATAAAAAAACCACGCCTTTTTTTAGCGTGGTTTTCTCTTATAATGAAATTTATATTAAGCTATTTTTTTTCTTTTTAAACATAAAGAAGCCCATCGCCATTCCCAATACTATCATGTGGATAATATAATCGTTGATGGGTGTAATTCCCGGATCTAGCGGTGGGTCGCCCGGATTTTGTGCAAAAATCTGTGTGCTGCTCAATAACAAAAAGGGTACTACTATTGGTTTTACGGTTGTCTTCATGATTTTATTTTTTAATTATTTTAGCGGTAAACACCGAGTTATTACTTCCTTTAATTTTCATAATGTAGATTCCCGTTGCCAAATTGTTCATTTTCACTTCGTAATTCGTGTCTTGAGCTGCGTTATTAATGCTTCCTTTTTCCACTTCTTGACCCAAAGCATTGCAGATAGTGTAGGAGTAGGTTCCCGTTGCCAATATTCCTAAATTCACTTGAAACGAATCTCCGGTAACTGGATTTGGAAGAACACTAAAACCATTTGCTTTTGGATTGTTGATTCCTAAAGCTGCAGTTTGGAACACAATTCTGAAACGGTTTCCGGTACTCAAGGCATCGGTAGTAACGGCAAATGGATAGTCAACTGCGCTACCATCCAAAGGTAATGGCGTTCTAGCATTGGTAAACAAGTCTTCCAAAGTGGCAGTCAGGTTAGATGTGAATTGCTCTGTATTGATTTTCAGTTTATAATTCGTTCCTGCGGTAGTATTCCAAACTTTTACATTCAAAACATCTGCGGCTATTAGAGGCAAGTGTTGATAACTAGCAAACAGTCCTGAGTTTTTAGTAAACGTAACATTCTCGGTTCCGTTAGCCATTTTGTTAGGCACTTGATTGGCATCTGCATTAGGTGTTATTACCGTCATGGCGCCATCACGACCATACCAATCGGTGTTGATTTGTTTGTACAATCCTACACGTAACAATTCAGGTGCTGTTGTTCTAAATATGGCATTGCTAAAAGCCGTGCCTTTGTGCGCTTCTTTAATAGTAAATGTGCCACCATCTAATGATTTTACAAAAAAGGCTTGACCTGATTGAATTAAAGTAGTTGCACTTATATTTGGATTAGAAACAATGTTAGTGTATGAATTTGCTACTGCAGAAAATAAGTTGAAAGTCCCCACAGCATTTCCTCCTGCAACATTCGCATCCCAAATCCAAATATTTCCTCCAAAACCTGTATTATCTACAAACATTAAGGGTAAATCTAACGGGCTCGCATACGGATTTCCTATCAAAGTATGGCTTGCGCTTGGCAAATTTGTATAAAGCACATCACCAGTAATTAGCTGACCTGTAGCTTTAAGGGTTGTTGCTATTGGCGTTGCCGTACTTGAAATTAACCCACAACCATATTGACCCGTCGGGAATACCATAAAAGCATTGTTTCCATTAGTTGTGAATAAATTGGTAGTGTTGGTATTCGTAACCCCACTCCAAGCCCCTGAAACATATTGTAATATTGAACTATTTGGGCCTATTGCTAAACCAGTGTTACTTGATGAAGGAGAAGTATTGCCATTTGGGCTCCAAAGTTCAATTCCTACACCGCTAGAAATAGCGCCATTATTTTGCCATTGGCTGAAAATACTGGTATTACTGCCTTTTAAAGGTGCCGTCAACGCTCTCCAAGAACGGTTGGCAGGTATGTAGCGTTCTACGGTTACATTGGTAGCGCCTGATAAAGTTCCGGTAACTTGCCCAATAGTACCGTTTCCAGTTGCGTTAGACTTAATAGTAACCGCTTTACCACCAAAGTTAGCCGTACCTACAATAGTTAATATACTAGTAGGGTTAATCGTTAAGGTTCCTGAACCACTGATGGTTAAAGTTCCACCCGAACCCACCGTGAAGTTGGTGTCTAAAACGGGCGTTCCTGAGCTAATGATGATAAAATCAGTTGGTAAAGGCACTTTGTTAGTAGTCCAATTGCTAGCGGTATTCCAAGAATTATTAGTGGTTCCAGACCACGTTGAAATAATAGCATCTGTATCTATAATACCGTTACAATTATCGTCAATTCCGTTATTGGGAATTTCTATTGCATTGGGATGAATATAGGTATTCGCATCATTACAATCGTTACCTACCAAAGTATATGCTGCCAATGAACAACTATTACTTAAAACGGAATTAGAGGAACCGCCATAGCCGTCCCCGTCATTATCTACATAAAATGTATTTAACACACCACCACTGTTAACCAAAGTAGATCCAAGTACCGTTAAAGCACCTGTAGTAGTTAATAATTTACCATTTAACGCACATCCAAACCCAACAGATAGCGCAGCATTATTAATAATAGTCCCTTTGAAAGTTACATTAGCGGCTAAAGCTGCAGCCCCATTTGCAATCCAATAAATATTTTTCGGTAGTGCGCCGTTAATTAATACTATAGATGAACCTGCACCAGTAGTAAAAGCCCCACCAAATTTAAAAACAAATCTGCCATTTGGATTGTTTTGACCATCTAAAGTTAGTGTTCCGCCCAGAGAACCTGCACCCCCTATTGAATAAATACCTGCGGTAAGTGTTTCGCTCCCAAATGCAGCAGCGTGATCAGTTATTGTTGGTGTTAAATTTTGAAACTGGGTATAAGCCGAAATTAAATCTTCTTTAGCTGTTTGGGTAGTTGAATTTGCATTTATGAAAGTACCGGTAACAGTTGAAAGTTCAAAACCTGCAATAGTACCTAAATTAGTACCTATGTTTCCAGTTATATTTGAAACTGTTGCGCTATGAGTTATGGCGCCCGATCCTGTAAACAGTGTAAATTCAGAAGCCATCCCAACACTTGGCAAACATTGCTCTTGTGGGCGAAAAATAATTCCGTCGCAATCCTCATCTATATAATTACCCCATATTTCGGTAGCACTCGGATTTATAGATGCATTGTAATCATTACAGTCTTTATCGTTATTCACATAGCCGGCCACATAAACGCAAGATGAAATATTTGGATTTCCATAGCCGTCATAATCAGCATCGCCATAAAACATTGAGCCTCCATTGTTAGCTAAATTGGTGTTATTGATAGCTATTGCTCCGCCAACAGATAATAATTTACCTTGAATTTGACAATCAATGCCTGCTGCTATTGCTGCTCCAGCCATAATAGTACCAAAAAAGGTAGTGTTTGCACCTAAACCGCATGCATTTAATACTATCCAGTAAACATTATTTGGTGTAGCGCCATTAGTTAAAACAATAGTAGCACCCGCAGAAGAATTAAGCGCACCTCCAACTTGAATAATAAATTTGGCATTTGGGTTGTTTTGTCCATTTAAAGTTAGTGTTCCAGCGATAGCTACAGCACTTGCTATAGAATAGACACCTGCTGAGATTGTTTCTCCATTTCCAAAAACCATATTATGATCCGTTATCGTTGGGGTTAAATTTTGAAACGCACTGTAAGCCGTTGACAAATCTTGAGCAGCAGTTTGAGTGAGCGTAGTGCCGTTATGATAAGAGCCTGAAACTACAGCAGTAGTAAAACCAGTAATGGCACCCAAATTGGTTCCTATATCGCCATTAATAGTAGAAATTGCAGTGTTTGCAACAGCTCCGCCAGCAGTATAAATGGCAAAACCAGAAGCGCCTCCTAGACTTGGAATACATTGTGCATAAGAAGGTAGTAAAGTACCTATAAAAAGAGTTAAGAAAATAGTCCTAACCAAGCTGAATTTTGTTTTTTTCATGATAAATGATTTAAGCAATTTGAATAATATTATGTTTTAAGGCATAATATTTTTAGTTTATAAACCTCATTTTGAGGTAAATAATGCTTTAAAAAACAACAATGTGATGTGTTTATAAAGCGTTAAAAATGTTGTAATTTGATTTCTTGTTTAAAGTGTTTTTAACTTCTTAAGTTCTATTCACACTCTGATTTTAATCTTTCAGCAAAAAAGGGTGATGCTGTGGGGTATAGTACTTCACTAATTGGTGTACCGAGGGAAAAAAATTATTATTGGTGTTTAAAAAGTATTTGTAACACTTTTAAGACATTATACAGTATTTTATATTTACATTTGTATTTCCCTCAAAGTTACATTTCTACGAGTGTGCAAATGTAAACATAGTTTCTATTAAAAACTAATAATATAAACTATTTTTATATTTATTTTTAAATTATTTTTTATATGTCTGATATACAGAGGGTTAAAGCGGTTTGCAAGTGGTTAATTTTTAATGATTATGCAGATAACGATAAAGAATTAGCCGAATTAATGGGGTATACCAAGTCGTCATTTTCACAAATAATGAATGGAAAGGTTCCCGTTTCTGGAAAATTTATGAATAAATTATGCGAAGTAGATGTAAATATAAACAAAATTTGGGTTTTTGAAAATGAAGGCGAGATGCTTAATGATAATACAACCTTTTTAGAAGTTTATCCAAAAAAAAGTAATCCAGAAAATGTTATACCACTTATTCCTTTAGAATTTATTTCCGGTAGTGGTAAAGGTGAGTTTGTAATTAATGAGTTTCACGTGGAGGCCTACTATAAAATTCCAAACTTTAAATTTGCAGATTTTTTAGTCCGAGTAGCAGGTTCGTCAATGCTTCCAAAATCGAGTAGTGGCGATATTATGGCTTGCAAAAAATTAATTTTAAAAGATATTTATTTTGAGTTTAATAGAATTTATGTTTTAGATACCGCCCAAGGAACGCTTATAAAAAAAATAAAAAAAGGTAGTGATAACAACCACTTGCTAATCTTTTCTGAAAATCCAGATTACGAACCTTTTGAATTACACCTATCAAAAATTAATGCAGTAGCTATTGTAATAGGTATATTCAGTCTAGAATAAAACACAATATAATGTGCAACCTTTCCCGTGGTTGCAGAATCAAGTTTAATTAATCAATTAAACGGTAATGTGTTTAAACGGTTTAACGTTTAAACACAACAACGATAAAACAAATCCACAAATGTTTCAAAACGCATTGTCATAGGCATTTTTTTTATTCCCAAAATAAATGCTTACTTTTGAAGCTTAAAAAAAAAGTAAAAATGGCAGCAATTACATTAGGAGGAAATCCAATTAACACAAGTGGTGAATTACCAAAAGTAGGGTCAAAAGCAATCGATTTTAAATTGGTTCAAAAAGATTTGTCAATTGCTAGTTTAGCAGATTTTGCTGGAAGCAAATTGGTTTTGAATATTTTTCCAAGCATTGACACCGGAACATGTGCCGCTTCTGTTAGAAAATTCAACGAAAAAGCAAGTGCTTTGGCAAATACAAAAGTGTTGTGCATTTCGAGAGATTTACCTTTTGCACAAAATCGTTTTTGTGGTGCCGAAGGGCTTGAAAATGTAATTAATCTTTCAGATTTTAATACCGGTGCTTTTGGAAAAGACTACGGTTTGGAAATTTCAGACAGCGTTTTGGCAGGGTTACATTCGAGAGTTATCATCGTAATTGATGAAAACGGAGTAATTTCATACACGGAACAAGTGGGAGAAATTGCTAACGAACCTAATTATGACGCAGCTTTAGCAGCACTTTAATATCGATTATGGAATTTCAAAAAGACAATACCTTTTTTACGGGAAGGTTTAAAAGCATTGGATTTGCATTTAAAGGCGCTATCAAATTGATAACGACTGAGCACAGTATCATGGTGCAATCGTCAATCTCGGTAGTATTAATTATTGCGGGTTTTTACTTTCATATTTCTCACGAAGAATGGCTATTTCAAACTCTAGCAATTGGCTTGGTAATAAGTATTGAAGGCTTGAATACAGCAGTTGAAAAAGTAGCTGATTTTATTCACCCTGAATTTCATCATAGAATAGGTTTTATTAAAGACATTGCGGCTGGTGCAGTATTTTTTGCCGCATTGACAGCAATGGCAATAGGTTTGATGATCTATTTACCAAAATTTATATAAATTCTTTTTTATAATACTAATAAGTACAATCAAGAATGGCAAAAAAAACACTTACAACTGATAAAAAAGAATCTAATTCTGAAGATCAAAAACCGTGGAAGTATGGAAGACAATACAAAATCTTATTTGGATTTGTATTGATATTGTTTTCTGTGGCTTTGCTATTGGCGTTTATTTCATTTTTTATTTACGGGCAAGAAGATCAAAGTGCTGTTTCTGAATTAGCAAATCGAGCTCAAACCGTAAACAACTGGTTGGGTAAATCCGGTGCGTTTTTAGCAGACTTGTTTATTTATAGAGGTTTCGGTGTTGCGTCCTTCTTATTTGTAAAATTATTTTTCTTAACAGGTGCTTTCTTGGTCATGGATATTTCATTAAAAAAAATGAAAAATGTATGGTTTTGGGATTTATTTGCAATTGTAATAATTTCCATTTTACTTGGATTTTTCGCTACTTCATTACCCGAATTGGGAGGTACGATTGGTTATGAAATGAACCTGTTTTCTCAAGCTTATATTGGGAAGCCAGGAACGCTTTTGGTATTATTATTAGCAATAATTATTTATTTGATATTCAAAATAAAAATATCTCCAGATGCTATAAAATCCTTTTTTGAAAGAACTAAAAAAGAAATTGATACTGAATTAACACCTCTAAACAGACCTGTTTCTGATGGGTTGTATAATTTAGAGGAATTTGCAGTTGCAGAAGTTGATGAAGTTGATGTGTCAATTTCGAAACCACCTTCCCAATTTGAAATTAATAAAGAAGCATTGAAACCGACCATTAATAATGCTTCGGAAATTAATATGGATCCTATTTTAAAATCGCCCTCTTCGCCGATTTCATCAACTGGAAAATTTGAAACAGAAAGTGAATTTGTTATTGAAAAAGCGCACGAAGAAGATATTGTAGAAGAAAATTTGGCCTCTCGTTTGGTAGCTGATTTTGGATTGTTTGATCCAACATTAGAATTATCCAACTATAAATTCCCAACATTAGATTTATTAAAAGAATACTCCTCTGGCGGAATTACTATCAATCAGGAAGAATTAGAAGAAAATAAAAACAAAATTTTAGAAACGCTTCGCAATTATAAAATTGAGATTGCACAAATAAAAGCCACCGTTGGTCCTTCGGTTACGTTGTATGAAATTGTGCCAGAAGCTGGAATTCGCATTTCAAAAATCAAGAGTTTGGAAGACGATATTGCCTTGTCTTTATCGGCTTTAGGAATTCGTATTATAGCACCAATTCCTGGTAAAGGAACTATTGGAATTGAGGTTCCAAACAAGAATCCGACGATGGTTTCTATGAAAAGTGTAATTGGTTCGGCACGTTTTCAAGAGGCTGAAATGGAGTTGCCAATTGCTTTAGGGAAAACAATTTCCAATGAAACATTTGTAGTTGATTTGGCTAAAATGCCCCATTTATTAATGGCAGGGGCTACGGGTCAAGGAAAATCTGTTGGTTTGAATGCGGTTCTAACATCTTTATTATATAAGAAACATCCCGCAGAAGTTAAATTCGTTTTGGTTGATCCTAAGAAAGTCGAGTTGACACTTTTCAATAAAATTGAAAGACATTATTTGGCCAAATTACCAGATTCTGGTGACGCAATTATCACGGATAACGCAAAGGTTGTGAACACGTTAAATTCTCTTTGTGTGGAAATGGACAATCGTTATTTGTTATTGAAAGATGCGATGGTTAGAAATATTAAGGAATACAACGATAAATTCAAAGCACGTAAATTAAATCCAGAGAATGGGCATCGTTTTTTACCTTATATCGTTTTGGTAGTTGATGAATTTGCCGATTTAATTATGACTGCAGGAAAGGAAGTGGAAACGCCTATAGCGAGATTGGCACAGTTAGCAAGAGCCATCGGAATTCACTTAATCATTGCAACGCAAAGACCTTCTGTAAATGTAATTACAGGTTTAATAAAAGCAAATTTCCCTGCGAGAATAGCCTTTAGAGTAACTTCTAAAATTGATTCAAGAACCATTTTGGATACACAAGGAGCCGATCAATTGATTGGTAGAGGAGACATGCTTTACACAAATGGAAATGATGTTGTTCGGGTGCAATGTGCTTTTATCGACACTCCAGAAGTTGAAAAAATAACAGAATTCATTGGTTCTCAAAAAGCGTATCCAGATGCCTATTTGCTTCCGGAATTTGTAGGTGACGAAAGTGGCATTAATCTTGATATGGATATTTCCGAGAGAGATTCCTTATTTAGAGAAGCTGCTGAAATAATAGTTACTGCACAGCAAGGTTCTGCATCGCTTTTGCAAAGAAAACTTAAATTAGGTTATAACCGCGCTGGAAGATTGATAGATCAATTGGAATCGGCAGGAATTGTTGGTCCATTTGAAGGAAGTAAAGCACGAAACGTAAATATTCTAGATTTGGCTGCTCTTGATCAGTTTTTCAGTAATGAACAAAATTAAAACAAAAAGATGAAAATCAAGATATATTCATTTCAACTAAAAAAAAGCCAATCTGCTATTGGATTTATTTTAATTGCTTTCACAATGCTTTTTAGTTTTAGTACCAATGCACAAGATAAAAAGGCGAAGGAATTGCTAGATGAAGTGACTGCAAAAATCAAGAGTTACGATAATATTGTTATCGATTTTAAATATTCTTTGAACAATTTAAAAGAAAATATCAATCAGGATAGCAAAGGAAATGTAACCATGAAAGGGAATATGTATATTTTGAATTTAATGGGGGTATCAAAGATATTTGACGGTAAAAAGACCTATACTATCAATCCTGAAGATGAAGAAGTTTCGATTTCTAAATTCAATGAAAAAGAGGAAAATGTTATAACACCATCAAAAATGCTTACGTTTTTTAATTCGGGTTACAAATTCAATTGGGACATTATACAGAATGTTAAAGGTCGCAAAATTCAATATATTAAATTGACACCCAATAGTTCAAAAGACCAACGCAAAGAAATTCTTTTAGGTATTGATATTCAAACTAAAAATATCTATAATTTGATTGAGGTAGGAAAGAATGGCACTAAAACAACTTTGACTGTTAATTCTTTCAAAACCAACCAACCGTTATCAAAAAATCAATTTATCTTTGACGCCAGTAAGTACCCAAAATACTACATCAATAAATTAGATTAATTTGAAGTGAAGATACTTGACAAATACATTTTAAAAACTTTCACGATTACATTTACTACGGTATTTGTAATTTTGTTTTTTATATTCATTCTTCAAACCATTTGGCTTTTCATTTATGATTTAGCAGGTCGCGATTTAGATTTAATGTTGATTGTTAAATTCTTACTTTTTGGTATGCCGAGAATTATTCCTTTGGTATTGCCACTTTCGGTATTGTTAGCTTCGATTATGACTTTTGGTAATTTAGCCGAAAACTATGAATTTGCTGCTATGAAATCGGCAGGAATTTCGTTACAACGTGCTATGAAAAGTTTGACAATAGTAATCTTTTTCGTAAGTATTTTGGCCTTTATTTTTGCCAATAATGTAATTCCATATGCCGAATATAAATTCATAAATTTTAGAAAAAATATAGCCCAGAGAAAACCTGCAATGGCAATTACTGAGGGACAATTTAGTGAAATTGGTTTTTACACCATTAAAGTAGATAAGAAATCAGGTGAAAATGGAAACTTTTTGACTGGCATAACCATTCATAAAAAATCAGTTCGTGGCGATGGCGTTAGAACAGTTATTAAAGCTAAAAACGGGAAATTAATAAGTAATGAAAATTCTAATATTTTAAAATTAGTATTGAATGATGGCTATTATTATGAAGACATAATTCCAAAAAATTATGAGGACAGAAACAAAATTCCATTTGCGAAAGCTTCTTTTAAGAAAGATATAATTAATTTGGATTTGTCGGTTTTAAATGGCGATCAAAACGATCAAAATATAACCAATACAACTACCATGTTGAATGTTGGCGAATTGAATTATACGATAGACTCGCTTCATAAAAACTACAACCGTGATATCGCTTCTTTTGCAGATAATATTCACCAACGCTACTTATATTCGACAGCGGTCAATAAGAATTTATTACCCGTTAAGGAAGATAATATTGCTGTAAAAAAGGATTTATTAGCACTTCTAAATGACAGTCAAAAAATGCAAATTCTAGAAGTAGCAAACAGCAGTGTTTCCAATTCATTGCTTACTATTGACAGTTCCAAGCAGGATATTTTGTACAAGAAAAAAACAATAAACAGTCATTATATTGCTTTGTACGATAAATTTGTAGTAGCTTTTGCTTGTTTGATCATGTTTTTTATTGGGGCACCATTGGGAGCAATTATCCGAAAAGGAGGCGTTGGATTGCCGATTGTTTTTGCGGTATTAATTTTTATCACTTTTCACTTTATAAATACTTTTGGAAAAAGATTGGCAGGAGAAAATGGAATTACTCCTTTTTTAGGGTCTTGGATGTCGTCGATAATATTGACTCCTTTGGCCGTTTTACTTACCTTTAGGGCTACAAATGATATTGGGTTATTCAATATTAATTCGATATTTCACCCTTTTCAAAAATTATTTCAGAAACTATTTCCATCACAAAATTAAATCAAATGTCAATACCAACTTTCAAGTTAAATACAATAGAAGAAGCCATTGATGATATTCGTCAAGGTAAAATCATTATTGTGGTTGATGATGAAGATCGAGAGAACGAAGGAGATTTCTTGGCTGCTGCCGAAAAAGTTACACCAGAAATGATCAATTTTATGGCTACGAACGGACGAGGTTTAATTTGTGCCCCGTTAACAGAGAGTCGATGCAAGGAATTAGGTTTGCATGTAATGGTAAATAATAATACCGACCCCATGGAAACGGCATTTACGGTTTCGGTTGATTTGCGTGGCAACGGAGTGACTACAGGAATTTCAGCATCAGATAGATCAAAAACAATTTTATCATTGGTAGATTCAGAAACCAAATCACACGATTTGGCGCGACCTGGACATATTTTTCCTTTGATGGCAAAACAAGGCGGTGTTTTACGAAGAACCGGACATACAGAAGCTGCCATCGATTTTGCTCGCTTAGCAGGATTTAAACCTGCTGGTGTGATCGTCGAAATCATGAATGAAGATGGAACTATGGCGCGTTTGCCACAATTAGTGGAAGTGGCCAAGAAATTTGATTTAAAATTAGTTTCTATTGAAGATTTGGTAGCCTACAGAATGCTAAATGACAGCTTGATTGTTAAAAAAGAAGATTTTGATATTCAGACTCGTTTTGGCATTTTTAGATTGAGAGCCTACTTGCAAACCACTAACAACCGCATTCATGTTGTCTTGACCAAAGGAACTTGGAATATTGGCGAAGCTGTATTAACCCGTATTAATGCTACCTTAATTAATAACGATATTTTAGGTACGCTTACAAATGACGCCAACAAGAAATTATGCGACCTCTTTGAATTGATTAATTCAGAAGGAAAAGGAGCAGTGTTATTTATTAATCAAGAATCTCATTCCGATGATTTATTAAATAGAATTATAGAATTAAAAGAATTACAAAATAAAGGAGTTTTCAAGGCACCACAAATCAAAATGGACAATAGAGATTTTGGAATAGGAGCACAAATTTTACACGATATTGATATATCAAAAATCAGGTTACTCTCTAATACTGAGCAGACTAAGCGAGTGGGTATGATTGGTTATGGATTGGAAATTATAGAATATGTAAAATATTAATATTTTAAAGGTTTGTTTTGGTTCACCCTTTAGTCATCGCTTTAAAGCATTAAAAATTAATTAGCTGTAATTAAACATATATTTTCTGAATAAATGTTTTTGAAATCAAAAAAAGGTTGCTATATTTGCAACCGCATTGAGAAAATCATATGCGTCTTATTGGAGAAATGGCAGAGCGGTCGAATGCGGCAGTCTTGAAAACTGTTGACTGTAACAGGTCCGGGGGTTCGAATCCCTCTTTCTCCGCGAAATAACTTTCAAAAGTTATCAAAAACCTCGAAATCATATGATTTTCGGGGTTTTTTCTTTTTACAACCTATCAAATTATTCAATTAATCTAATTCCTAAAGAGATAAAATCGAGTCCCTATGCTTTGAGTTTAGTGTCAATAAATTGGTTCTATTTTCAAATGTTAAATACGATAAAATTTAATTGTATTTTTTAAATAAAATTGTGATAATTATCATAAGATTATTTTTTTTTGCAAAGATAAAACTTCTAAAATAATGAAATTGATATATGTTACACAAGATTATATTGGTTAATTTACTATTTTAAGTTAGCAATTTGATTTACTATTAAATTAAATTAAATTAAATATACTTTTTTGTGCTAATTATAATTTGATCATCATTTTTATTTTTTAGTAAACAAGTATATGTATTTAGTAAGTAAACTACAAAAAAATATAGTATTTTTGTAAAGAAATACTTTTATGAGTAGAAGTACTTTATAAAATTACACGGCATCTAAAAGTTAAATAGTAAAATACTAGTGACTTATTTTAAAATAAAAAATCTATTATGTGGGGATATTATAGAATTTCATTTTTTTTAAAAGATTATATAATTCATAAATTTATGATACTTCTTGTATTATTTTGTGGATTATTTTCAAATACAGTAGCTGCCAATTCAGGCATTGCTGAAACCAATTATCATTCAAAAAATGCGTTAGCTGCCAGTTTTACTTCTAATCCAGCTGCAGTTGGTGGAACAATTACCATTTGCCAAGGCCAATCCATTACCTATACTGATACATCTACTGGAGTAGGTACAAACCCGATCTATGCATGGTCTTTTCCTGGAGGAAATATTACATCCTTTGCTACGGCGGGGCCACATACTATAACTTATAATACTTCTGGTAATTTTACAACTACATTAACAGTAAATGGTGTAAGTAGTAGTGTGAATGTGGTTGTGAATAGTGCAACGCCAAGTATAATAAACATTCAGCTTGTAAGTGGGAATTTTTGGGGAACTTCTGATTTCAATGGAAACCAATATTTCACTTATTGTTCAAGTGATGCTAATACAAATGGTGGACTGTTTTCATTTACTACAAATTCTACTAACACAACATCAACTACCCAGCATGTTTTCAACTGGGGTGATGGTCAAAATGATACGTACACAGGAGCTAATCTTCCCGAAACATTTCATTTTTATCAGAATTCTGGTACATTTTCCCTAACTTACACTGTTATAAATTCATCAGGTTGTTCTACTGAAAAAAATTATTACATTTATGTTGGAGCGAGTCCAACTGCCACATTAAATCCTGGGGGTATACCTGTTCTTTGCAATCCCGGAAGTGTCACTTATAACATTCTTGCAGGGGCACAAAATAGCCCAAATACAACTTATACATTTGAGGTAAATGATGGAAGTCCTGCAGTAATTTTTAACCACCCCCCACCTGCAACCTATACACATAATTATACAATTACTTCATGTGGAACTGTATCAACAATTAATGGAACATTATATCCAAATTCTTTTCAAGCTTCTATCACTGTAAAAAATCCATGTGGTACCACTAGTAGTGCTTTTGGTCCAATAAATATACAAACAGCACCTGATGCTAACTTTACAAAAACCCCAAATGAAAATTCAATTTGTAAGGGTACCACAGTTATTTTTAATAACACTACTACTGGTGGTTTTAATATTGGTGGTGGACCTACTTATACTTGTACAAATAATTATAAGAAGTATTGGACTATTTCAGGCCCTTCAGGGAACATTCCAGTCACTAATAGTGGACTGTTAATACCTAACACTTTTATTTCAGCAAGTGAAAATTTTGGTTTCAACAATGGTCAACCAAATAATTCAGGAGCATGGCTACCAACAGCCGCTAATCAATTAAATGTTACATTTAATACACCTGGTACATATGTAATAACATTATACACTGGCTCTAATACTTGTGGAATAACATCTGAAACACAAACCATCTGTGTCAACCCACAAGTCATTGCAAATTTTACAATGAGTCCAACTACTAATCCAGCTTCTTACTGTGCGCCAACTACGGTAACTTTAGATAATTTATCTACTGTGCCAGGTTGTACCAATACTAATGTGTATGCATGGCAGGTAACACCTTCAAATCCATTAAATTGTTCAAATTATAGTAGTACTGGTTGGAGTTTTACCTCAGGCTCTGCTTCCTCTTTTGAACCTGAAATTACATTTACTAGCGCTGGTGTGTATAACGTACAATTAACAACATCGCTCCAAAGCGCCGTAGCTGGTCTATTATGTCAGCCCGATACAACGTCTTTAACCATAACTATTAAAGATAAACCAAGAACTACACTAACACCACAGATTATTTGTGAAGGTTCTACTATAACATTAAACCCAACCGTTTTTAATTGTTATGCTACGCAAGCGGTTACTTATGATTGGAATTTTGGAAGTAATCCTCCTGCATCAATTTCTAGTACAACGGCCGCTAATCCATCCGTTACTTTTGCTACAGCTGGAACCTATAACTACACTTTAACGCTTACAAATGAATGTGGAAGTAATACTTTTTCAAGTAGTATTGTTGTAAATCCAGCTGTGCAAATAACAGCTTCTGGTCCTACAGCTAGTTGTTTAAACACAGGTATTCCACTTACAGGTTCTATTACGGGTGGGGCTACTACGGGAACTTGGACAGCTTCTGTAGCAGGTGGAACATTTGCACCTAGCGCTACGAATTTGTCACCAACCTATACCCCACCAATAAATTTCACAGGAACTATAACCTTTACATTAACGTCTGCTGTTCCTGCAGTACCATGTCCCGCTAAAACAATTACGTTTTCAGTAGTTGTAAATGGTCAAGCTACTGCAGAAGCCGGTACTTACAATCCGGTTTGTCTAAACGGTACGTTACAATTAAATGGAATCGTTGGCGGTGCCGCTTCATCAGGTAGTTGGACGTCTTCAAATGGTGGTACATTTTCCAATGCTAATAGTTTAACAAGTACTTACACGCCTCCAGAAGGTTTTATAGGAACAATTGTTTTAACATTAACTACAAATGACCCTCCGGGACCTTGTAATTCAGTTACAGATACTGTAACAATTACGGTTATACCTACTCCGACTATCAATGCCATTTCTAATGTAGTTGTTTGTCATAATGGAAGTGTCGGACCTATCTCTTTTTCAGGAACATCTGCCACAAATTATTCTTGGACAAATAGCAATCCCTTAATCGGACTTGTAGCTACTGGAACAACCACAATTAGTTTCGTAGGAACAAATACAGGTGCTACACCTATAACCGGAACCATTACAGTAACACCATTTAATACTAGTGGAGCTACTTCATGTCCTGGTACACCAACTACATTTACAATTACAATAAATCCGAGAGGACAAGTTAATACTATTCCTGGACAAGTTGTTTGTAATGGAGATACAGTAACTATATCTAATTTTTCAACTGCTAACAGTGGTGGCACAACATCTTATGCGTGGACAAGCAGCAATACTGCTGTGGGTTTATCATCTCCAGGTAACGGAGATATTCCTTCATTTATAGGAACTAATATAACTACTGCTCCTATAAATACAACAATTACAGTCACGCCTACTTTTGAAAATGGCGGAGTGAGTTGTACAGGTACGCCTATAACTTTTACAATTACTGTCAATCCTACCGCACAAGTTAACCAACCAGCTAATTTTGTGTTTTGTGCCGGAGCAGCATCTACAGCAATTACATTTACAAGTGCGAATACCATTGGTATGACAACTTACGCTTGGACAAATGACACATTAGGAATTGGACTTGGCGCTTCAGGAAATGGAAATATTCCAATATTTACTCCTGTTAACAATACCACAAGTCCAATAGTAGCAACTATAACAGTTACACCTACTTTCTTAAATGGGGGTAAAAGTTGCATAGGGTCTTCTAAAACATTTACCATTACTATAAATCCTAGAGGTCAAGTAAACACTGTATCAAATATCATTGCATGTAATGGTGACACGGTTCCACTACTAACTTTTACAACCAATAATACTGGCGGAACTACCCTATTCAATTGGTCAAATAATACTCCATCAATCGGATTAATAGCTAGTGGTAGCAATACAATGCCTTCTTTCACGGCAATAAATAATGGCACAACTGCTATTACAGCAACTATTACTGTAACACCTCAATATACAAATTCTATTACTTGTAGTGGCACACCGTTTTCTTATACTATAATTGTAAATCCTTCCGCAAAAGTAAATGCTATAACAAATAAAACGGTATGTAATGGAGGAACTTTAGCCGCTATAAATTTTGCTACAACAAACACCGGTGGAGCTACCTCTTATTCTTGGACCAATGACACGCCTGGTATTGGATTAGTTGCAGCTGGAACGGGAACTATTCCTGCTTTTTCTGCTACCAATACAGGAACAAGTCCTGTCGTTGCTACGATACAAGTTACGCCAAGTTACACCAATAACGGTGTAAGCTGTTCTGGAACGGCTACAACCTTTACAATAACAGTGAATCCAACAGCACAAGTAAATACAATTGCAAATCAAATTTTATGTAATGGATCAACTACTTCAGCTGTAACTTTCTCAACCAACAATACTGGGGGAACAACAACGTATAGTTGGACCAATTCAAACCCTGCAATTGGATTAGCACTTTCAGGAACTGGAAATATTAATGCATTTAATGTGACTAATAACACTCCAAGTCCAATAATAGGTACAATTACAGTCACCCCATCTTTTTCAAATGGAACACCTGCTTGTACAGGACCTACACAATCATATACCATCACTGTAAACCCTAGCCCAGCGGTTAGCTTCTCGCCCGCCATTCAAACCATTTGTTCGGGTGATACTTCCGCCTTAGTAACTTTAACTAGTACAACTACTGGTGCAACATTCTCTTGGACTGCAACACAACCAGCCGGAATTACTGGAGTTACCACTTCAGGAACCAATACCATTCCTGTGCAAACATTAGTAAATAATACTAACGCGCCAATAACAATTACCTATGCAGCTGTAGCAGCAACTAACGATGCCTCTGCTTGTGCAGGGATTACTTATAATTATATCATTACGGTAAAACCTAGACCAAGTATTACTGAAAGTTTTACAAATTCGATTTGTAGTAGTGGTACATTTTCAATTACACCGGCTAACTCAACTTTAAATAGCATTCCTACAGGAACTACTTATTCTTGGGGATTACCTGCTGTTACAG